>JANMVB010000653.1:0-3823 GCA_031392305.1 Ferruginibacter sp.
GAATTTTGTATTGTCCAATTGCTTGCCAACACCGTTGGTTACCCGGTTGCCATTTTCATCAAATAAAACCTGGTTGTCATTATTTGGAAAAGTAGGAGAACCCTCGGTAAAGCTGCCTTTGAAAGTACCATCACCATTAAATTGTGGATCCTTAAAACTTGCATTGCCATAAGAAGGCATGTCCACCCTCAATCCATAAGTTAAGCGGAAATTCTTTCCAACCTTCCATTCATCCTGTGCGTAGGCAGAAAGTTGTGCTACAGTTAAGTAGTAAAAAGTCCATTGATTTGCAGCGGCCCTGTTCCTTGCATAATTCACATCTACATCTAAAGGGTAGGCGCCAAAAACATAAGCACCACTTACAGGTACACTGTCTTTGAAGGTTTGTATATCTGCATTAGAAAAAAGTGTAGCAGCATAACCTGTCAGGTTAAATGAGTTGGCGAATTTAAATGATTCGTAAGAGGCCCCGAATGTAAGGGTATGGTTAGGTAGAATGATATTGAAATTATCCGTTGCCTGAAACGCATCCTGGTTTAGTATATTATTTATCGAGAATGGCTCGTGGCCTGCAATAATATAACGGGTGTTGTTTTTTGTAATGTTAATTACAGGAAAAGGAGTTGACATCGGATCCCTTGTATCTCTAAACCTGGTATAAACCAATCTTAATTTATTGGCGTACTTGTTTCCAAAAGATGATTTTAATTCAGTACCAAACGACTGAAGTTTGTTATTGATTTTATAACCCGAATTTTTGAATTGTAACGTTGTAAAATCAGGGCCCCTGCGGCCGATAGCACTTGGGTGCGCCGGCTTTTCTTTAGAAGCATCCAAACCATTATAAGTAAAAGACAAACTGTTGTTGTTATCAATTACCCAATCAATTTTTGCCAGCCATTTGTAGCTTTTTTGTTTCAGGTTATACCCCTGGTAATCTCCGGTTTTATAGCCAAATTTAGTATCTAAAATGTTGCGTACTGCATCAAGGTCTGCCTGCAAAACACGGGAAGTATTTGTTTTGCCGACATTGCCACTATTTTGTGCTACATAACTGGTGGGTGCATCGTTTCTTTGTTCGGTTTCGAAGTTTACAAAATAAAAGAGTTTGTTTTTTGTAATGGCGCCGCCCAATGCAAAACCTGCCTGGTACTGATCAAGCTTTGGCACTACTACTTTATTGCCATCTACTTTTTTTCCGGTTAAGCCTTCGTTGCGATAAAAGCCATATACTGTACCAGCAAAAACATTGCTGCCACTTTTAGTTACAGTATTTACACCAGCGCCGGTAAAGCCTGCCTGCGTTACATCGTAAGGCGCAATGTTAACCTGTATCTGGTCTATAGCATCCAGTGATACCGGCTGAGAACTTGTTTGGCCACCGGGTGTTGGTGCATCTAATCCAAAAGGATTGTTGAATACCGCACCATCCAGTGAGTAGTTATTGTATTGCCCGTTTCTGCCGGCAAAAGAAGTACCGTTGATAGTTGCAGAAGCAGAAGGGGTTAACCTGGTGTAATCATCTGCCGATCTTGAAATGGTTGGTAACTGCCGAATGAGGCGGCTGCTGATATTTGTAGAGGCACCGGTACGCTGGTTATCAAATATTTTTGACCTGCCTGCAACCACTACGCTTTCAAGGCTAACCGCAGAAGTTTCCAATTTAAAATCCACGGGTGTATTCTGGCCAAGTTCCAGTTGAATATTATCTTCAGATTTTTCCTGGTAGCCGGTATAGGTAACCGTTACTTTGTAAGGGCCACCCACCCTAAGGTTCGGCACCAAAAAGTTACCGTTAGATTGTGTGGTAGTAAATTTATTGATTCCTGCATTGGCAAATGCAATCCGTACTGTTGCACCAATTAGTGGTTTGCCATCGGTGCCGGTAACATTGCCACTTATGGTAGAAGTAGTTACCTGTGCCTGGGTTTGTAAGCTTAAAATACTTACAAGCAATACCATGATTGTGTTGGTTAGTTTTGGGAGTCTCATATATAGTATAGTTTAAATGCAAATTTATGACAAAAGCTCTATGAGATTAGCTGCATAAATTAATTTTTCTTTAAATAGTTAAAAGATAACATGTAATTAATAGTTTTTTACGATAAGGCATTTTATATGCAACATTCATTAAAATATTTTAAGAAATTTTAAGAAAAAATAATTTGGCGTGCCCCTACGGGTCGGGCTATTCGCTGCAAGTACGGCACAGCCCACGGCACAAATCCTCACCGGGCTTTTCGCTGCTATCCCTCACGCAGCAGGTTAGTGTATCATTAAAAAATAAAAAGTACTTTATGGTTTTGTGGTAAAAAATTTTCAATTCAACTTCTGTTGTTGAAGTAATATAAAAACAGTCTGCGACAATTAGCTGCCTTAAAAAATCTTTTAACTGGCTACAAATTTATCACGTAAGAAAAGTTCCACATTGGTATGCAGTACAAGAGAGTGACACAACGATGTTGCTCATTGCTTCACAGCAGGAACAATAAAATTTTTAAACATAAGCATAAAAAAAGCCGAAGTTTATTTTGCTTCGGCTTTACAAATTAAATAAATCCTTATTAGCTCATTTCTGTAAAATACTTATGAAAATAAGGTATGGTTTCAATGCCCTTATAAAAATTTTCTACATTAAATTTTTCGTTGGGGCTATGCAGGTTATCGCTATCAAGGCCAAAGCCCATAAACACTATTTTGATACCCAATTCTTTTTCGAACAAGGCACAAATGGGGATGCTTCCACCGCCTCGTACCGGGATGGGTGCTTTACCAAAAGTGGCTTCTATCGCTTTTGCCGCAGCAAGGTAAGCCACACTATCAATCGGCGTCATGTAGGGTTCGCCGCCATGATGTTCAAAGGCACTTACGGTAACGCCGGCAGGTGCAATTTTTTTAAAATGCTCCAGCAACGTGGCAGTAATTTTTTCGCTGGATTGATTGGGTACAAGGCGGGCAGAAATTTTTGCCATGGCTTTGGAAGGCAAGACCGTTTTTGCACCCTCGCCCTGGTAGCCACCCCAGATACCGTTTAATTCAAGCGTAGGCCTGATGCCGGTCCGTTCATTGGTGGTAAACCCTTTTTCGCCCCATAAATCTTTTACACCAAGATCATCTTTATACTCCTGCTCATTGTAAGGTGCAGCAGCCATTAATTTTCTTTCTTCATCAGTAGCCGTTGCCACATCATCGTAAAAGCCGGGGATGGTAATATGGTTATTTTCATCGTGGCAGGAAGCGATCATTTTTGCAAGCATCGTTATAGGGTTTGCTACCGCTCCACCATACACGCCGCTGTGCAAATCACGGTCGGGGCCGGTAACAGTTATTTCAATATAACTAAGCCCACGCACCCCAATATCAATGCTGGGTGTCTCTAAACTGAGCATGGCCGTATCACTGATCAACACCACATCCGCTTTTAATAATTCCTTATGTGCTGCCACAAATTTACCGAGGTTAGGTGAGCCTACTTCTTCTTCGCCTTCAATACAAAATTTAATATTATTTGTAAGCGTATTGGTTTGCATCATTGTTTCCAATGCCTTTATATGCATGTAAACCTGGCCCTTGTCATCGCAACTACCCCGGGCAAAAATTTTACCATCTATAATCACCGGATCAAAAGGCCCGCTTTTCCAAAGCTCCAAAGGTTCGGCTGGTTGTACATCGTAATGGCCATACACCAACACTGTAGGCTTTGATGGATCAATTATTTTTTCAGCATACACAATGGGGTGCCCTTCTGTTTGATAGATAATTGCACTGTCAACACCGGCCTCTGCAAGGCGTTGCTTCATGGCTTCTGCACAGGCTACCATAT
>JANMVB010000270.1:0-34452 GCA_031392305.1 Ferruginibacter sp.
GTTATTAGTAACGATAAAATACAGGAAGGCGATGTAATTGTAGGCCTTGCAAGTTTTGGCCAAAGTACTTACGAAAACGAATACAATAGCGGTATCGGTAGTAATGGCTTAACGAGTGCCCGGCATGATGTGCTGGATAAATATTATGCAGATAATTTTAAAGAGAGTTACAATACTGCATTGGATGAAGAAGTTGTGTATATAGGTAAACACAGGTTATCAGACACGGTGACATTTACTATAAACAATTCATCATTTACTACAACAATCGGTAAACTTATTTTGAGCCCTACCCGAACGTATGCGCCGGTTTTAAAAATATTATTGGAGCACCAGTTCGATAAAATTCATGGGCTGATACATTGCAGTGGTGGCGGGCAAACGAAGTGCATGAAATACCTGCCGGGTAATTTTAAAATTATAAAAGATAATTTATTTGAAACCCCGGAAATTTTCAGGATCATACAGGAAAACAGTGGCAGCAGTAATAGGGAAATGTATGAAGTGTTTAATATGGGTTGCCGAATCGAAATATATTGCGCTGCCGAAGATGCTGAAACAATGATTGCCACAGCAAAATCATTCAACATTGACGCACAAATTATTGGAAGGGTAGAGGCGAATAATAAAAAAGAACTGGTGATTAAATTGAAGGATGAGGAGATTGTTTATTAGTGTGGATGATTCAGTTTACACCTTTTAAAAAAAGTGTAAACTGTATGAAATTTAAAATCGGCTATTAGATTTATTGTTCTTCTATCACAAAAGTAATCGGTTGTTTTTTATATGCATTCACCGGGTGTCCATTCTGCACGGCAGCATTCCATTTAGGCCCGTTCTTTATTAAATTTATGCAGGCCATTGAAGTTTTAGAACCCTGGTAGTTTTCAGATTTTACATCAGTAATTGTACCATCATTTCCTACTATAAATGAAACAATTACTTTAAATACACCTTCTTTCCATCCCTCATCAACCGGTATGGTTGGGTCTAAATTTTTTTGCAGATAATTTTTCCAGGCTGTATCTCCGCCTGGGAATGTTGGCTCATTTTCAACCTTGGTAAAAATCCTGTCATCAAAATTTGTTTGTTTGTTTTTAGTATTTATATCAGCTTTAATCACTACTTGATTAACCGGGTTGTTTTCCGGTACTGGCCAGGTCGTTATTTCTTTTATTTCTTTTTTGCTTTTGGTTGTCATTATAATCACACCTGCTTTTCCTCTTTCTCCATATTTATCTTCCGCCATCTTATCCTTTAACACTTCAATACTTTCAATATCGTCGGGTGCTATTGAATTGATGTCGAAGCCATTCTTAAATTCCTTTCCATCAATTACAAAAAGAGGCTTTGGGGCTGGTATGTTTTGATTGTTTATTTTCAATTCAATCCGATCAACTTTTGTTGTGGTTGCTGAATCTTTTTCGTGAGTGATTACATCAAAATTATTGAAGACAAGAGACTTTTCTTTTGAGATTATGAGTATCACTCCATTTTTTCCTTTATCACCGTATTTTGCTAATGCTGCTTTATCTTTTATCACCTCAACACTTTTGATATTCTCCGAATTAATCTTCTTTAGTTCATCGTTGCTAATAGTTTTTCCATCTAAAATAACTAGGGCCTTATCGTCGCCTTTAATATTTATTTCCGGCACTATGTCTTGTTGTTTTGATAAAGGGCTGATACCATTTTTTGCAGTTGCAGCATTTGCTCCGGCTCTTTTTTCCTTTGCAAAGGCATATATTTCGATAGCAGCCAACACATTTTTTGCGATGCTTTCTTTTGCTGCTTCTGTTTTCAGGTAGGCTAAATCTTTTGCGTTAGTAATATATCCTGCTTCAATTAAAACTGAGGGGCATAAGCTTTCCTGTAAAACCCTTACACCCAATTCCCTTTGTTGCGGAAAACCGGCGACTGGTAATTTATAGTTATTGCCAAACTCATTAATAATTGCAGATGCAAATAGTTTACTCTTATCTGCGTTAGCATAGTTGTCTTTGGCAACCCATACGCTCATACCAGATTTACTATTGGCCGAATCAATTGTTGTTGCATCAATGTGGATACTAACAAAAAGGTCAGCTTTTTGAGCCTTGGTAAAAGTTGCTTTTTCCTGAACAGATTGGAAAACATCGGTTTGCCTTGTAAGTATAATATTGATGTTTGAATTATTGTTAAGTGCTTTTATCTTTTTAATGATAGCAAGTGCCAGGTCTTTTTCAGCAACATTACCTGTAAGGCTTATTGCTCCATTATCGCTGCCACCATGGCCTGCATCAATTACCACTGTAATTGTTTTGCCATTGTAATTAAGGTTGCTTTTAAATGTTTTTGCCTTTAAAGTAAAAGCTGCAAATACCAGTATGGCTAATGGTAGTACCATCAGGCGGCCAATGTAGCCAGCTTTTGAATTCCTGTTTTTTGTTAACATCATGATCCTGCGTTTTATAGGTGAATAGAAAAATGGGTTTGATAACGTAAAGCGGTGATGCGGATATGCTGCCTGTAATATCATCGCGGCAAAGGCTTCTGTATCGCTGTCTTCTACTGCTATTTTATCGGCCATAAACTCATGTATGATGTTCAACTCTTTGCGTATGAGCCAGAAAAATGGGTTACACCAAAAGACGATGAGAGTCGCATTTAAAAATAGTTTATCGTAACTGTGCATTTGCTGCACATGAGCCAGTTCGTGTTTAAATATCTGGCGGCCTGTTGCACTGTCAGGATCTATATGATCGTTCCAGAAAATGTATTTTAAAAAAGAGAAAGGCGTACCATTCGCAGTAGTGTTTACAAAATAAATATCTTCTACCCGGCTGTGCCGGTTTTTAATAAAGAGGCTGCGAATTTTTATAAGCGCCAGTATAAGAATGCTTAAAAAAATAAATGAAGTGATGGAATATAAAAGCAATATTGCCTCTTGGGTAGTAAAATTATTTCGCCGGCTAATTATCACAATCTCATCAAGATACTCATTACCATTTACAACCTGCAAAAGCCGGATGCCTTTTGGTGCCGGTTCATCCGCACTGTGCATGATGTTGATTTGTATTAAGGGTAAAGCAAGTGACAGCACTACTACTGCCAATAAGAAAAACCTGTTGTACCGGTGAAATATTTTGTTTCGTAGCATTAACCAGTAATAGCCAAATAAAATACCGGAACAAATAATCACTTTCAATAAGTAGAATGCAAATGCAGGCATGGTTAATTTTTTTTGTTACAAGTTATAGGTTAAGGGGTTACTGGTTAATTTATGTTACGGGTTATTTGGTTACGGGTTAAATGGTTTCGGGTTACGGGTTGTTTAGTTAAAAATATTTTTACTATCAACCATCAACCATGATTTATGAACAATGAATCATCAACCATCAACTAAATCCCCTTCTTCTTCAACTGCTTTAAAAGTAATTCCAGGTCATCTATGCTTAAATTATTTTCTTTAACCATAAAGGAGACAGCATTACTAAAGTTGCCTTCAAAATAACCCTTTACAAAACTCTTCATTGTGCCCTTGCTATAGGTGTCTTTACTTACCAGGGGGTAATATTGGTGCATGCGGCCAAATACATTTATCCCCACAAATTCTTTTTCGGTTAAAATTTTAATAATCGTGGCTACGGTATTGTTATGCGGTTTGGGATCAGGAATTTCATCAATAATCTCTTTTAAAAATGCCTTGTCTAATTTCCAGATTACCTGCATAATCTGTTCTTCTGCCCGGGTTAATACTTTTGTACTCATGTAAAATTTGTTAGATGAACAAACCTATAACTAAATATTTAGTTTTACAACTATTTTTTTAGTTATTAAGCCATTTTAACATTTGGGCAATAAAAATTAATTTTTATTGCAGGCAATGTATAGAGTAAATTTGCCTGACAACGAAAAGAAAACACGAAACAGAAAACAGTAAACAATAAACCGAACATGTCTCAATCAATCGTAGAATTAAAGGGAGTAAATATTTACCAGGGAGATAGCCTTATTTTAAGTGATGTAAATATTTCTGTAGATAAAGGCGAATTTGTTTACCTCGTTGGAAAAACCGGTACAGGTAAAAGCAGTTTATTAAAAACCTTGTATGGAGACCTTACTTTGAGAGAAGGAGACGGTACAGTAGTAGGCTACAATTTAAGAGAGCTTGATTGGAAGAAAGTTCCCTTTCTGCGTCGTAGCCTGGGTGTAGTTTTCCAGGATTTTCAATTATTGACAGACAGAAATGTAAATGATAATTTAAAATTTGTGTTGAAAGCTACCGGCTGGAAAGATGAAAAATTAATGGATGAAAAAATTGCTGATGTTCTTGATAAAGTAGGTTTAAAAACCAAGGGCTTTAAAATGCCTTTTGAGTTAAGCGGTGGTGAGCAACAACGCATTGATGTAGCAAGGGCACTACTTAATTCGCCCCGTCTTATTTTGGCTGATGAACCAACCGGTAACCTTGATCCGCAAACAAGCGATGAAATAATGCAATTGTTATTTCATATTTCTAAAGACTATGGAACTGCCATTGTAATGGCTACGCATGATTATATGGTAATCACTAAATTTCCTGCACGTACCATTAAAACAGAAAGAGGTAAAGTATTTGACAACGCAAGTATTATTGAATAGAAAGCCATTCATTTTATCCCCAGAAAACATCAATTATCTTTTGCAGGTTTTGTTCGTTGTTGTATAATTTATCCAGCAATATCTGGCGTTGTATATTTTCTTCTTTTGAGTAAGGAATATTGTAGAGGTAGCTGATGGCTGTTTTAAATTCCTCTGCATCTTCTGCAACCTGGCAAATAGTTTCAAGTCCTGAGCCTGCAACACCTGCCTTGTTTACGAGGCAATGCCGCCCGTTAAAAAGCGCATTTAATAATTTTAATTTTACACCTGTATTATTGAATGAGGGCAATATATTTATTTGCGCTTTCGAAATCATATCCTGCAATTCATCGAGGCCGGGGTTGGCTACCAGGCATGTTTGAGAATTTTCTTCAGCCATAAAAATTAACTTCTGCGAAGGGTTTTTACCTGCAATCACAAAAGGGATACCGAGGTTGTTAAACACATGCTCCAGCAACCAAATTGCAGCTTCTTCATTTTCATTTACCGACAGGTTGCCGTGGTATAAACAATAGCAACCTTTGCCTTCAATGCCCTGTACCAGGTTAAAAGGTGTAAATGCCGGCAAGTGGTCAATTGCTCCTGCACGAAACAATTGTCTGTATAATTGAACATCCTGCCTGCTTACTGCTCCTATTTTTACTTTTTTGGCCAGCTGGTTTTCATATTTTTTCAGGAGCTTACTTTCATGATTATAATAAAATTTTTTAAATGGATTTTTTTCGTGAATTGCAAGCTGGTGATAATATTCAAACTCTGCATTGTGCAGGCGGAGCAATATAATCCGATTATCAAGCATACCGGCATGCAAATAATAACTGCAATGGATACCCTCAATTAAAATAGGGTAATTGTCTTTTTGTAAATTTTTTATTAACGCATCATTTTTTCTTGAGTTAACGATAAAGGGTAGCTGAAAAGAAAACCGGCGGATATTATTTTCTCTTTTATAATAATGAATTGTTTCGCAATAATTATTTAGTATTTCCTGCTGCGGACGGTTATACACAAAGCAATGAAGATGGATTTTTACACCGGCTTCGTATAAAGTTTTAATTTTATAAAACAGGTCAACCACACCACCATAATCTGCCGGCCAGGGCACATCAAAGAGTATAATATGTAGTTGCCTTTCTTCCATTTTTATTGCGAAATAAGTTATAAAATTTCATTTCTTTTTTATTCTTGTCCAAACCATATAGCATTGGTCAACATTGTTGTGTCACTCACTTGTGCCGCATACCTATGTGGAACTTTACCCACAGTATAAAAAAACAATACAAACGAATTTATTGATATCCAATTTAGTGGCCGGTTACACAAACGTCGGCGTAAGAAATTTTCAATCTTTCAATTCTATTGCAACACAAAAACATTTCTATTTATTAATATCAATGTGAGAAAAGATCCACATACGTATTCAGTACACGAGTGCGACGCAACGATGTTTAATCAGGGCTCAATTGCTTGGCCAAAAAATTTTAAAAAAATACCTTTGCACACCTACCTGTTAACCTGCGCTGAAACTATTTTTATGCCTTGGTTAATTTTTCATAAAAACTAATCAATACCTTTTCTTCCTGCTGCCAGTTATACTTTTGCCTTGCCTGCACACAATTCTGTTTTAGTGTATTATATACAACCTGATTGTGGAGTAAATTGTTCAGTTGTGCAGCCAGATTTTTAGAACTGATATCTTTTACCAGGATGGCAATGGGTAACTCGTTATTTATTTGGTGATAAACCGGGTAATCCACACAAAGCTGGGGTACGCCGGCATGGATATAATCAAAAAAACGATTGGCTAAAGAATAGTAATTGCTAAGCCCTTTATCTTCAAAAAGTGTAATGCCAATATAGGCCTGGTTGGTAATTATCCTTAAATCTTCGGGCAACACTTTACCCCTGAAAATTACTTTATCCTCCAGCATATTTTCTTTTACAAGCTGCCTGGCCTGTTGCATAAAATTTCCATCACCACATATCAATAATTTTGCATGCACTTCTTTCATTGCAGGAATAAGGGTTTCAAAACTACGGCCCTCATTTACCGCTCCCTGGTAAAGTATAAATTTATCAGTGGTTTCAACAGGGGCATTATTTTTCAGCAAGGCCATGTTCCTGATTACGTCATAATTAACGTTGTACATTTTTTTAAATTCTGCTGCTATGGGTTCATTCACTGTGTAACCGTTTATAAATTTTGGCACTGCAAAACGTTCTATTTTTTTCCATAATTTGTAGATAGTATGGCGGGTAACAATTTCTTTCATTTCGCAAAAAAGTTCGTGTGCATCATACACCCGCTTTTTTCTTTTTAGGATAGAAATAAAGTAACAGGGTAGTATGGTATCAAGGTCGATAGCGCAGATGCAATCCATTTTTTTAAACAGCAGGTAGAAAAAAAGCCTTGTGTTGTATTCTGCATAAAACAATTTGCCTTTTTCAAAAAAGCATGTTAGCCTGTGTTGGTGAAATGGTTGTGTAGGTAATGGTAGTGAGTCCTTCATTTCTCTGCCAATTAATATTACATGGTAATTAGCCCTGGCGAGTGAAGTGCAAATGCGGATCATGCGCTGATCGTAAGAAAGATCATTTGTTACCGTAAAATATATTTTCATTTTATATGCTTCGGCTGCCTGTGAAAGTATTGGAGAGTTTGGAGTTGGCTGGTTCATTAATAAATGCTGGCTGTTCAAATAAAAAGATGTTGATTAACCAGGTTTACTTCTTTGGTACAGCAACAGTTGAATAAATTTTTTCAATGATCTCAACTGTTTTTAAACCTTCTGCTGCATTTGCAAAAAGGTGTTTTGGGTTTTGCAAGGCCATTAGTAAGTTTTCATATACTTTATCATGGTTGCTCATGCTTCCCTGGTAAAACCCATACCTGTTGGCCGGATTTCCTTTAGGTAATAATGGCGCAGTAATACCTGCTACATTAAAATATTCCAGCTCATTCAAATATTCACCACCAATTTTTACCGTGCCCTTTTCTCCAAAAACGGTTATAGAACCTTCCATATTTTTATTATAACTGTTAACTGAATAATTCATCGAACCAATGATGCCATTTTTCATTTCAAATAATACTATGCCGGTATCTTCAAACTCAATGGATGGATGTGCAAAATTCTGTGTCATTGCTTTTACGTTCGCTACATCTCCCAGCAGCCAATATACCAGGTCAATAAAATGACTAAATTGGGTAAAAAGTGTTCCTCCATCCAGCAATTTTTTCCCCTTCCAATCTGTATAATATTCCGCAGGACGGTTCCAGAAACAATTTACCTGGAAACTAAATATTTTTCCTAAATCATTATCATTTATTAACTGTTTCAAAAATGCAACAGGTGGGTTGTAGCGGTTTTGTTTTACTACAAATAATTGTTTCCCGGATTTTGCTGCTGCAGCCATCATATTATTTCCATCAATAACATTAATGCATAAAGGCTTTTCGCACATTACATGAATACCGGCGTTTAAAGATTCAATGGCATGTTCGGCATGTAATCCATTTGGGGTGCAGATGCTGATTACATCAAGTGCTGATTCTTTATCTATTAGTTCGTTAAGTGAGTAGTAGGGGTTTGCTCCATATTGCTCAGCTAAAATATTTGCCCTTTCTGGTATAATATCGCACACTGCTTTTACGTTCCCTATTCTGGAAATTTGTTCTGCATGTCGATTGCTGATTCTTCCACAGCCAATTATGGCGAAGTTTTTTTGCATTTATAAAAGCAAATATGGCAGATAAATAAGGAAGTTGAAAAAAAAATAACAACATTTGCAATATTCTCAAAAAAAATAACTATTCTTAGGAAACCAACCAACTAATTATGCCAGAAGAAACCTACAAGTCAAATGAGGCCAACAGCCTTCGTCCACTTTTTTTAACTGTTTTATGTGCTATTACTTTTATTGGTAGTATTGTCGGGATAATTTTTAATACCCGTAGTTATATAAAAGCCGAAACAGAAGTGCAAAACATATCCTCCGGTAAATCAAAAACACAGCTTCGGCATTTATTCTCCGGCTCAGATGTATCATCTGCTGAACCAGTAAAAATTAGTAACCTGAATATTGCTAATTACAAAAAATTTACGATCGGTTGCATAGTTTCTTACATACTTTGCCTGGTAGGTACAGTACTAATGTACCGTTTAAAAAGAACAGGATTTTATTCTTTCACC
Source organism: Ferruginibacter sp. (assembly GCA_031392305.1). Taxonomy (GTDB): domain Bacteria; phylum Bacteroidota; class Bacteroidia; order Chitinophagales; family Chitinophagaceae; genus Ferruginibacter. The sequence goes on from JANMVB010000270.1 coordinate 8,817, forward strand.
CTGGGGACTTTTTTCAACCTCATTACTCACTTCCTGCTATTTGGTGACAATTTCGGTTCTATGGGAATTTCAATTTTGGCCGCTCTGAGTGGTTTCATTTTTGTTATTTTATTTTCCTTTAATTTAAAATGGATGGAAGAATCATAGAAGTTTTACATTCTTCTATTATTACACCAATTTTAGCGGTATTTCAATTTTAGACTAAATATAAATTCCACAATCAATGTCTGAATTATTACAGGATTATGAACAAAGGCCTGCAGCCAGGCCGGTCTTTTTAACGGTTTTATGCATTCTTACTTTTGTAGGGAGCGGTTGGGGGCTAATAAGTGGCGCAATTACATATTTTACAGCCGAAAAGCAAGCCCAGGCTATGTCTATTTCTAAAGATAAAGCCGCAGATGATATTCAAAAAAGTGGTAAAAATGATAAAGGCACTAAAATGGCCGAAAAGATGGTAACCTCAATTTCAAATAGCTTTACTCCTGAAAATTTGAAAAAGACAGCTATTTTCTCAATGCTCGCAGCAGTGCTTTGCCTTGCAGGTGCTTTTATGATGTGGAATTTAAAAAAGACAGGCTATTATTTATACATTGCCGGCATACTGTTAAGTATAATTAGCCCCTTTGTAATTTTTGGCTCAGATAATCTTATGGCAATTATAACTTCAATCGGAGGAGGCTTCATTGGTATTGTCTTCCTGATATTGTATGGGGTTAACCTTAAACACATGAAATAATAAAATTGAATTTTATCAAAAAGCCTCCATCGGAGGCTTTTTTTATAGTTTTCTTTTTACAAGGTTCCTTACATTCCAATATTTTTCCTACTTTTGCCAGCTAATAAAAAAGATAATTAACAAAGACGTTACTAAAAACAAAGAAATGCCGTATTTAACAATCGAAAAAAAAGCGAAAATTTTTACAGACTTTGGTGGTAAAGCCGCCAATACAGGTTCAATAGAAGGCCAGGTTGCGTTGCTTACTGAGCGCATCAACCATATTTCAGACCATCTTAAAACCAATAAAAAAGACTTCTCATCTCAAAGAGGCCTCATGATGATGGTTGGTCAAAGAAAAAGATTGCTTACCTACCTCAGTAAACATAATCTTACAGGTTACAGGGCATTAATTGAAAAATTAGGTCTGCGTAAATAAGCCAATTACCATGTTTAAATAATTAAATTCCCAACTATATTTTAAGGTTGGGAATTCTTTTATTTGCGCAATTTTTTCCAAGGTGCTTTAACCTTGAACTTTTATTATTTTTTAATTTATACTATATGAGTTTCAATATTAAGTCAGTAAATTTTGATATTGGTGGTGGCCGCATGGTTACTATCGAAACCGGTAAAATGGCCCGCCAGGCCGACGGAGCTGTAACTGTTCGCCAGGGAAATTGTATTTTATTAGCTACCGTGGTTGCCAATAAAGAGCCAAAAGACGGACAAAGTTTTTTTCCGCTTTCAGTTGATTACCAGGAAAAATTTTCTTCAGCCGGACGGGTACCAGGATCGTTCTTTAAAAGAGAGGCCCGTTTAAATGATTATGAAATATTGACCAGCCGTTTAATTGACCGTGCATTGCGCCCTTTATTTCCTGAAGATTATTTATGTGATGTTCAGGTATTGATCAGTTTAATTTCAAGCGATGATGAGGTTTTGCCAGACGCACTTGCTTGCCTTGCTGCATCAGCTGCGCTTGCTGTTTCTGATATTCCTATTCAGGAAATTATTTCTGAGGTAAGGGTTGGAAGAAAAAATGGCCAGTTCATCATTAACCCCAGCCGTACAGAATTAACAGAATGCGATCTTGAATTTATCATTGCTGCTACCGAAAAAAATATTATGATGGTAGAAGGGGAAGCAAAAGAATGCCAGGAGGAAGACCTGGTAAAAGCCCTTGAATTAGGACATGAAGCTATTAAAGCGCAGATTAAGGCCCAGCAGGAACTTAGGGACCTTGCAGGAACAGGTGCTAAAAGAGATTACACAAAACCGTACCGCAATGAAGAGTTAAATGCAAAGATCATTGCTTTTGGTAAAGATAAAATGTATTCAATTGCTGCAGCGGCTTCTGCAAAGCACGACAGAAGCGATGCTTTTGCTCAATTATATAAAGACATAAAAGAATCATTGGGGGAAGAATTAACTCCTGAAGATAAAGGGCTAATCGGTTTTTATGTGGGTGAATTGCAATACAATGTGGTAAGGGATATGATCCTTAGTGAGCGCAAACGTTTAGACGGCAGAGGTACAGAAGAAATCCGCCAGTTAACAATGGAAACAAATATTTTGCCTACCCCACACGGTTCTGCATTGTTTACAAGGGGCGAAACCCAATCCCTCACTACTGTAACTTTTGGTACTCCGCTTGATGAATTGCTTGTTGAGAGTGCACATAAATCTGATTATACAAAGTTTATTTTGCATTATAATTTCCCTCCTTTTTCTACAGGCGAAGTTAAAATGATGAGGGGCGTTGGCCGCAGGGAAGTTGGTCATGGTAACCTTGCAATGCGTTCACTTAAAAAGATGATGCCTGGTTCTGAATATCCATATACAGTAAGAGTTGTAAGTGATATCCTTGAAAGCAATGGTTCATCATCTATGGCTACGGTTTGTGCAGGTTCACTGGCATTAATGGATGCAGGCGTTCCAGTTAAAAAGCATGTAAGTGGCGTTGCAATGGGATTAATCAAAAAGGATGATCAGTTTGCAATACTAACAGATATACTTGGCGATGAAGATCATTTGGGAGATATGGATTTCAAAGTAACCGGCACACGTGAAGGTATATGTGGTGTACAGATGGATATTAAAGTGGATGGTTTAAGCATGGACATTATGCGCCAGGCATTGGAGCAGGCACGTAAAGGCCGTTTGCATATTTTGAATGCAATGTATGATTGCATGCCTTCGCATAGAGATGATGTAAAACCACATGCTCCGAGAATGGTTAAAATGATTATTGATAAAGAATATATTGGTGCAGTAATCGGGCCCGGCGGAAAAGTTATACAGGAAATTCAAAGAGAAACCGGTGCTACTGTGAATATAGAAGAAGTAAACAATGTAGGCGAAGTAAGTGTGTTTTCAGCTTCAAAAGATAGTCTTGATAAAGCAGTAAACTGGATAAAAGGCTTGGTAGCAGTGCCGGTTGTAGGTGATACTTACGAAGGCACAATTAAAAGCATAAAAGAGTTTGGTGCATTTGTAGAATTTTTACCAAAGAAGGAAGGCCTGTTACATATCAGTGAAATAAGCTGGAAGCGCCTGGAAACTATGGAAGGAATTTTTAAAGAAGGGGATAGGGTTAAAGTTAAATTACTGGAAATTGATCAACGTACCGGCAAATTTAAACTAAGCCGCAAAGCGTTGATGCCAAAGCCGGAGGCGCAACCTAAATTGTAGCAAAAAATCAAATGAATTAAATATTCAACTCCGGGGCTTTTGCTTCGGAGTTTTATTTTTTAGAATATTTGCATTTATAGTGATCATGTTTTATTATTTATTTGTTGACTGGCATTAGTAATTCTGGGCATCATCGTTGTGTCACTCCCTTCTACGTTATACCTATGTGGAGCTTTACCTACATTATAGAAAAAATAGAAAAAAGTAATTCATCATAAGATTTAATATCCTGATTATTGGTACCATTTTATTTTAATTGTTTCATTTTAACCCATAAAAAATTCAATTTATGAACTACCTCCAATTTGAATTTGAAACTGAGAATCAGCAACAACTTGAACAATTGATAGCATTGTTAAATGAGCAGGGTTTCGAAGGTTTTGAAGAAGATGAAGATGAAAGGAATTTAAAAGCTTTTATATCCGAGGATAAATTTAATGAGGAAGGGTTTTACTCAGTATTAGATCTTTTTTCTGAAATCATCTACACCAGAACGATAGTGGAACATGTCAACTGGAATCAAAAATGGGAAGAAGATTTTAAGCCTGTTATCATTGGTGATTTTGTGTCCATCAGGGCTGGTTTTCATGCACCCGTTACAGGAGTGGCTCACGAAATAATTATCACTCCAAAAATGAGTTTTGGCACTGGCCACCATGCTACCACATTTTTAATGGTTCAGCAAATGGCATTATTGAATTTTATCGGGAAATCAGTGTTGGATTTTGGTACGGGTACCGGCCTGCTGGCCATAATTGCAGAAAAATGCGGAGCAAACAAAATACTTGCAATTGATTACGATGAGTGGAGCATAACCAATGCCCGGGAAAATATTGAACAAAATAAGTGCGTTAATATTGAATTGGCGCTTCTAAGCAAAATTCCTGCAGATAAAACCTTTGATATTGTTTTGGCAAATATTAATTTGAATATTATCATTTCCAATTTAATTTCTATTTCAAACGTTTTAAATCCAGGAGCTTATGTATTATTAAGTGGTTTTTTAAAGGAGAATGAAATCCTCATTTTAGGGGCATTAAAAGAAGTTGAATTGATCTATGAATCTACATTTCAGAAAGGTGACTGGATAGTAATTGTGGCAAAAAAATTATAATTATAGAAATATTCTGTATTAATTAAACGTTACCAGAGTGGATTATTTAGGTATATTTGTACTTCAACTCACTAAGAAACAATGAACGAACTACTATTAATAGTACTTGCATACTTTATTGGATCTATTCCTACTGCTTTAATTATAAGTAAAATTTTCTTTCATATAGATATAAGGGATTATGGTAGCGGCAATATGGGCGCAACTAATACATTCAGGGTATTAGGTTCAAAATATGGCACAATCGTCATGATTTTTGATATTTTGAAAGGGATGGCTGCAGTGGGCTTATTCAATTTTCTTCCCCATTATTTACATGATGAATGGGATCGGACAAATCTTATGGTTGGTCTCGGACTTGCTTCTGTACTGGGGCACATATTTCCCATTTTTGCACAATTCAGAGGCGGTAAAGGAGTAGCCACATTATTTGGAATGATACTAACTGTACAACCTGTTATAGCTGCAAGTTGTGTAGGTGTGTTCCTGCTAGTACTTTATCTTACACGATATGTTTCTTTAAGTTCTATCCTGGCTGGCCTCGCTTTGCCTGTTTGTGTTCTTTGGATTTGGAATGATGACGTTGTACTTTATAGGGTTTTTGCCATATTGGTGGCAGCATTGATTATACTTACCCATCAAAAGAATATTGTAAAGCTTTTACGTGGCAGCGAAAGCAGGGTGCCAATTTTCAAAAACAGAGATAAGCGCAAATCTCGCCGTAAATAGAATATTTCTCCCGCTTGTTTTTCCCCAACTAAGATGTTTTAACAGAATCTACTTATAAGATTGGTACGCCAATTGTTTTATATGTTGGTAAAACTATAATAAAATGAAAAAGACATTTTTTTTAATCATAGCTTTTCCAATGATTTTTGCTGCCTGTTCAACTAATGCTGTAACCGGCCGAAAACAATTAAGCTTATTACCTGAAAGCCAGTTACAGGAAATGGCGATGGCCGAATACCGTACATTTTTATCCCAAAATAAAGTAGTTAGTTCAAGTTCGAGTAAAGATGCAGAAATGGTACGAAGGGTAGGAAGCAGAATTGCAAATGCTATTACTCAATATTATACAAGCCAGGGTAAAGGGAGTATTTTGGAAGGTTATAAATGGGAATTTAACCTTGTAGACAATAAAGATGTTAATGCATGGTGCATGCCAGGTGGAAAAGTGGTAGTATATACAGGCTTATTGCCAGTGGCACAAAATGAGGCTGCCCTCGCAATTGTACTGGGGCATGAAATTACACATGCTGTTGCTACCCATGGTAATGAAAGAATGAGCCAGGGAATGATTACACAAGGAATCGGTTTGGCAGGTGATATATTAACATCTGGCAATAGCCAGGTAAATGGTATTTTTAATACTGTATTTGGCCCCGGCAGTGCAATTGGTTATACACTTCCAAATTCAAGAAAGCAAGAGTATGAAGCAGATCGTTTCGGGCTTATTTTTGCTGCAATGGCTGGATATAATCCAAGAGAAGCAATACCTTTCTGGCAAAGAATGGGGCAATCAGGTGGACAAAAACCTCCGGAATTTTTAGCTACACATCCATCTGATGAGAACCGTATTGCCCGTTTGCAGGAATACATGCCCGAAGCGCTGAAGTATTACAAGCCGGTAAAAAAATAATAGCTTAACAAGTTTCTATATAAATCCCTATCAAAAAATGGGGATTTTTTATTTAAATTCAAAAAAAGAAGCTAAATTTGCACTTCAATTCTTTTCCTGTCTGAATTTGCCAAATTTTTTTCATTGAGTTAACCTGCATTATGTATTCCTAAAACATAATCGGGCAGTCTTTGTTTAACGTACAAAAAATTAAAAAACATTTATATGGAAATATTAGCTCCGTCACAATCTCTGTTAGAAAAATTACAATTGAAGGATGAAAGAAATTTATTAATCCAGGGCCTTCCTTCTACTGTGGAAAAACAATTTGTGAAGCTGTCCTTTTCTAAAAATGTTACACCGCTTTTAAAATCAAGGAAAATTGACTTTGCACTGGTGTTTGCTATTTGCCATAAGCAATTAGCGGATATTTTACGTGATGTTGTACCTGCATTGCATAGTGAAGCAAAGCTGTGGATTGCTTATCCAAAAGTTTCTTCAAAAATTGTAAGCGATTTATCAAGAGATTGTAATTGGGATTGCATTGCTAAGCATGGTTATGAGGGAGTCAGATTAATTGCCCTGGATAATATCTGGAGTGCAATGCGTTTTAAAAAAATAGATCAAATAAGGAAGAGCGTAGTTACTGAAAAAATACTGGGAGTTGATCTTGAGAAAAGAACAATTACCACACCATCCGAATTAGAAATTTTGTTCGACAATAATTTTGAAGCAAAAACTTTTTTTGAAACCCTTTCATTTACTAATAAGAAAGAATATTTAACCTGGATATCGGGTGCAAAAAGAGAGGAAACCAAATTGGCACGGTTAGAAGCCACGATTGAAAAACTGACATTCGGCAAAAGAAATCCTTCAGAAAAATAAGCGCTATTATTTTATCAATTGGGGGAAATTAATCCGTTTGGCAAGCCAGCTTTCCTTTATGGGAATAATCCAATTATTAAGCAATTCTTTTTTTGTAAGTACTGTATTATTGAAATACAAGGTATCAGCACATATAAAATTATTTGTTGCACCATAATTTAATTGTGATATAGGTAACAGTTGTATTTTTTCTTTGATTATAAAGGCTAATATTTGTCTTTCAAATAATTGCACATTAAATCTTTGCTCTATCTCCTTAATAATTCTAACGGAGGTGTCAGTACTGCAACCACTAACTCCACCTTCGCTTTCATCTGCCATCAGTACAATAAACTGACCGAATAATAAATTGCCAAAACCCTTCACATCTGCGTCGTGGCTTTTCCAGTTAGTTACAAATTTTTCCAGCATTTCTTCAATCTGTAACGCTTCACTTATAAAGAATAGACGGCTACTTTGATATATCCATACCTTTGACGTATCACTAAAATCTTCAGGTAATATCGAATGGTAATCGAAGTTCATAAATTATATTTTTATAGAGAAGCGGCAATTAATTCTGCAATATCCAATACCCTTACTTCATCTTCTTTATCGCTGTTTTTAACGCCGTCAGTTAACATAGTATTACAAAAAGGGCAAGCTGCTGCAATAATTGTTGCTCCCGTCGCAAGTGCTTCATTGCTCCGTTCAAAGTTAATTCTTACATCACCATTTTCTTCTTCCTTAAACATTTGGGCTCCACCGGCACCACAACACAATCCATTTGATTTACAACGTTTCATTTCTACCAGTTCACTATCCAGGGCTTCCAATACTTTTCTTGGAGCTTCGTAAATATTATTTGCCCTGCCGAGGTAGCAACTATCATGATACGTGATCTTTTTTCCTTTAAAATTGCCCCCTTCCTGTAGTTTTATTTTGCCCTCATCAATAAGTTGTTGTAAAAATACTGCATGATGGATTACTTCGTAATTTCCTCCAAGTTCGGGGTATTCATTTTTTAAAATATTAAAACAATGTGGGCATGCCGTCACTATTTTCTTTATACCATATCCATTCAAAACCTGTATGTTTTGGTAAGCCATCATTTGAAACATAAACTCATTCCCTGCACGCCGGGCAGGATCACCGGTACACATTTCCTCTTTACCAAGTATGGCATATTTAGTACCTACGGCTTCTAATATTTTTACAAAAGCCTTCGTAATTTTTTGTGCCCGCTGATCAAAACTGCCGGCGCAACCTACCCAAAATAAAACTTCCGGTGCCTCGCCATTTGCCACCATTTCTGCCATTATTGGTACATACATATTCTTATAATTTCAGTAAAGCAAATGTAATTAAATGTTTGATGTATTTGCCTTGCTGTTTATTGTTGGGCCTAAGGTATTAATTTTACAGCTACATGAAAATAACCAGGGGTATAATAAATAAGATCATCAATTGGGAGGCATGGCCATTTGAATTGCTTTACATGCCTTTAGCTATATGCTGGCTTTGGTATATTATTAAATCAGGCTCGGTTTGGTTTTTTACCTCCAGTAATCCAAAAATAACGTTTGGCGGCCTGGAAGGTGAACCCAAAAAAGAGATGTACGATTTGTTACCCAAAAATTCTTACCCACCCACTTTTAATGTGTTACCAGGGGAAGACCTTGCATCTATAAAAAATAAATTACAAACCAGTAATATAAATTACCCGTTTATTGTAAAACCTGAAGTTGGCGGACAAGGCATTTTGCTCAGAAAAATTAATGATGAAGCTGCATTAATTCATTACCATCATTTGATGCCTTGGGAGTATATGGTGCAAAGCCTGGTAGAGTATCCAATGGAAGTGAGTGTGTTTTATATTCGTCATCCAAACGAATCAAAGGGAAGGGTAACAGGCTTTCTGCATAAAATTCCCTTGCATGTTACAGGCACAGGCAATGACACTTTACAAAGTTTAATAACAAAACATCCAAAGGGCGAAAAGCGACTGGAAGAATTATACGCAAAACACAATGATCGCTGGAACGATGTGCTAAGCAAGGATGAAAAATATATGCTCAGTTATGCGGCTAACCATAACCGTGGGGCACAGTTTATAGATTTAAAAGAACATATTGACGATAAGCTGGTAGCATTCTTTGATACATTCAGCCTTCGCATCAATGATTTTTTTTATGGCCGGTACGATATCATGTGTACCAATGTAGAAGATTTAAAAGAAGGTAAAAATTTTACCATTTTAGAATACAATGGTTGTGGCGCAGAGCCCAATCATTTTTATGATACCGGGTACACCTTATTGGGAGCTTATAAAGAAATATTAATGCATTGGAAAGCATTATACCAAATAAGTAAATACAATCGCAAGCAAGGCATTAAGCCATGGCCATTTAATAAAGGAAGGCTTTTTTTAAAGGGCACCAGGAGTGATATAAAAGAGATGAAAAAAGTGGATATACAAATGGGTTGATGATTATTGTCCGGGCTAAGAAGCATTGGGCATCATCGTTGCGTCGCACTCTTGTACGAAATATCTATGAGCAACTTTAATCACACGATATTTGAGGCCTTTTATTTGTAAGCCCCAATCTCTCTTTGCAACTCTAATACACCTGAAAATTGAACGAGCAATTTTTTATCATGTAAGCAAAGCTCTCCATAGGTATGACGTAAAAGGGAGTGACACAACGATGCTTAATCAGGGCTTTGATGCTGGTTAAAAAATAATTAAAATTAGTTTCTAAAAAACTTCGCCATGCGTATTTTTTATTACCCACCTGGTGAGAAAGGGGAAGCGTTTCATAAAGCCAACGAAAATATTGGTGATAGAAGGTTTGCCAAAGAGCCTCTGTATTATCCTACCTGCCAGTAATCTTTTTGAAAAAATTTTTTGCCACTTTTTTGTGTAGCCATTTTCCATTTCAGTCCGGGTTATTTTTTGTTGAATAAACTCATCTATAAAATGCGTGGCAATTTTGCTGCTATGTAGCGCCATACTCATGCCGTTGCCACATAAGGGCGTTATCATGCCGGCTGCATCGCCCATTAACAAAATATGGTTTTCTACCTGTGTTTTTTTTGCAAATGAAATTTGAGAGATGGTGACCGGCTGCCGGTATAATACCTCACTCTCTGTAAATATTTTTTTTAAATGCCTGTTTTTATACAGCACTTCTTTTTCCATTTGAAGGATAGAATTATTATTTTTTTTTAAGTTGGCAGCAGTGGTTAAATAACAAAGGCAATATTTATCACCCTCAATTTTAGAAATGCCACAGTAACCATTTTCAAAATTATGCAATGCAATAGTATCTTGCGGATGAGTTGTTTTAATATGATATTTTACACCGATATAGTTATTGAGTTTATTGTTTTTTTGAGCAATGAATTTTCTTTTTAATTTAAGGTCGATATTGCTTCGCTTGCCAAAACTGCCACAGCAAACACTGCTGGTAAATTTGCCTTTTGAAGTAATAAGTTGAAATTGTTCTCCATCAAATATTACATCTTCTACCTTGCAGCCTTCATTTAAATTTACACCATTTGCAATGGCAATTTTTTTCAACTCGTTGTCGACGGTAAACCTGCTAATGCCAAAGCCTCCCAATTGCAACTGCTGCTGCAGATAATTCCCACCGGGTGCACTCACAATAAGGTTATTGATGATGGGTAGTTTCATGCTATGCAAAGGAAGGCTGAGGCTTTCTAAAAACTGCCAGCTTTCCATACTTATATACTCTCCGCAAACTTTATGAAAAGGGTATTGTTCTTTTTCAAACAACACTACATTATGACCTTTTATAGCCAATTGAATTGAAAGCCCCAAGCCGGCAAGGCCACCGCCAATAATGGCCACATCATATTTTTGAATGTCAGTCATTTTGGTAAACAATTAAATGCCTGAATGCCCACTTCCATTGAATGGTATAATTTTTTATACCTGATGCCGACATTATTTTTATCCATTCTTTTTTAGTAAATCCCCTTGCAACAGAAAGGGGGGCATCGTTTTTTACAAGGTACGATTTTGAAAAAATTGCTGTAACTATTTTGATGGAAAACCAGGCAAGTATATGCCGGTGAAGATCATTGATAAAGAAACCTTGTGCTGCATTTTTTTTCATCCACTGCATCATGGTAATAAGTGGTTCATCTATAAAATGATGACAGAAAAGCGAACTAAAAATTATACTGGGTTTTTGTTGTTGAAAGTTTACCAATTTATAATCAGCCACTATCCATTCTGCCTTTAATTCAGGATATTGCTGACGGGCAAATCCTATGCACTCTGCTTTAATGTCGATACCAATGAACGTTACAGCAATTGAATTTTTTTTGCACCAGTTGTCAATGGCTTTTAAATTATCACCGCCACCACATCCTATCTCACAAACTGTTATGGATTTTTTTCGTGGCTTATTTTTTAATATTTTTTTTAAGCCAGCTCTTGAAATATTATGGCCACCCAGGTATGTATTAATGGTATTTAATTCTTTCATGTTTTGCCGTATATCAGCAAAAGGAATTGAAGGGTCGTCGAGCAATTCTTTTTTATATGATCGTTCGCTAAGGTTAATCATAGCTTGCTATAAATGTTTCCATAGTAAGGCCAGGCCCAAAGGCTGCAGTAAAAACAATCGCTTTTTCTGCGGGTGATTTATCTTCCAGCTCTTCCAATATTTTCTTCAATACAAACAGTGCCGTAGGTGAGCTCATGTTTCCATAATCGTTTAGCACATCATAAGAATGGCGCAGGCTTTCTTCACTTAACCCTGAACTTTTTTGAATGGCTTCTAAAATTTTTTTGCCACCAGGGTGGATGCACCAATGCGTAATATCATTTTTGTTTAGCGATGCATTTTCCAACGCCTTTTCAAGTAATGAATTAAAATCTTCTTTCACCAGGTCTGGCACATAGCCGGATAGGTTCATTAAAAATCCTTTGGAAGAAAGCTGCCAGCTCATATCCTTCTTTCCTTTAAATGCTACTTCGGAGCAAAAGTTTTGTATGGTTAAACCGTGGTTACTATTTTGATTTGGTTGCACCAATACTGCGGCGCATCCATCACCAAACAACAACGTGGAAGTAATATTGTCAATTGAATTTTCTTTTTGAAAATGCAGGGTACACAATTCTGTACAAACAATTACTACATTGGCCTCTGTAGTACTCCGGCAAATAGCATCTGCAATTTTTAACGCATGTATGGCAGCATAACAGCCCATAAAATTTACTGAAGTCCTGAAAATATTTCCCGGTATTTGCATGGCTTCCATAATCTCAAGATCAAGGCCTGGAGCACTCATACCCGTACAGCTTACCGTTATTAAATGCGTAATGGCTTCCTTTTTAATTTTGCCGGCAATACAATCCTCAATAGTTTTAACCGATAAGGTAACTGCATTGTCTGCATACCATTGCATTCTTTTTTCGAGAGAGGGAAAAGGTTCCATGTCTGCAGTCTTTTCATAAAAGAGTCGGTCATCTGGTTCTGTGCTATAATCGGGTAATACTGAATATCTGTGGGTGATGCCACTATGCCGGTATAAGAATTTCATTTTACGGCTATCCGTTTCATTAGAGCAATAGATGCTATCTGCAAAATTAAATATATCAGATTGCTGGTGTTTATATGGTGGTAAGCCGGTGGCTATTGAAACTATTTTGCTCAAATTTTTTCGATTAATAATAAAGTAATAAAAGCTGCATTGGTGCATACAGAAGCCAGTACATTCATGCGCATGGTGTTGGTGAAATTTGCTGACTCAGTGTTTGCTGCTACTTGCTTAAACCACCACACAAAATATACGAGTACAGGTATAAAAAAGATTTGAATAATAAAGAAGCCATTTTGCTGCAGGCTGGAAATCAGCAAAATTGCCAGGCTCATTACTGCAAAAAAATACATGATTGCTGTAAACAAAAAAGTGCCTTTATATCCCAGCAGGTAACTAAGTGTTATTACCCCATCTTCTTTATCCTGCCGATGCTGGTAAATTTGGGTAAGTGGATAAAATCCACCAATCAATAATGTGGCTGCTATCATTCCCATTACAGGTATATTGAGTGTTTTGTTTTCACTGCTGCCATGCATTACTAAAAAAAAAGTAACAGCCCCCTGAAAAAATACTACTGTCATATATCCCCACACCGGGTATTTTTTTAACCGGATACCACGGTAACTGTAAGCCCTGCTTGCAAGTATATAAGTAATTAACCCAGCCATAAATACCGTACTTATAAAATAACCACAGATGATTGCAATTATATCCAGTATTACACTCACATAAAATAATTGTTTGGTAGGCTGCAGGGGTTTTTTTATACCGCTTACACTTTCTGTATCCCTATCCATATAACTGTTGTAGCCATTGCTTGCCGGGTACACCAATAGGTGAAGTATTATAAAAACCAGGATAGCATGCCCAAAATGTATAGTAACCGTTTGACTGAGAGCGAACCAATAAACCGGCATCAGGAAAAAAGAAAAATGGAACCGCAGCAATTGTGTTGTTGATTTCAGCATCATGTTTCTTGCAAATTATATGGAAATATACACCAGTTATGTCACCTGTAAAACAAACAATGTGTATGTTCAAATTTATTATCTGCTTACTTTTAACACCAATCATATCCATTTCACATTTGCGCATTGTACCTTTAAAAAAATATTTTTATGAATAAATTGATCATTACATTATTATGCATTTTTAGTTCGGTCATCTCCTTTTCGCAACAAACTTTTACGCCTGCAGATGCAGGTAGCAAAGTACATTTCACAATCAAGAACTTTGCCATTAAAACCGGTGGGGATTTTAAAGGGCTAAAGGGCACCATTACTTTTGACCCGTTAAAGCTTACTGCAAGTAATTTTGCCGTAACTGTAGAAGCAGCTACCATAGATACCGATAGCGAAATGCGTGATGAACATTTAAAAGAGGATGAATATTTTGATGTTGCCAAATATCCCGTGATAAGTTTTAAGAGTACAAAGATTACAAAATCCAGCAGTGCCGGCAGGTACTATATGTTTGCAAACCTCACCATAAAGGGAATTACTAAACCTGTAGAATTGGGTTTTTCTGCAACACCAAAAGATGGCGGATACTTTTTTGAAGGCGAGTTTGAAATTAACCGCCGCGATTTTACTGTAGGTGATAAAAGTATTTCGCTACAGGATAAAGTAAAAATCAGTTTAAAAGTGTTCGCAAAAAAATAAAACATTCTGTTACCCCAACCTTCAAATTTTACAATCAACTTATACTTACGCAGTGCCAAAATTACTCAACATTTTTTTGTGGGGAATGCTTATCAGTTTTCTCGGGTCGTTACCGTTGGGTACTTTAAATATTGCCGCCATGCAAATCGGCATACAGGAAAATATTAAAGAAGCTATCTGGTTTTCGTTAGGTTCCCTTTTGGTAGAAATGATTTATGTGCGTATATCTCTTGTAGGTATAGATTGGGTACGCAAGCAATATAAGTTGCTGAAAATAATGGAATGGGTAACGCTTGCAATCATCGTTGCCCTTGCCATCGGTAGTTTTATTGCAGCTTTAAAAACCGGTACCACTGGCCATGTAAAAAATGGTTTTCTCGAATTAAATATGCACCGCTTTTTACTCGGTATGCTAATGTGTGCCATCAACCCTGTACAAATTCCGTTTTGGTTTGGCTGGAGCACTGTACTCTTTACAAAAAAAATTTTAGTACCTCAGCCCGGATATTACAATATATACATACTGGGTATCGGCATCGGCACACTCACCGGCAACTCTGTCTTTATATTTGGCGGAAAATGGCTGGTGGATCGTATTGCAAACAGTGAGCAATATTTAAACTGGGTAATCGGAGGGATATTTACACTAACTGCAATTATACAACTGGTAAAAATCCTTCGTCATAAGGATACGCTTTCAAAATTTCAAAACCATGAGTTGGATGGCAAAGATGACCTGGTTCAGTAAGGAAATGTCTGTATAATTAAATTTTTTGTCCGGGCAAAGAAAGCTATGGTCATCATCGTTGTGTCACTCTCTTCAACGTCATACCTATGTGGATCTTTAATTACAATTGTATGAAAGAACCTTCAAATAAAATCTGCCGGGATAAATATTGAATGAAGCAAATAGTTTTTTATAAACCCGCCTGCACATCATAATAAATTTTAATCAGGTTGTTTTTCTCCAGGTTAGTTTCCATCGTAAATGATTTCCTTTTCTTTCCG
Organism: Ferruginibacter sp.; assembly: GCA_031392305.1. Taxonomy (GTDB): domain Bacteria; phylum Bacteroidota; class Bacteroidia; order Chitinophagales; family Chitinophagaceae; genus Ferruginibacter. The sequence continues at coordinate 24,071 of JANMVB010000270.1, forward strand.
TCAATAATTTCCAGCACAGAAGTATTGGGCGGAATAGTGCCCAGGTTATCAGCAATAAAGGTGATGGTATTGGGGCCGGGTTTTAATGTTACCGTTATAAACTGCGGGTTCTTTTTTACAGGAAAACCTTGTACAATCCACCGGCCATCTATGTTGATTGAAATGCTGTCACCATCTTCTGTAGCATCATCCCAAAGGGCCAGCGTAATTTGCTGTGAAGTAGCTACAATGCTACCAATAAGTTTTTCATTTTTTTGTAACCGCTCATCACCAGTACCACCCATGCCGGATTGAAAAGAATGGTTATTCTTTTTATCTACTACAGCATATACTTTTGCTGTAATAAATGTCGCAGCACTATCAGCCCTGTTTGTAAAATTGAGGGTAAACTTTTCAATATCACTTTCAACATTTAATACACCCTTATTCGGTAGTGCACCCCCATAGTTATCCGCAAATAGTGAAATTATATTTACCCCGGTATCCAGCATAATCTCTTCTGAATATTTCTTTTTATTCAGCTCTACCTGGTCAATAATTACGCGGCCATTTAATGTTACCGATACAATATCATACACTGGTTTCTTTGTACCGGCCAGGCTAAAAGTAGCATACCTGTTTTTTATAAAAATGGTATCCGTCAATCCAAAATATACCGGTGATAAAGAAGGTATTAATACACTGCGTTGTTTTTCTTCCTGCCAGGGAATGTTATCAATTTTTTCCAGCTTTATTGGTACCTCTCTTAAAAAGCTTTTGAGTTGAAGCGCTGCATCTCTGTTTATTTTCTCAATTTTAATTGTATCAGGTAAAGTATTGAGGGCAGGCTTTGAAATCAACCTGGTGAGGCTAAGCGAAGGAATGCCTTTGTGATCTTTATTGTATTCAAAAATCCCATTTAATAAAATGATCCATTCTCCAAGAGTAAAGGATTGCTCAGATACGGCGTATTTATTTTTGCTGATACCCAATTGCCATATATTTTTTTTAACCAGTAACAATTCATACTCAGCTTTAAAATTTTCATACTCCAATTTCAGGTGAGCTGGGTAGAGAGTATTTTTTTCGGGGGTAGCAATTTGTAATTCCATCTTAACCGGCGATGTGGTTGAAGCAGGTAAATATTGCATACGCCACGTGCCTGGGTAAACATCCGTTTGTGCAAATACATGTAGCGGAATAAAAAAAATGCAATAAAAAAACTTCAACAGGTTACTACTCATAAAAGCACTTTAGCTGGTATTCTTAGCAAAGAAAAGGAAAAACCAATCAACGTCATCACAAAACCGCAACCGCATTATTGTACCAGGACAATAAAATATATGTTTACCTTAAAACCAAGCCCTGAACGAGAAAACAAAAAGGTGATTAATAAATGATCGGTTATGTAAATCTGAATGATTGCTTTCTACCCATCACGCAATTAAAGATCCACATTGGTATGTGGTACACGAGTGCGACGCAACGATGTTGATTATTGCTTCTAAGCCTGGACAAAAAAACTTTTTGCGATGCGTCAATATGAAATTATCATTACAATTCATTCGCCTTTTTCCTCAATTCATCCTGAAAAAATACATTTCATTAATGCTGCATTTATAAGCCATTTATATTGTTTTACTTTGAGCAGAAAGATAGATCATGAGGAAGGAAAGCCATATTAAGCCATTAGCATATTCTAAAAAAGAATGGCTGATAATGTGGATGATACTGCCCCCCATTGCAATCGCACTTAATTACAGTTTATTTGGTAAGCAGTATTTTTTTGATGGCCGAAGTTTTTTACTGGCTTCGCTACCTACTTTTTTAATACTTGTTGTGGTGTATATTTCCTGCGGTATGGTGGCTACTGTTTTGCTAAACCGTTTTCCTAAATATCAACAAACTTTTAAAAGGATTGGGTTGGGTTTGCTGGCTTACATTTTAATTATGATAGCCGCTATTACTATTTTATTTTTAGGCTACGATTATATTGGTTTTTTGGGCTACGAAATTGATTGGGGTGATTACCTGGAGATTTTAATGATTGGCGTTTTGTGTAATTTGCTGGCCACCAGCTTTAATGAAGGTGCAGCATTTTATGAAAAATGGCGGGCAATTGTTGATGAAGCGGAAGGCCTTAAAAAGGAAAACCTGCAAAGCCAGTTAGAAGGTTTGAAGGGCCAGGTAAATCCACATTTTTTATTTAATAGTTTAAATTCATTGTCATCATTAATAGCGGATGATCCGGAGAAGGCAGAAAAGTTTTTGGATGAAATGAGTAAGGTATATCGCTACCTGCTGCGCAATAATGAAGATGGACTGGCTACGCTGGATACAGAAATGCAGTTTATACAATCTTATTTTCACCTGTTGAAAACAAGGTACTGCGATGGGGTAGAAATGGAAGTGAAAATTGATGAGCAATTCCTCCATTACCTGCTACCGCCACTCACCCTGCAAATGCTGGTTGAAAATGCTGTAAAACACAATATGATATTGAAAGATTGCCCGTTGCAGATTTTAATTATGACCACCAATAATGGTAAACTGGTGGTGAGCAATAACCTGCAGCGAAAACTACGCAATGTAAATTCAAACAGGGTAGGGTTAAATAATATTGCAAAGAAATATCAACTGCTGAAGGGAGAAGAAATTTTTATACAGGATGACGGTAAAGAATTTGCGGTGGCAGTTCCGCTAATACAACCAAGATGACTGGATATGGAAACATTATAACCGTCTTTATTTTGCAACGGCATGTTTGATATTTTCAAATGCAGAAAAATTTGTTGATACTATTTTATACTTTGCATCTGATGAAATTACCCCGGCAACTAATCTTTAAAAACAACAATTGATACGCTATTAAAAGCAACTCACTAAATACCTTATTTTATAATTGCGTACCTGTAGTAATTTTGATTTTGATAGAAAGGATGCAGAAAAAATCAATTTTATTGAAATGATAATTACAGAAAATGATGGAGACAAAGTGAATGTACCAGGTAGTGTTACACCCTGCCGGTTGATGTTGATGGATGTAAAATTATTAGATGATGAAAGCACGGAAATGATGGAATTTATGGATAAGTTCCTGCATTTTTTTACCCAATCCAAACTAATTTTTCAGGCACCGCAACAGCATTAAAAATCATGCACACCTAAAACCTTTTGTATGAAAGTTTTAATTATAGAAGATGAAGAGCTTGCAGTAAAAAAGCTGCAAAAAACACTAGCCGGTGTTGATGCAACCGCAGAAGTAGTGGGCGTGGCAGATAGTATCCGCTCATCGGTAAGCTGGCTGCAGCAAAACCCTTCTCCCGACCTTATTCTGATGGACATTGAATTGGCTGACGGGCAAAGCTTTGAAATTTTTGAAAAGGTAGATGTAAAAAGCACGGTAATATTTACAACTTCTTATGATGAGTTTGCACTAAAAGCATTTAAAGTAAACAGTGTAGATTATTTATTAAAACCCATTCAAAAAGAAGACCTGCAGGCAGCACTGGATAAGTTTAAAAAAATGAAAAATATTTATGGCAACGGCAGCAATGGGAGCCAGGCCTTAAATGTAGATAGCCTGGTAAAAGAGTTGCAATTAAAATTGCAGCCAAAAGAATTCCGTAAACGTTTTTTAGTAAAGCATGCACAAAAACTGGTAAGTATAGAGGTAGAAGATATTGCCTATTTCTACAGCGATGGCCGGCTTAACTTTTTTAAAACAACCGACAATAAAAAGTATGTGGTGGATTACACCATGGATGAGCTGGAAGACATGCTAAATCCCGAGGTTTATTTCCGTATCAGCCGTTCATTTTATGTATCCATTGCAAGTGTAGATCAGATACATGATTATTTTGGAAACCGGTTGATTCTTACTTTAAAACCAGTGGTAGATAAAGAAGCATTGGTAAGCCGGGAAAAGGTAACTGATTTTAAAAAATGGATGGGGAAATAGTCACCAAATTATGATAAGGGTGCCGTTGGAGCCGTTGCCTTTGCCACCGCAGCCGTTACCATTAGTTGCCCGATATGCCGCATGGTATGTTCGGCACCATGCACCAGTAAACCAATCACTGTACTCGGCAAACCGGCCCTGCCCACACCACGATAATCGGTTAAAATTTCTTGCGGTGTAATTTTTAATTGCTCCATCGCCACATCTACCTGCCTGTTAAATTGCTCCACCAGTTGCTGTGTGCTAATGCCCTGGCCGGTATCTTTTCCTTCCTGCCGCAGGTACGCAAACTGTTGCTCAGTAAGGCTTTCATTTCTTGCATAGGTAAATACCCTGTCGAGTACGCCACTTAAATGTTGCAAATGAAAAGCCGGCGAAGCCATACCAGCAGGCCGCTCCCACAACAATTCTGCAGCAAAATCTTTCATCATTTCATTTACTTCTTCACGTGCCTGCAACAGGGCATGCGCTACCGGTTGCAGCAGTGGTATAATGCCCGGTACCGGCCCCCTTTGCCATACTTCAGCTTGCGGTGTTGCCATGTTTATTTGTTTGTATAAAAATACGATAAACCAATGTTTTTTTACAAGGCTTTATATTATTGTCCTGGCTACGAAGCTATGGGGATCATCGTTGTGTCACTCACTTTTACTGCATACCAATGGGGATCTTTAATTATGTTATTTGGCATATCCAACAAACTCTTCGTGCCGTAGGCACATAATATCGTTAGACAAAAAAACATCGGTTACAAAGTTCCGTAGAAACACAATAACCCTACAATAAAAACATTAGTGATCAACAAAAAATCCCCACAACCAGTGGGGATTTTATTTACAATAAGCATTTGATTTTATTATATACTGTGGGTAAAGTTGCCCAAAGATAATTTAGTACAAGAGGGCGACGCAACGATGAACCACAAAGCTTTTTAGCCCGGACAAAAAATAAAATATTATTGCCTGATAACTTTACGCCGGGCAATGTTTCCATTGCTTCCAATAAGCTCTACAATATAAGTGCCCTTTGCCAGGTAATGTAAAGCCTGAAGGGTAATTATATTTAAACCTGCTTTAGCAGCGTAAGTCATTTTTTTAATTTTTCTGCCAGCCATATCGCTCAGCGATATTAGCACTGGTTCGTCTTGAATATAATGAACGCTGATGTTGATAGCACTGGTAAAAGGATTAGGGCTTACGCTGGTTACTGCAAACTTTTTATCGGTTTGTAGCAGTATCACTTTACTAAAACTAATACTGGTTTTATCACTCATTTTTAAACGGTAATAAACTGGTGATAATGCTGATGAATCATTGTGAAAATAACTGTTGCTAAAGTTGTTGTTACTGTTAGCTGCAATGGTTACTACTGTTTTGTAATTATCGCCGGTGTAGCTTTTTTGTATTTCAAAAAACTCAACTGTTTGCCCGGGTAATGTTGTCCATTGCAGTGCAGCAATACCCTTATCCAATTTACCCTCGAACTTGAGCAAATTAACCGCAAGCACCGAGCTGGTAACATATACTGTAGCGGCCCGAAGGCTTTGGCAGTTGGTGCCGGAAAAAGAAGTTGCTTTTAAATTTAAATTATATGTGCCTACTGTATTAAATGCATTGGTAACAAGTGTGATAGCAGAGCCTGAGCCAAATTTTGAATTGCCCATATTTATTGCATCTGTATTGTCTCGTATTGAATATAAAATGCCTGTGGTGGGGGATGAAACTGTATAGGTTACTGTTTGGCCAATTAGTATAACTGAAGTAGTTGGGTTAACGGAAGGTGATGATGGAGAGGCACAGCTTACTGTAACAGAGGCACCGCACATCACTTCGTTTTTTGATGGTTCTGTAATACCGATGGTGAGCACTGCACCAGTATAAAGTGTGTTGTTTACAGTAGTGTTTACTGGTATGCCGCCCCATGCAAGATTGGAGGTAGTGTATGTGCCGATGGAAGTACCGTCTGCATATAAAGTAACTACCGTACCGGCAAGTGCAGTGCCACTAAGCGTACCTGATACTGAGGTAGCATTTTCGCTAACAGTGGCTGGTAGCGTGCCGCACCGGGCTGCACTGGTGTTACTGGCTGTAGCAAATGTTGCTGAGTTGGAGCTTAAGCCGCAGGTGCCGTTTTGTGCATTGGCATAATAGGATGTTGCAGCTACCGCATTATAAACTGCCGGTGTAGTGCCTGCATTTGCTGTTGACCAGGAACCTCCGCTTTGCACTGCCGTGGTTGCTACCAATACATTGGCAGCAGTATATATCCTTATCAATGTACCGGTTGCTTCTGTAGAAGTGCCGGTAATGGGTGAGCCGGTTGTAAGCTGGTTACTATTGCCAACCGTAATTAGTGGCGGGTTTGTAAAACAGGCTACAGTAAATGTAGCTGTTTTGCCTGCACAATAACTGGTGGTAACTGTGCCGGTATTTAGTTCGGCAACAATATAAAGCTGGTCGGTAGTTTTAAGCACCAGATTTGAGAAAGTGAATACACCTCCCGCTGAAGCTGTAGTTGTTTGCACCATTACCCCGTTTAAATAAAGGAATAAAGTTGCATTGGCCGTTGTAGTGCCGACCACTGATGTGGTAGCCGGCGTGTAAACCCCATTAGATGGAGAAGTAATTGTTGGCGCTGTCAGTGCACCTGCTAATGCACTGCCCCCATTACCTGCGGCGCAAAAATAGGCAGGTTGAGAGGCACAACCGGTAGCATTATTTGTATAGTAAATTTTATACGAGCCGGATGCAAGTGGTGCACCTGAGGCACAACCTCCGGAATACTGCCAGGTAATTGCCGGGCTTGAACCTGAATTTGCACCGAATAAAGCGCCTGTATTTGTAACGCTGTTATTTACGGTGGCCCTGGTAATATTGTTCACATGTATTGTCCACCCGGTGCTTAAGTTTGTACCACCAACTCCCTTACTTCCACTGGTACAGGTTAGTATAGGTGTGGCCGGGCTGTTTGAAGAGTTACAGGCATTTACTATTACCGAATTGCTTGCAAGGCAAGCAGACTCGCCGGCAGCCTGCGCTTTAGCAGTTATTATATCATTGTTGCTAAGGCCCGATACTGTGATTGACCAGGCACCTCCCGAACTTACAGTTGTAGTGCCAATGGATACAGCGCCTTTATATAAAGTAATGGTAGCAGAAGTTAAGGCAGAAAAACTGGCTTTAGTCCAGGTGCCGGTTACAGTTGTAGCGGTTGGTATTATGGGGCCGTTTAATACTGGTGGGTTTGTACAAACCGCACCCACACCCGACCCACCACTTGAAATACCGGTAAATGTAAAAGGTGGCTGACTTAAAATACCGGTTGTCCAGTCTGCCATATAATCACTACCTGATACACCATAAATATCTGATTTGGGCCCGCCAATTGCCGGGCCAGGCGACATTACCGTTGTTGCAGTAGCACGGATAGGTGTTGAAGCGGAAATACCGAGTGCACTAAAAGGCACATAAAAATCATAAAAATAATCAGCATCGCTGCCATCTGTAGTGGCAGCTACAGATATTTGAGAATTGGTGGCAATGGTATAAGAAGATAATAAAACCGGTGTAGAAGTACCGTCAACATTGTACACTGCTACCCTAAAATTTGTTTCCAGCACAATCTCAAGTTCAAAACCCGGGTTGCCATTGTTGCCATTGGTAACAGCCATATAATTAGGGTCGGCATAGCTGCCGGTGTTGCCAAATTTGCTATCAGTATCAAGTAAAATACTGTAACCTTTTGAGCCACTAACAATTCCTCCAATTCTTAGACGGCATAAAAAATTAGTACCATCATTGTAAAGGTAAAAGCCGCTGCCATCTAATTTTTTAACGATGTCACTAAATTTACCGCTTGGGCCTCTCAGCAGGTCACCCGTAGGTTCCGGTATTGGTGGAGGTACAAGTTTATAGGGAATTTCGCTGCTGGCAATATCATCGGTACTAAAGCCGGCGGTGGTTGCACTGGTGTATGCATCAGCGTTAGGATCTAATACTGCCGGGCCGTTGCTACCTGCTGGCCTTACAATAATTCCCGGTGTTTGAGAATAGCCTGAGGGCAAGTTTAAAATGGTAATAAATAACAATGTTATGAGGTAAGGTTTCATACATAAGGGATTTTTGAGTTAAACGTATAAAACCTTAATAAATTGGTTGTTATTTTAAAGTATAAAATATGCACTGTAAAACGGGGTTTGCAACAATGCTAATTTCTTAACTCAATGTCAATGAAAGTGTTGCCCATGCTGTACATCATTGAGGATCATCGTTGCGCCGCACACTTGTACCCCAAACCAATGTAGAGCTTTTACTACTGCGTATTAATAAAAAAACTACATCATTTCGCTGCTAATAATTGGCAAAAACTGTTAAATCATTATTGGTCAAAAATGCAATACAAACCACAATTAGGGGGAATAAACAGGCATAACTATAAACTCAACGGCGATGCCTACAATATTTATTTTGAACAGTTTTCTTATAAAATTGGCACAAGGGAAATAGTGATGCACAATAAGTTTGACCAACAGGAAATGACAAGTCATAACCAGGGTTTACTACAACTTCCATCACAGGTTATAAGCAGGGGGTACCATAAAAGTGAGCAACCCGACAGTTTACATTGGAAATACTTTTTGTTTGATTAAGACAATAAAAACAAGCATCAACTTTATGGGGCTATTATACAATAAACGAGAAAAGAAATATTGCAGATCATAAAAAATAACTGGTGTGCCAATATTGTCGCATGGCTTCTGCAACCCTTCTGATATTTTAATTGTCACATAAATAAAAGAATATTATGCGGCCATCTTTTTTTATTTTAGCCATCTTACTTGTTCTTACTTCCTGCAAAAAAAGTATTAACCAGGCAGGAAATGTGAGGAGTGCAGCGTATTTCCCTAACGCCATTGGTAACTTCTGGAAATACAAAGTTGTTGACAGCACTTCTAATAAATCTGTATTGGTGGATGTAAATATTGTAGGTAATACAATTTTGCCTGGTGGACAAACTGCAAAAATCTGGACCTTTACTTACCCTGATCATCTTGATACCAGTTTTGCTTATCAAATTGCTGATACATTTAGATTTGTTGATAAGGATTTGTCAGTCACGAATGCCTACGTTATTCCGCTTCAACTCAACACTCAGTGGAGAACAAACCCATATTATGTTTTCGACAGTATCCAGGTAACAGACAACCGCACCTATAATTTAAATGATACAAACTTTGATAATAGCTTTTTACTTCACAGGTTTGGATATCTTCCCAATGCAAAGTGGAATAGCATAGAATGGTTTTGCCCCAAAATCGGGATGGTTACAAAAGTTGAAAAAAAATCATTTTTGATTGCTAATACAGTTTTTGTTTTTTATTGGGAGCTCATTGAGTTTAATTTAAAGTAAGTGTACATCAATTATGTACTCTTGAAATACCCTAACCGAAACCTGTGGCAAACAAAAATATTTTGTCCGGTCAATTAACAGTAGATAGACAAGGGAAAAGGTTTTTGAGTTACGTTTTAACACTGGTTTTAGGCTGGTAGTGCTGCAATTCCGTATGCCGGGAAGAGGGTTGTTACTTAGGGGTAATGATACATTAAACCATTGCTTCCTTATTGTATTTGCCCCTGTATTGCAAAGGCGACATTCCTGTAATTTTTCTAAATACTTCCCGAAAGGCTTTTACATCCGAATATCCAACTTCATACATTACTTCATTAATTGTTTTGCGACTGGTTTCAAATGCTTTTTTTGCTGATTCTATTTTTACCCTTTGTGTATATTCAACCGGCGTATTCCCGGTTGCTTTAATAAATCTTCTATCAAAGTTTCGCCTGCCTACGGCAAACTTTGAAGACAAATCTTCAACTGATATTTTTTCATCCACTTTAGTTTCAATATATGCCTGTGCCTGTTGTACCATTTCATCACCATGCTGCTTCTGGCCAGTAAAAATGGTAAAGGCCGACTGGCTTTGCCTGTCCATTTCTATCTGAAAAACTTTACTACAAAAAATGGCTGTTTGCCTATCGTAATATTTCTCTACCAGGTAAATCATCAGGTTAAGAAAAGAATAGGCACCACCATTTGTATAAATTCCATGTTCGTCTGTAATCAGTTTGTCAGCCCGTAAATTCACTTTTGGAAACATCGTTCTGAAATTATCTGCAGCAGCCCAATGGGTAGAGCAACTTTTACCATCCAGCAAACCAGATGATGCCAGCATAAATGCACCGGTGCATATACTGGCTATTTCGGCACCATGTTTATATTGTTGCTCCACCCAATTAATCAGCAATTTGTTTGCTTCTACAGCTTTTTGGTAATTATGATTTAATGAAGGAATTATAATGAGATCGGTTTTGGTAATAGTGGAAATATTTGTGTGTGGATTCACTGTAAACAACCCTTCGTAGAATTCCACTTTTTTTGAAAT
>JANMVB010000276.1:0-1779 GCA_031392305.1 Ferruginibacter sp.
ATTATTAGGCGCTGCAGATAAACGATAGTTGATATTGAACAAAGCATAGTCCGGGTGCCTTCTTTTAAAAGTATCAACAAACGGGGTAAGCTCCGTTTTATCACCAGATGACCAGGCTCCACCATGTATCATCACCATCACTTTTGTAGTAGCAGATGCTCTGCCTGCGGGCAGGTAAATATCCATATTTTGCAATGGGTTGCTACCATAGCTTACATTTAATGAGGTGCTTGCAGCCACCGTATTGTTACCCCCGCTATTATCCTTTTTACAGGAAAATAACAATGCTGAAATGATGATTAAAGTAACCGGATTAAATAGTTTCATAAAATTTTTATCTTGTTATTCTTAAATAAAATAGATAGCGTAATTGCATTAGTACCCATACTTTTCTTTCCATAAAGTTCTCAAAAAATTTTGTAGTTCCTGCTCTCTTGCATTTTTGCCGGGCTTATAAAATTTTTTTCCGCTTAACTCTTCAGGCAGGTACTCCTGTGGCGAAAAATTATTTTCAAAATTATGCGAATAGGCATAATGCTTACCATAGTTTAACTGCTTCATTAATTTGGTGGGGGCATTGCGGATATGTAAAGGCACCGGTAAATCGCCATGTTTTTGTACGGCTGCCATGGCCTCACCAATAGCAACAACAGCAGCATTACTTTTTGCAGAGCTGGCCAGGTATGTTACACACTGCGATAAAATAATCCCTGATTCGGGATAGCCAATTTTATTCACCGCATCAAAAGTGGCATTGGCCAGCAGCAGTGCATTGGGGTTGGCATTGCCAATATCTTCACTTGCAAGTATCAATAGCCTGCGTGCAATAAATTTTACGTCTTCACCACCCGTTATCATCCGAGCCAGCCAATACAGGGCAGCATTCGGATCGCTGCCACGGATAGATTTTATAAAGGCTGAAATAATATCGTAATGTTGCTCGCCGCTTTTATCGTACATCGCTATACGCTGTTGTGCAACTTCCATTACTTTTTCATCCGTAATCTCCACAATATTGTCAGCACCTTCTGTAACCAGTTCCAGTAAATTCAAAAGTTTCCGGGCATCGCCTCCGGAAATATTTATCAATGCGGTGGTTTCTTTTAATTCAATTTTCTTAGTCTTCAAAATTTCATCAGTAGCAATGGCATGATGTAATAAATCGATCAGTTCAGTTTCATCCAACGGTTTTAAAACATATACCTGGCAGCGGCTCAGTAAGGCACTGTTTACTTCAAAAGATGGGTTCTCTGTAGTAGCTCCAATCAATGTGATGATACCTTTTTCTACAGCGCCCAGCAAGGCATCCTGCTGGCCTTTATTAAAGCGGTGTATTTCATCAATAAATAAAATAACCTTTTGCTGTGTTTTGGCTGCTTCTATTACTTCACGTACTTCTTTAACTCCGCTGCTGATTGCACTTAAAGTATAAAAGGGAACCTGCAAAGTTTGGGCAATGATATGGGCAATCGTTGTTTTGCCTACACCCGGCGGACCCCATAAAATCATGCTGGGTACCTTGCCATTTTCAATGGCGGTACGTAAAATACTTCCTTTCCCGGTAAGGTGCTGTTGTCCGGCCAGCTCATTTAAAGTATTCGGGCGTAAACGTTCTGCCAGCGGTATTTGGCTTTTAGTCATATTGTCAAGTTAGGAAAAAATTGTGAAAGAAAGAGGCCCGGAAAAGGCCAATGAACGTAGGCATAGCCCTGTTTTTTAAATTTATATTATAACTAAACTTTCGGGTGTACAAATAAACGCCAACCGCCGGTGCGATAA
>JANMVB010000206.1:0-23664 GCA_031392305.1 Ferruginibacter sp.
CTCCAACTCAAGCCCCAGCCCAGCCCCCCTGCCCCCCGAAGGGTGGTTCTCAGAGCCATTCAAATTGTTAGACCCTGCTTTTAATTCGGTGATAAGGCTTGTATAATCTTCGCCGTTTTCTGCAAGGGTTATTGCCCTTGCCACTTTTTTTATATCTCTCCATTCGTCTAATGAAAAGCTGTTCGGATTTTCATTAGCCAGGAACCCCCCTTCGGGGGGCAGGGGGGCTGGGTGTTTGATGGCTGCGCCTGCTTTCTCTATCAAATCCTCAATCATCCCCTCCAGGCCCATTTGCCTGCCATCATCCGGTGAGTAAATTCTTGTAATGCCGTACTGGTGCAGCTCATCAATTTCTGTGGGTAAGATAGTGCCGCCGCCACCGCCAAATATTTTTATATGGCCGCTGTTACTTTCATTCAGCAGGTCTTTCATGTATTTAAAAAACTCCACGTGCCCGCCCTGGTAACTGGTAATGGCAATGGCTTGTGCATCTTCTTCAATGGCGCATTCTACTATTTCATGTACACTCCTATTGTGGCCAAGGTGAATCACCTCTGCACCCTTTGATTGCAATATGCGGCGCATAATATTGATGGCTGCATCATGCCCGTCAAACAATGCTGCAGCGGTTACAATCCTTATTTTATTAACAGCCATTTCACTCATAATTAATTCAATATTTTAAACACTATTGTGCAGTAAAGAATTCAAAGTATTTTATTTTTTTTGTGCAAAAACTGATTGCTTCATTCAACATCGTTGCCCGCAATTTGATACAATATTTTTTTATTGTCTGTGCTAAGAAGCAATGGTCAACATCGTTGTGTCACTCACTTTTACCGCATACCATTGAGGAGCTTTTATTGTGATATAAGTTTTAAATACTATTACCTGTTGCTCTTGCAATCCGTAAAAAAAGCGAAGCCCTGTGTTAAAAAAATGGCGGTTTTTTTCATTTCGATACTAAAAATATACGCCGTCAAAATAGCCGCCGGTAAAAGTTCCTTCATGCACAAATGTACAAGAGTGCGACGCCAATGAAGCTTAATCAAGGTTCTTCTGACGGGCTACAAAAAAATTATTTAATGCAAAATAATCTTCTATTTTTTCAGAAGATTCAGCACGGCACAATTTACAAAATGCTGCATTTAAAAGTTACGAGAACGCAATGTAAAATTGAACAGGTTTTAATCGTTTGCAAGCAATTTATTGAAGAAATAAAATTAACTCATTTTAAAAGTGAGGGCAGCAAAATCTTCTACACTCAGGGCTTCGGCACGTTTGTTAAACAACTCATCCTGCAGTACTTCGGCGGTAAATAAACTTTTTACAGCATTACGCAATGTCTTCCGGCGCTGGTTAAACGCTGTTTTTACCAGCACCCTAAAAGCCCGGTCGCTTTTAACATGGAGATCGGTGGTTTTTCTTTTGAGCCTGATTACGCCACTCTGCACTTTTGGTGGCGGATTAAAACTTTCATTGCTTACATCAAACAAATATTCTACGTCATAAAAAGCCTGTATCAACACACTCAATACGCCGTACACTTTACTGCCTTCTTTAGAGGCTGCACGCTGCGCCACTTCTTTTTGAAACATGCCGATTACTACCGGCACCTGGTCTTTCCAATCGAGTACTTTAAATAATATTTGTGTTGAAATATTATAGGGAAAATTTCCAATGATGGTAAAGGGCCCATCAAAAGGCGGATCAATATCTAAAAAACTTTCTGCAATAATTTTATCTTTTAACACAGGGTAAGCCTGCTGCAGGTAGGCAGTTTTTTCATCGTCTAATTCCACCGCTTTAAAATTAATGCCCGGTATTGTCACCAGGTGTTTGGTTAATGCACCACCACCCGGGCCAACTTCCAATAAATTAGTAAAGGTATCTTCCACCAGACTATCCACTATTTTCTGAATGATAACTACATCCTTCAAAAAATGCTGACCGAGTGATTTTTTTATTTTAAACATTGCTGCAAAAGTAAACAAAAAGCCCTCTCACAATTGTGAAAGGGCTTAAGAGCAGAGCGCAAAGAATTATTTATTGGTGAGCAACATAATTTTCTCGGTTGTTAATACACCGTTTAACATCATTTGTATGGAGTAAACCCCTTCAGGAAACCCATTGAGGTTGATCAGTTTCACAGTATTGCTACCTGCATAAACGGGTTGCTTTTGCAGCAGCACAGTTTTACCGCTCATATCTAATAACCTTATTTCTACATTGGTATTTTTTTCGGCAAAGAAGCTAATGTCCACATAATCGCTGGCAGGGTTTGGTGCAATTTTTAATGCACGTTTTTGCTGCGCCGGGTGTATCATATATACATTGCTGTATTTGATATTTTTTGATTTTGCGATAATTTTTATGCGGTACAAAATATTTTCTGCACTGATGCCGGCAATATTATCTGTGTAAGCAAAGCTTTGCTGTTCGTTCAGATAAACTTCGTCGTGTATTGCCGCAATGGTGATATAGGTTCCGTTGTTGATGCTTCTTTCAATTTCAAAATGATCCACACTTTCACGGGTAATGATCTTCCAGTTTAATAAAGCATTTCCACGGCTATACATACCAGTGAGTTGAAACAATTTTACGTTCAGCACCATTCCTACTGAGCGCCAGTCCCTGTCGGGTGCCAGTGGTGGTGTTTTTTGTACAGGAGAGCGGCTGCCCGGTGCAGCTTCACCAGATATAGTACCGCCATTGCCCATATTAAATGAAGTGCCTTTTAAATTGGTAATGGAATTAAGTGAGTCGAAACGATTATCTAATCCATCACCATCGGTATCAACCAATGTTAGCGATACATCATCATCTGCAAGGCCATTGAGATTAAAGTCATTGCCTTCTATAATATCTGCAATACCATCCGAATCAGTATCAAGGTCACGATAATCAGGTATGCCATCTCCATCTTTATCATACACAAATATACCAGCCGCTCCAAATCCAACCCTTGAGTCGTATCTGTCATCGAGGCCATCATTATCAGTATCCAAATACAGGGCCAGGAGGTATGAGTTGGTTGCCATTCCTTCTATATTATCTGGTATGCCATCATCATCTGCATCGATATCGATATAATCGGGGTTTCCACGGCCATCTGTGTTTCTTAAATTGAGTGAAGGCATTGCCTCTATTGTTGTGCTCCAGCCATCTGTACCAATAGTTCCATCTACCCAACCATCAAAATTAGTATCTGATAAACCAGCTTCTATTACATCAACAATTCCATCGGCATCACTATCGCAATCATAAGGGTTGGGTTTACCATCGGCATCAAGGTTTTTATATGGATAGCTATCTGCACGGCCATTTACCGGAGATGTATCCGGCCCTGTCCGCAACAATGCGTTAGCTGAATTTTCGGCAACGCCATCGTTACCTACATCGCCATCTACATTGTCTGCAAAACCATCATTATCTGTATCAGTAAATCCATTGGTTTTACCGGTATTTGAACCATATGGCCCACCCACTTCCACCACATCTGGTATGCCATCATTATCGCTGTCTTTATCAAGATAATTTGGAACGCCATCCAGGTCGAGATCCGGATTGCCAAGTGCAGTACCGGAACCATTTACACCGGCATTATTCGCATCCACATTTTGAGATAAACCATCGTTGTCTGTATCTGTATAATTGTCTATCCTGCCATCACCATTTGTATCTACACCATAGGCTTCT
Source organism: Ferruginibacter sp. (assembly GCA_031392305.1). Classification (GTDB taxonomy): domain Bacteria; phylum Bacteroidota; class Bacteroidia; order Chitinophagales; family Chitinophagaceae; genus Ferruginibacter. The sequence continues at coordinate 3,700 of JANMVB010000206.1, forward strand.
ACCACATCAGGAATACCATCATTGTCACTATCCAGATCGAGCATATTGATGATGCCATCTTTATCCATATCAAACCTGTCATCCACATTATCACCATTGGCATCTGTGCGGCCTCCAAAATCTGTATCAAGATAGTTAGGCGTGCCATCATTGTCTGAGTCGCCATCTGCCTGAAAATTATCGTTGATGAAATCATTGTTGTTATCTGTAAACGCCACATAAGCAGGATCTAACGCATTGATTATCCCGTTGCTGTTGCCATCTGATAAAGCGGTTGGCATATTACTTTCCACATAATCGGGAATACCATCATTGTCTTTGTCAATATCGCAGGAAATAAAAACAGTTACTGACTGACAGGTTGTGGTATTACAATCGCCTTCTGCCCTTACATAATAAGTAGTTGTAATGGTTGGAGTAACAGATAAGGTGGCACCTGTACCCGCCAAAGTACCACCGCAACTTGCTGTGTACCATTTCCAGGAAGCATTGGTACCCAGTGTACCGCCTGTAATGCCCAGCGTAACTGAAATGCCGGGGCAAATATTATTTTTATTTTTTGTAGCCGTTAGTGCTGCTATTGAGGGAATTTTTCCGGTGAGTTTATTAGCAGGTGAAATATACTGACAGGCTGTATTGCCGATATTACCTGAAGCAGCTACTATAACCCTGTAATACAAACCTGTATCGGCTGCTGAAACACCAGGCAAAGTATATGTTGATGAAGTTGCCCCGATAATATTTGTGTAAGGCCCTAATACAGCACTTGCAACCTGCCATTGATAATCTTTTGAACCCGGCAAAGCAGCAGGGTCATTCAAAGTAGCAGTAAATGTGGTGGAGCTTCCAATACAACCAGAAGTTATGGCGCTTACATTTACTACAGGCAAAGCATCGCAACTTCCAAACTGAAAATCGTCAATTGCCACATCATTACCGCAACCACCGGCTGCATCATTTTCAAGTTCGATAATGATATTATTGTAAGTAGCCGGGCTAATAAATTTGAGGCCGTATTGCTGCCACGAAGTTGATACAATGTCTGCAGTTGAAAGCTCAGTAATAATCAAACCAGATACACCATCACGGATGCGGATTTTTATTTTGGGATATTGAAATCCACCAAAGGCCGCACATTTGGTTGCGTAGGCTGTATTACCAATAAAGGCTGCGTAAAATGACAATGAGTATTGCTGGTTGGCACAAAGCGAAGCCCAAAAACTACCCTGGTACATTTTTGTATTACTTGCATCTGCATTTATTATCAGCATATTTCCGTTGGCATTACCCGTATGATCTGTTAAGCTTACAAATTCTGCGGTGTTGGCATTTTGGGCATTATTAGTAATGGTATAAGTTTCTACCGGAATAGGTTGGGTGGTACTGCCTGCATAAGAAGTGGTAGCAGTAGGTAAGGTTACCCCGGCACCTGTATTGGGTGCAGGTATGGTTGTAAAAAGGCCGGTGCCAGTTCCAAAATCCTGCGCATACAATACATTGGTTAAGGCAGTACAAGGCGGCGTGAGTGACAATACCGAAATCAATAAAGGTGTTGGCTGACTTTCACCGTTGTCATCCGGCTTGTCATTTACGTTCAAATCAGGGTTACTGCCATCAGTGGAAAGATCCCGTAAAATATCTCCAAATAAACCAACCGCTGTTACCACTGCCTGGTTGTTATAAACAATACCCGGCTGAATACCCGCAATTTTGCAGGCAATCCGCAAGGTGATGGTATTTTGGCCTGGTATATTTGATAACGTTGCACCCGGCATAAGTAAATTAAAATTTCCCGGCGTTTTACCATCATACAATGGGTTTAGGGCTATGCCCGATGGGCCCGTAATAGCCGTAACAGATCCACTGATAACATTTAAAATTCCATTTATCTGGGCTAGTGAATCATACACCTGTACATCAGTAACTGGTGTACCCCCGAAATTTTTTATAAAAACTTCATAAACCACATCATACGTTTGAGAACCTACCGGGTTTTCTGTGGCCGAGATTAATCTTTTTGCGGCTCCCACTCCAGAGCTGATATCTGTCATATCATTGGATACAAACAAAGAAGGGCCTGCACTGAAGGTGATGGGGGATTGTGCCCCTGTTAGTATATCAATTTCTTTATACGAACTGGAGCAACCACTTGCAGAAATACTACCAACTAATTTTCCATCAGAATAAGAAAGGCCCACAAGACTGGCACCACCAAAATTTAATGTATTGATATAGGTTGCAACAAGCGGCGTTGCAGAAGCGTAATCTTTCCAGTTAATGGTACAATATTTATTATCAAAAATAGCAAGCATTTGTCCGCCGGGGGTCATTATCACATCTCCGTTTTGTTGTGTGATAAACCTTCCGCCAAAGTCGATTGGCTTAGGTACACCGAGAGCGCCGGTTGCAAAATTTACCTGTTGCAATTCCATACTATATGCGCCGGACGAGCCACTAAATATTACCTGGTAGGCCATGCCTGTAGCAGGGTCAAATTCAACACCTGCAACAAACTGGTTGGGAAAGGTTTGGTAAACAGGTAAACTTGCAAGGTTGGGACATGTAGTTGGTAACCACCGATAAGTGTAAGAATTATAAGTGCCGCCTACGTTGGCTATCTGGGTAAAATAAAGATGCCCATCGTAAGGATTATAGCTTATAGAAGCAAGCCAGGCACTAAAACCCGGAGATGCTAGCGTTGGTTTACAATTCGAGCGATGGGTAAGATCGTTGGAAGTAGAATTATAATCGAAAAATTCAACATACTGATTACCCCCATCTGTACATGGAAAACCAATACCAATTGGTACTGCAACTGTGGCTTTTTGCGCAAAGGCAGGCACTGCATAACTCAAAAATCCAACAAGTAAAATAATTACCTGCTTTGAGATTGGTTTAAAGGAATAAAAAATTTTCATGGTAGGGTTTTATTAAGGTAAATCATATCCTATTTGATAATCACGAATTGTTTTGTATTTCTGCCAGTGGATGATCCTATTTCTATAAAATAATTTCCGGCAGTTAGTTCATCCACAGGTATTTTTAAATGACTGTTATTAGTAAGTGTTTGTTTTAATAATTTTTTCACCATTTTACCACTGGCATCGTAAAACTTTATAGTTACTTTTTCTTTAACCACATTGCTTTTAATGAGCACATAATCATTGGCAGGGTTGGGTGAAATGGTGTAATAAGTATCGGCTGTGCTGCCGCCTAACAGCAGTGTTTTGGTATAAAATACTGAACCATTTTTTTTGATAATTTTTACCCTGTAATATTCAGCACTTGTTATGTTACTATTGTGATTGTATGAAAAATTATTAGTGCCGGCGAAATCTTTGGTATGTATCATTCCAATGGTTTCATAAGAAGTACCATCATTACTTTTTTCAATTTCAAATAACGTATAATCCGATGCCTGGTCTGCTGACCAAAAAAGTATTACATCATTTCCTTCTTTTTTCCCTTTAAAGTTTACCTGGCTGGCTGCCAATACAATCAACAAAGGGTCTTTTGCAAAACTGCCATTGGCAAGCACCTGTGCAAATGGATCAAAAGTAATTGTGACGGGAATAAACGACAGGTTAAATTGAACAATATTTCCTCCTGCACTATACAGTATCCCATTATCTGCATAATGTAAAATACCATTGTTGTCATACAACACCACGGTAGTATCCTGTGCAGGTACACTACCCTGTATGCGAACAACCACCGGCATGTCAAAATGCGCAACGGGAGATAACTGCGTTGTTTGTGGTAATTGTAAAATGAGCTGTGTACCGCTGTTATTCCATTTGGCGTTATTATAATTTGCAAACCCGGTATTGTAAATCCATTGGTTGAAGAATGTGGTTAAATCCAAACCAGATGCATTTTCCATGTGGCGTTTTATATCTGCAGTTACTGCATTGCCGTATTTTAATAATGGGTCAGCTTGTAAATTCTTTATAGCCTGAAAAAATTTGGTGTCGCCCAGTAATGTCCTAAGCATATAGATAACCATGGCCCCTCTTTCATAAACATATACAGCCGGGGTAAAAATAGTAGCCATATCAGACGTGTCGTTAACATAAACACTTTGCGTTTGATTACTTGTACTGATGGCCTGGCTCTTGTGATAAGCCCGCTGGCCAACACCTGTTTGCCCTGCAGTTACCGAAGGGGAAAATTCAGCACAGACAGATTCGGCAAAAGTTGCAAAACTTTCATTGATCCATATTTCGCCCCAGCTTGCGCAGGTAACATTTGCGCCAAACCACTGGTGGCCCAGTTCATGAGCGATGATGTCCCAATCTCCTGCATCATCATAGGTGCCGGGGTGCATTCCGCTAAAAGTATTGTGTTCCATCCCACCTCCAAAACCAAAAGTGTAATGGCCATATTTTTCTTTCTTAAAAGGATAATCTCCAAACTTGCTGCTAAAGGTTGTAAGCATCAATGCAGTTCTGTCTAATGTTGCCTGTGCAGTTGCAGTGTTTGTTTCAGGAAAAAGATAATTGTACAAAGGCATATTGGTACCACCGATATTAACAATGGTGGGTGAAGCAGGGTATTGTACAAAATTTGCCACCGCAATGCATACCTGGTAGGCAGCAATCGGGTAGCGGTGTTTCCAATAAGTAGTCAGGTTACTGCCGTTAGTTGTTTCGCTTACAAGTGTGCCATTACCTGCCACTTTAAAAGCTATGGGTGTACTTACAACCAGGTCCAGCGAATCCGCTTTATCATTTGCGATAAATGATTTGCATGGCCACCAGGTGTAGGAGGAATATGGTTCAGATAAAGTATATACATAGTTTTTTGTGCCGGCATTGTGCGTAGATTTTACATAGCCGGTACCATTTCCAAAAAATGGCACCACGGGCGGAACGCCTTTGTAATAAACTGACACAGAATCAAGGGTACCAGTAGTTACAATGGTTGGTATTGTAATTTGCAACAGATCAGTTGGCCTTGAGATATTGCCTGCTGCAAGTTTTGCTCCATGATAATAAACAGAATCACAGCCAAGCGGACTGGCAAAATCAAATTTGATGATATTGAAGTTTGATTGTGTGGTAGTGAAATAGGTAGTAACCTTACCCCTGATATATTTTCCTACTGAGGTATCGGGGTTAATGCGTAGCTCAAGCCTGTAATACCTGGCATCATACTCTGTACCTGTTGCAGGTACATTCAATGTTGCCCACTGCCGGTAGCCCGCCATTTCCCTTTCTACCAGTTTTTGATGTGAAATTATGTTGGGCGACCAGGCAGGTCCGCCCTTATGATCAGGAGTTTGAAAAGCAATGTCTGCGTTGTTATTTTCAAGAAAAAGTTGGTTACCAAATACCAGTGCTTTTTCACTTTCATTTTGGGCATGTAATACTCCCCAGCAAAGTAAAATAAGGGCGGGTAGTATGTAAAGTTTCTTCATGTGGTAAAGGATTTAAAGGGGCATATCTCACTATCCGGGCTGTAAAAAGACTTAACGAACAGAACCTCCTTTAATTGTTTAATTGTAGTAAAACACCGCTATTTGCCGGAATACTCGTACTAAAAAAAATGCTTCACATCAGATTATGTATTTTTACACCTTAATATTTTCAGCATGCACCCAACATCAGAACACAAGCCGGTAATCGGAATATCCTGCGGCGATATCAATGGCATTGGCCTTGAGATAATTATAAAAACTATCAGTGATAACCGCCTGCTTGAGTTGTGCACCCCGGTGCTGTTTGCAAGTAATAAAGTGCTTAATTTTTATCGCAAGGCACTGCCCGATATCAACTTCAATTTTTCGAGTATAAAAGATGCCACCCGCATTAACCACAAGCAGGTAAACCTTTACAATTGCTGGGAGGATGAAGTACCCGTTAACCCCGGAATTTTAAATGAAATTGGTGGAAAGTATGCAGTGCTTAGCCTCGTAACCGCGGCACAGGCTTTAAAAGATGGAAAGATTGATGGCCTTGTAACGGCACCTATCCATAAAAAAAATACCCAGTCGGAGGAGTTTAATTTCACCGGCCATACGCCCTATTTGCAAAATTTATTTGGTGCTGCCGATGTAGGAATGTTTATGGTGGCAGAAAATATGAAAGTAGCCGTGCTCACTGAACATGTACCTGTAAAAGATATTGCCCCTTTAATAACAAGGGAACGCATCCTCAGCAAATTGCAAATTATTCACCAATCTTTAAGAAAAGATTTTGGTATTGATAAACCCAAAATAGCGGTGTTGGGCTTAAATCCACATTCCGGTGATGAAGGGCTGATTGGTAAAGAAGAGGATGAAATAATAAGGCCCGCTATAAAAGAAGCAAAGCAACGGGATATTTTTTGCTTTGGCCCATACAGTGCCGATGCATTTTTTGCAAGGGGGCAGTACGAAAAATTTGATGCGGTACTTGCCATGTACCACGACCAGGGATTGATACCCTTTAAATCGCTAGCGCTGGGAGAAGGCACCAATTATACTGCAGGACTAGCAGGTGTACGCACTTCGCCGGATCATGGAGTGGCCTTTGATATAGCCGGTAAAAACCAGGCAGATGAATCATCTTTCAGAGAAGCTATTTTCCGCTGCATTGATATTATTAACAGCCGCAAAGAATTTGAAACACAAAGGCAAAACCCTCTTAAAAAAATAAGCAAGGCCATTGTAGCCAATGCTGTGGACGAAAAAATTACGGAGGTACCGGAGTAGGTTTTACACTATTTATTATTTTTTTGTCCATGCATTTTAGTCATGAATCAACATCGTTGTGTCACTCACTTGTACCGCATACCTGTGTGGAGCTTTTACCTACATTATATGTTGAAATCATTTCAGCTTAAATTTTTTTGATTATGGTGCAGAGTTTTCACATTTAAAGTAACTGTATAAAAAAGCCTTTTATGCCAGCGGCATAACCTCTTTGTAGAAGGTTTCAATTGCCACGTCCTTTAGGGCGTGGATAAAATCTGTTACAGAGGCGGGGCTTTAGCCCAAATAATGATTTAGCTAAAGCCAGCAAATAAATAAAGTTCTCTATTCCCCGTTCCGCCAGCTGGCGGAACGGGGAAAATTATAGTAGAGCCTAGCTTAATGACATTGCCAGGAGGGCAATCTTTTAGTCACACCTTTTCACAGCAGTTAAGAAAAGCTCCCCATTGGTATGCGGTACAAGTGAGTGACACAACGATGTTGCCCAATGCTTCTTAGCTGGTTAACAAAAATCTTATGCGGTAAGCTCCTTATTTATTTTGGCTTTTTTATTAAAATAAATGTGCCAAATTCGGGGAAGGTTGTGGAGGTAAGTTCTTTGTTGTACCCTAAAGGTTTTGCTACGGTATGGCCTGTCATGGGTACGATGAGCTTGCCTTTTTTAAACTTTGCTGTAATGATATCGCCAAAATAATTTTGCGTATTTCGGAGTTCGTAGGTGTCACCGGGGTTTAATATTCCGGCCACATTTACAGCTACGGTGGCGGCCTTATCCCAGTTATAAATAATGATGGTTGCCTTGGTGGCATCGTACCTGTTTTTCCTTATAAAAACTTTGTTGCCATTCAATACCACGTTAGATTCATCTTTATTTGGAAAGTATTCCACTACCAAATCTTCATCCTGCTTATTGCGTTTCCAATCGGGCAAATAAAATTCACCGCTGCGGCCGGGGTTGTTATTTTCCAGTAAAGTATTTGTCCAGCCAAAAGATAATTTTCTTGAATTGGGTAGTTTGCCGCGGTAGTAAATATTGTTATTAAAATGAAATGTACTTAAATCGGGCACACCTGCAAACAACAGTGACACGGGTGAATTTAAAGAGTTGTATTCAAAAATTGTATTGCCGGTTGCGGTAATATTCTTCCACCAAAAAAGTGAAATGCCACCGGGGAAATAATTATTGGTCATCACCAACCCATCATTATTTTGGGCACTGTAACCTAACTGTACTTTATCTCTGTAAGAAAAATTATTTTTTAAAGTTAGGTTTTGCAGCGGTGCTCCCCCGCCCATTAACCACCTGTCGTTGAATGACACATTTCCTTCAAAATAAAAATTGTTGAGCTGCGCTTTTTCTGATCCATAAATTTGCCAGCCGCCACCAAAGTTGTTGAGGATCACATTATCAGTGTATGTTTTTGTGCCGGTGTTATTTTGAGCATATATGCCATGTCCATGGCCACGGTCTGTAGCATACCATCCATTATTGAAAATGATGTTGCCATAATATTCTGAATTTTGTGAGGGGCTCCAGGCACCGATGCCACCACCTGTATCGTAAATAATAAAATTAATTATTTTAACTCCGGGGCCAAATACATCTACACCTGTACCGCGGCGCTCTGGCGGGTTGGAGCCCTCAATATTTATAATGCGTTCAGTATCTGTATTGGTTACCTCAAGATTGTAGTACCAGGTATATGCCCCTTTGATGGTGAATGCCGGAATATTTTTTTTTACCTGTCCTGCAAGGCTGCCATCTATAATAACCCTGGCACCGTTATTATTTTTAAGAATGATTGGTTTGCTTATTGTGCCGGTAAGGTTGCTGATAAAAATACCTTTGTAAATTCCTTTTTCTAAAAGGATGATATCACCCGGCTTAATTGAGGCTGGCTGGTTGAGTGCAGTTTGCAAATCCCAGGGGGCTTTTTTGGTTCCTTTGCCACCCGGCCTTGCTGATGCGGCTACATAAAAGTTATCCGCATATACTGTGGCGTTTAAAAAAAAGAGGAAACTAATAATACTTACAAATGAATACCGGCAACGGGCCCGTAAAGTTGTAAAGCACCTTGCTTTTTGCGTTATTAAAAACTGCCGATAAAAAATATTAGGTGTTATCATTTTAAAATTCATAATTCTAAAACACACTATCCGGTACACCCTTGTTAATGCTGTATGAATCAAAAGTTATTTCAGCCCGACCTGTATTTTTCTTTGCCTCACTATCGGGTGTTTTTTTATTTTCGGTTCCATCATCAAAATCAAAAGTTACGCCCTTTGGCAATTTGTAATCCTTTGTATTAAATGTAAAGTTGATTTTATCAGGGAGGCCAAAGGCGGCATATTTGCCATACGTCATTTCCAGTTGATAGCTGCCATTTTCCCTGGTGGTGGTTTTGGCTTTTTTTATCACCAGGTTTGTTTCATCAATGTACAAAGTAGATAGTACCACATCTGCATTGTCATCTTCCGGCAGTAGCTTAACTACCCTTACTACACTATTACCGATTTTATCCATGCCTGCATCAAGGGCAGTGTATTTGTTGCCGTTTAAAATATTACTGAGGTTAATACTTACCGCACCTTTGGGTACAAAAGATATCCCCTTTTCATTTTTAATTTTTAATTTATTCGGCTTCTTAAAATAAATTTTTACAACTGACTCCGGTACTTTTAAAAATGTAACATTTGTTTTCATCTTTCCGGAGGCCTCATAATTATTTACTTTGTCTATTTTATCGCTCACTTTTTTTATCAGCACATTCACATCTGTTTGCGCATTTACAACAGATGAAAAAATGAACAAACATGCACATAAACTCTTTAAATACTTAGTCATATAATTTTCTTTAGGATACAATATCTTTTTGTTTAAATACCAATACAGAAGCAGTCACCAACAACACAATATGTGCCAGCAATATCAACAAGCTATTCCGGATAGCCGCCCAGTTTTCGAGACTTCCTTTTATGGGTACGCCTTCGGGTGAGGTGCCAATATAGAAAAAACCCTTCCAGCCCACGAGGTAAGACGTAAACAGAAATGGCTTTACATTTTTATCAATAATGGGCACGTTGATATTTGAAATAATGGTACATACAATTACAATACACACCGTAGCAATAATAGGGCCGATGGAATTTTCTGCAAATATGGAAAGGAACAATGCAAGGGCGGCTATCACCGTGAGTGCAACGGTTGCATAAGCAAAGGCTGCCAGGTACCGCCATATTATATCATCTTTTGTGATGAGCAGTATCTGCGATTCATCCCCTTTTGAGCGGAAGATGAGCATATCATCTGCACCAAAAATTAACAAACTAAATACCAGGGATGTGATAGCCATCCATACCAGTAACATGATAGTGAAAATGGTAGCGGCTGCAAACTTTACCAGTATCAATTGGGTGCGGCTAATGGGCTTCGACATCAGCAGCCGCAGTGTACCCATATTGGCCTCGCCTGAAATTGAATCGGCTGCAATCAACGCTACCAAAATGGGCACCTGTATCAGCAATGTGTTCAATATAATATAACACATAAAATACCCGTTGATGGCACGTACCCTTTCAAATTCAAAAGTGTCTTTTACACTTTGCAGCATCAGGTCCATGTAGCTTTCTCCATCTGCCTTAAATGCAAACTGAAAAATAAATACGATGGCAGCAATGGCAGCAAAAGCAATATAAGTTCGTGGCCTTTTTGAAATTTTAAACAATTCAATTTGCAAAAGATTCAGCATAGCCGGGTTCGGTTGTAAGTGATAAAAAATAATTCTCCAGCGAATGGCTGGAGTTTACGGATAATACCTGCACATGCATACTTACCAAATCGTTTACAAGTTGCGGCACTTCATCTTTATTCATCATTAACTGTAACTGGCTGCCCGGCTGTAAAAAAGAAACCCACTTAGATGCTTTAAGCTTTTCTTTTACACCATCATTATCCGTTGTTTCAATTTGTATGATTGTATGCGCAGGATCAAGCAGGTCAGCTACATTGCCTTCCACAATTTTTTTTCCTTTGTGTATGATGATCATGCGGTTGGCCACCAGTTCAATTTCACTTAACAGGTGAGAGGAAATCAACACTGTTTTTCCCAGCTCGTTGCTCAACCTTAGTATAAGGTTGCGGATGTCAGCAATACCTTGCGGATCGAGGCCATTGGTAGGTTCATCTAAAATTACGAGGGCCGGGTTGTGCACCAGGGCAACTGCAATGCCCAGCCGCTGTTTCATACCCTGGCTAAATGTTTTTACTTTGCTGGTTGCCCTTTCTGCAAGGCCCACCATTTGCAGTTGCTTCATCAGCAATGGCCTGCTCACCTTCATGCCACTCATCCTCGCAAAAATGGAAAGGTTATCATAAGCAGAAAGATATTTATACAGATCAGGTTTTTCAATAACGGCACCTACCTGTTTTAAAATTTCTGTGCGGTGGGTACTTAACTTTTTGCCGAACAAATTTATTTCACCATGCGTAGGCCGTATCAGAGTAAGTAACATACGGATGGTAGTTGATTTGCCTGCACCATTCTGGCCAAGAAACCCATATACATCGCCTTCGTTTACTGTAAATGAAAGATCATCTACAGCCCGGGTATCTTTAAATTGTTTGGAGAGATGACTTACGCTGATAATAGCTGGCATGAAATATTTATATTAGCAAAGTTAAAACGGATGGGCCAATGAATTGTTCGATTGCAAAATCATTTCAAACTTTAATATTTCCTTTTATGCCTTGCACCTGGCAGAAGTTCCACTAAAATTTCACCATTTATAAAATGTTTTTCCGCTGTAATTTTCCAATCCATATTTTTACTAATTGTATATAACATTAAATAACCAATGAATATTTTAGAACTACATAACCTGAAGAAATATTTTGCCACTCAAAAAGCGGTGGACGACATCAGCTTTAATATTGAGCAGGGCAGCATTTTTGGCTTGCTGGGCCCCAATGGAGCCGGCAAAACTACCCTGCTGCGTATGATAACAGGAATATTTTACCCGGATGAAGGCCATATAATTTTCAACGGGAAAAAATATGACCCGGTAAATGATGTAGGGTACATTGGTTATATGCCCGAAGAAAGAGGCCTCTACAAAAAAATGAAAATTGGGGAGCAGGCTATTTACCTGGCCCGGTTAAAGGGGCTAAGCAAAGCAGATGCTATGCATAAGATAAAAGAATGGTTTGAAAAATTTGAAATGCAAAGCTGGTGGAACAAAAAGGTAGAAGACCTTAGTAAAGGAATGAGCCAGAAATTACAATTTGTAACCACGGTTTTGCACGAGCCGAAACTGATAATTTTAGATGAGCCTTTTAGCGGCCTCGACCCTGTAAATGCCAATTTGATAAAGGATGAAATTTTTAACCTGGCTAAAAAAGGGAGCACCGTTATTTTTAGTACCCACCGCATGGAGCAGGTAGAAGAAATTTGTGATCACATAGTATTGGTGAATAAAGGAAAAAAAATATTGGATGGTACGGTTACAGAAATTAAAGACAGGTTTAAAGAAAATATTTACCGCATAGATGTAAACACATCTGCCGAAAATTTAATGACCTATATTTTTGAAGTAATTAAACACCAGCCCAAACAACTACTGATAAAATTACAGCACGACAGTACCACCAATGATGTACTGAAACATTTTATAAACCAGGATATACCCATAAAGTCATTCAACGAAGTATTGCCTTCGTTAAATGAAATCTTCATAAGGCTGGTAGAAGGAACACCCGAAGCCCGGCAATTTCAGGAGGTAAAATAAACAACTGCTGCCACCACTTAGTTTAACCGCACAACTGCAAAATATATGAATAAGATATCACTCATTTTTAAAAGAGAATATATCACCCGGGTACGAAACAAAACATTTTTGTTATCTACTTTTTTGTTGCCCATTGTAATGATTTTATTCATTTTTGGCAGTGCATTTTTTGCCATGTCGGCCAAAGACAATTTTAAAAAAGTTGCGGTTGTAAATGATCCCGGCGTCTTCCATACAAATTTAAAAAGCGACTCATTGCGCATGCAGTTTGATTTTACAAGTGACGTTGACAGCAATAATTTTGTAAGCAAAGGGTATGACGCCGTACTTGACCTGCACAATGATTCCATTGCAAGAAAATTTACTGTACACTCAAAAAAGCAATTGGGTATTGATGGTAAGCAATTGATAGAAACCCGTATGGACCGGGCTTTTGAAAATGCCCAATTAATGCAGCGGGGCATTCGCAAAGAAACACTTGACAGTATCAACAAACAAACCTCGGGCATGTTCAGTATTGAAAACCGCCTCACTACAGAAAAAGGAAAATCGGAGGAAGTAAATGCAGCCGTAAATTATGGCGTAGGTTTTGGCAGCGGCATACTTATTTATATCACCATGTTTATATTTGGTGCTATGGTAATGCGTGGCGTGATGGAAGAAAAAACAAACCGCATTGCAGAAGTAATGGTGAGCAGTGTAAAACCATTTCAGTTAATGATGGGTAAAATTTTAGGCATTGCTGCGGTAGGTTTAACACAGTTGTTTTTATGGATGGTTTTAATCATGGTGTTGATGGGTGTTGCCAAAGGATTATTACCTGATGAAATTATGAAACAGGCTGGTGACGCCAACAATGCATTGCCCGGTGGCATGAGCAATAATAACCAGATGGCGATGAAAATTTTAGAACTTGAAAAAGATTTCAGCAATATAAACTGGCCTTTAATTATTGGCTGTTTTATATTTTATTTTTTAGGTGGCTATCTTTTTTATGCCTCTTTATTTGCAGCCATTGGGAGTGTAATCAATGAAGATCCGCAGGAAGCACAATCACTGATGCTGCCCATCACCATGCCTATTATTTTTGGCTTCATCATCCTCACCAGCAACCTCAGTACACCCGATAGCACGGTAATGGTATGGGCCAGTATGATCCCCTTTACTTCACCCATTGTAATGATGGGCAGGGTACCCAGCGGCGTACCCTGGCCGCAGTTGGTTATCTCTATGATACTGTTAATCGGAGGGTTTTTATTTACAACCTGGCTCGCCGGCAAAATTTACCGCACCGGTATTTTAATGTATGGAAAAAAAGCCTCGTGGAAGGAAATGTTTAAATGGGCATTTCGTAAATCATAAGTGCGTAGTTGGTGTTTTGTAAGAAAAATATTACTTAAAAAAATTGTTGGCCCGGCTATAATTCTTTGTGCAGCTTTATTGGCGTCGCACTCTTGTACTTTGTATCAATGTGGAGCTTTATCTGCATTATTAAAAAATTACCATTGCTAATATATAATGTGGGTAAAGTACCACACTGGTATGCCGTACAAGTGAGTGACACAACGATGTTGCCCATTGCTGTTATGCCGGGACAAAAAAAAATTATTTTACAACAGGTACTGCACCCTGTGTGTTTTCTCCATTTGCACCAAAAATACTTTTATAAATTTCGCTTTTGGTGTACTTGTATAAAAGACCGGCGATCAATAAAACTGCTGCAAGAAAACAGCCTAAAAATACACCACCAATTCCGTACAACATGGATGATGGTTTGCTTACAGTAAACGGCTGGGTAGGCTTATCTAATACGGATATAATGGGCGTAAGTTTTTGCAGGCGCCACAGTGCTTCTTCCTGGTTATTTAAAGAGATATCTCTTTGCCGCACATAACGTTGTTTATCGGAGTTAACCTTTTCTTTCGGGATATTATATTCTAACCTGTCGGGGGCAAAAAGGCTGGTGTTCTGTATGTTGATTGCACGCCTGTCCACGCTGCCAATTACATCATCCAGCGAATCTATTTTACTAACCGTAAAATTATAATCAGCTTTTGCTTTTCTAATTTTCAGGTCGATATAAAATTGTGATATTTTATCGATGAGTACATACGATATGGGCGTTACCAGGTTTTTATTTGCATTACTATAATACAATTCAAGCACGCCGTTCTTACTCATTTTTGCTGAAATCCCCGCCTTCAATAATTCACCGCCCAATATTGCCAGGGTCAAACTATCAGTGGGCATCTTAGTGTTTTCTGAGAGCCAGGGTTTATGGTCGTTGAGGTCGTTTACCAATAAGGCTGTAATTGTTTTATTGCCAAACTGTGGCAGAGGAGTAGTTGCTACAGATTCTCTTACAAACCTACTCAGCGTTAACTCGATGATATTTATTGCGGCTTCATCGCTAAAACTTTTTGGTGCATCGCCGAGGCCAAGTATGCCACTAAGGGTGCTGGACGAACCGCTTGCCATGGCATTGGTTAGCGGAAAAATTGTTGCCTTGGCAGTATAAACCGCCCTGATACTACGGGCATAAAAAAACAATAGAAAGCCGCACAATACTCCTGCTGCCAGTATTAATAATTTATACCTGCCAAGTTTTAAAAATATTGCTCTTATAAGTTCGGGTGTTGTCAACAGTAACTTTTTTTTATCAGCGTTTTAAAAGTAAATAAGTAATCACAATGGGTATGGCAGTAGTAAGCCCTTGCGTAAGTGCAGTGGATATTTCTTTTCCTTCGGGCCGCTCGGGAATGGTGATGGTGCTGCCTTCTTCAACCCTCGGGTAAAAATGAACAAAGAAGAGGTTTCTTGTTCTGCGGCTCCTGCCGTTTGCATAGGTTACAAAAATCCTTTTTCGCCACGGCCTTATGCCAAATCCGCCTGCTTTATCAATGTAATAAGATAAATTATTATGCTCCTTTTCAAAAGTGATCTTCAATGGTGACTGCACCTTGCCCTGTACAGTTACAAACGGATTTATTTCAGGTATAAAAATCACATCCTTATCCTGCAAAATTATATCGTGTTTCGAATTTTTATTTTGCATCGCATTGTACAGGTCAATGCTTACCGGCTCATCAAGGTACATCATGGCACTATCTACAACCGGCCTTCCTGTGGAATCTGTTTTCTGATTTTTATTTAATTTTTCTCTAACCGGCCCTGCAATATGACGATATAAAATTGCCCCGCTTAAATTGGCATTTTCCCTGATACCTCCTGCCCTTTCAATAAATGATGACAACCGCTCATCTTTATTTAACCTGGAGTAAAAACCTTCGTACCACACCTGGCCAAGTATCTGAATATTTTGTTGTAATTCAAACGTAGGGTTTTTTCTTACAAAAACCTGGTCGTAGGGCCGCAGCAAAACTCTTGAGGCGGCGGTATCCAACTCCAGGTTGCCTTGTATTGCATAAGACCGTACAATAGTCCGGGTAGGTTTTAACCCTTGCTGCGCCGAATCGATATCAACAATGCTTGAAATTTCCAGTCTCCCAAATTCTGCAGAGGGCTTTAATCCCCCGGATAAATACAACAGGTCCTGCAATGTCATACCACCATATTTCCTGGTTGATCCTTCTTTGCGTACTTCACCAAAAATGGCCACAGTTTGCTGTTCCCCAAAATCACTGTTCGAAAATAATTGTATCACATCATTGGCTTGTAAAGGCACATTATTAATGCTTCCGATATTATCTTTCTCAATGTCTGTTAAGCTAACTTCCAGTTTATCAGATTTTATATTGGTAGAGTCACCGGCACCGCGGAAAATGTATGCCCTGGGCAGGTAAGTATTTTTAGTGATACCGCCTGCACGGTTGATTACATCAAAGAGGCGGTCATTTTTTCTGAGTTCATAAATGCCCGGGTAAGTTACTGCCCCCCGTAATTCAAGTTTATTAATAATACCCGGTTTTATCAGGTCGGCCCTTACAATATCACCATCAGCCAACAGGAAATCCTGGCCGGCTAATTTTATAATTGCAGTAGCATTTACATCCCGTATTACCTGGCTTTCGTTTTCGGTACGGATAATTTTTAAACCGGAGGAAAAAGCATCTGAGGTAAGCCCCCCAGTAAAATTCAGCAGGGCTTTTATCCCTTCCTCTTTCTTTAACTGGTAATACATGGGGCGCTTAAACTGCCCCGTTGCCAATACTTTTTTCTCCACATTGGTTACCAACACAAAGTCATTATTCTGCAGGTATATTTTTTTGCCCAGGTCGCCGGAAGTAAGGTATTTATATACGTCAACTACTTCAATTGTTCTGCCATCTCTTTTTACCTGTATCTCTCTCAGGTTACCAAATTCCGAAATTCCACCAGCCAGGCCAATTACATTAAAGGCATTTGAAAAAGCTGAAACTATTACCGGTCCGGGGTTTTCCACATTGCCGCCAACATTTACATTGATGGTTCGTGGCTGGCCCAGTGTTACCTGTATATTGGTACCTTCCGGTACCCTGCTCCTGAACCTGGAGTAAATTAATGAACGGGCCACTTCAAAAGTTAAACCCTGTACGGTTATTTTTCCCAAACTGGCGGGGAAAATAGCCCCATCACGAGCTACTACATAATCCTCCTGGTATTCGCCGCCGCCCCATAGCGATACAACGATATGGTCGCCAACTCCGATAGGATAATCCAATGGTGGTGTGGAGAGTTCGGAAACATCATTCATGGCTGCATTTTTAAAAATATTTGCACCATAAGTTTGGTCGTAACTATATGCTTCCTTTTTTACATTGTCAACCTGGGTACTATCCTTGTAAAGGGACTTATTTTGCAGCCTGCGGGCAATTTCGAGGTTCTCTTTATTTTTATCGTTGCCGGTATTCTTTTGATTATTATCCCTGAAATAACTATCAAAACCAGATTTGGTCATTTGAGTGGGATCAATGGTGCCAGGCGACAATTCACTAATTTGTTGCTGACCTGGAATTTGAGCCTGGGAGCAGGTATATAATAAATTGAAAATTATTAAAAATATCAGCGTTACATTCTTCCTCACAAAAAACTTAAAAATACCTTGCATTTGTCATGGATTGATTTACAAATATTGGAAACGTAGTAAATATAATATTATTTCATTTGAATGGGCTGCTTCAATGCAGTTGCAAACTCCCGCCATAGCTCCTTTACAATAGTAGCTGCCGGTTTAATGGTCTTAATGATTGCACTTACCTGTCCAATTTCTAACTCACCTTCTTCCAGGTCGCCTTCAAACATTCCTTTTTTAGCACGGCCTTTTCCCAGTAATGCCAATAACTCAGAGGGCTGGGCGCATTGTTGTTCTGCGGCTTGTACCTGTTGAAAAAATTTATTTTTTACCAGCCTCACCGGTGTAAGTTGCTTTAGCGACAACATGGTATCTCCCTCGTGGGCATTTATTACTATCTCTTTAAATTTTGAATGGGAAGATGCTTCATCACTTGCTACAAAACGGCTTCCCACCTGCACACCCTCTGCACCCAATATCATTGCAGCCAGCATTTGCCGGCCGGTAGCAATACCACCTGCAGCAAGTACAGGGATAGTAACTGCTTCACAAACTGCCGGTACCAATACCATGGTAGTTGTTTCTTCCCTGCCATTGTGCCCGCCGGCTTCAAATCCTTCAGCTACTACCGCATCACATCCGGCTTCCTGTGCTTTCAATGCAAATTTACTGCTACTTACAACGTGTACTACTTTTATTCCGTGTTGTTTTAAATGAGACGTAAATGTTTTTGGATTGCCAGCAGAAGTAAAAACGATGGGTACCTTTTGATCAATGATCACATGGATATGTTTGTCTGAATCAGGATATAATAATGGCACATTTACCCCGAATGGTTTATCGGTAGCTGCCTTACATTTTATAATATGCTCTTTTAATGTATCAGGATACATGCTGCCACTGCCTATGAGGCCCAGGCCACCGGCATTGCTCACTGCACTTGCCAGTTTCCATCCGCTGGCCCACACCATGCCCGCCTGGATGATGGGATAATCAATATTAAAAAGTTGGGTTACACGATTAGAGATAGGCTGCATCCGTTGATAGCTTTTTGCTAAGTTACCATAATAAGAAGTTGAAATACAATCCGGCGTTTTTAGCCCAGGTCAATATCAGTATTATCACCAATATTCAACGACCGGGTTTCGCCTTTAATCCCGGTATCACTTCCTATTAAAGAATCATCCAGCACCACATCATACAGGCGGGAAAAAGAGCCGATGATTGATTCTTTTACGATGGTGTAATTTAATATACTATGATCGCCAATAGATACATTGGGCCCTATTACCGAATTCTTAATATCACATCCTTCTGCTATACTTACCGGTGGAATAATAATGGTATTCTCAAATTTCTCCATCCCCACTACTTTACCCCCAAATTTTTTTAGCAGCGTTGCATTAGATTTAAGCAGGGTTTCTTTTTTACCACAATCAAACCAGCTTTGAACTTTTACAGATTTAAATTTTGCACCACTTTGTATCATACATTCCAGCGCATCAGTCAGGCTTAGTTCACCCACCGACCGGTCACCCTTCTCCATTAACTTTTTTAAACAAATAAATAACGAGTGGCTTTCGATGATTTTATAAATACCTACCAGCGCCATATTGCTTTTCGGAATGGCCGGTTTTTCCACCACACGGCTAATAAAACCTTCATCATCAATTTCAGCAACGCCAAAGTTGCGTGGGTCATCTACTTTTTTTATGGCCAGCATAGAGTAAGGGGAATCGAGCATAGCCTTAATATCATACTCTGCAATGGTATCACCCAGCACAATAAACACCTCATCTTCTTTTACAATTTCTTTTGCAAGGTCAATCGCATGGCCGGTTCCGTAGCGTTCGTTCTGGTACACAAAATGACAGGTAAGCTCCGGGTAATTTGCTTTTACATAATCCTGAATTTTTTCACCCAGGTATCCAACTATAAAAATAAAATCGGTGATCCCCACCTCTTTAAGCTGATCAATAATGATGCTTAAAATCGTTTTTCCTGCTAAAGGAATTAAGGCTTTGGGCTGGGTATATGTGTGAGGACGCAGTTTGGTACCTGCACCTGCTACTGGAATAATGGCCTTCATACTAAAAACTTAATCCGCATCAAGCGAAGATTTTGTTTACAATAAGATGTTGCTGCTGATAAAATGGTGTGTGAAAGTAGGTTATTTTGTGTAAATGCTTCCTGGCAGGCCGGCTTAATTTACAGTAGTATTTTTTTGTCCGGGCTAAGAAGCTATTGTGAACATCGTTGCATCGCCCTCTTGTGCCCTATACCATTGGGGAACTTTTCCCACCTTGCAGGAAAAGGTCGCAGCGTGTTCCGGCATCAACCTGCTTATCAGGCTATGATTTAGAGATCGCTAACGGGCAATAGTAATTTGAAACACTAATCTAAAATACGTTCATTTGTCTTCAATCATTCTGTTAAGTAAACTCCCGTTTGTATATTTGCACTCTCAATAAAAATT
>JANMVB010000223.1:0-1827 GCA_031392305.1 Ferruginibacter sp.
AATAATACAGTTAAAAGCCTGGTAATAGCAAATCCGGAAGGAGTAACAGTTGCAGCAACATTAAATACACCACTTTATATTTTGGATACTTTATCATTTAGTGGTCTTAATAGTATGGTGTTAAATACAGGCAACAATATAATTCTTAGATCAACTGCTTCAGGCACTGCAAGGCTCACAGATATTACAGAAAAAGGTGCAATTTCTGGCAATACTATTATTGGTAATGTAACCGTAGAAAGATATTTCCCTGCAAAAAGATCATGGCGCCTGGTAACATCACCATTATCCAATACGGGCTCTTTTTATGATAACTGGCAAAATGGGGGAACCTATATCGCAGGTAAGGGCACATTTATTACTGGCCCAAATCCATCATTATCTAATGGGATAGATGCAAGTTCGTTTAACAATGTGTCATTGAAAAAGGGCAGTAATTTTATAAATATATTGAATACAAAAACTACCAATATTTCTAATAGTACCGGCACTCCCGGAGTACCTGATAATATTGGGTATTTTATATTTATCAGGGGCGACCGTAATCCTGCAAATACAAATCCATCCAATAGCAATGTAACAACACTTAGTAGTAAAGGTAAATTGCAAACCGGCACCCAAACTTTTACTGTCTCATCTTTTAAAGACAGCTTTACGTTGATAGGAAATCCTTATGCATCTCCCGTTTCATTTAAAACCCTTACAAAAAACAACGTCGTAAATAGGTTCGTGATTTGGGATCCAAATTTAAACCAGGTAGGTGGATATGTAACAGTAGAAGACCCATTAAACACAGGCACCTATTCTTATACGCCCCAAAGCCCGGGTGGGCAGGATTCTATTATCCAATCCAGCCAGGCATTTTTTGTACAAACTGCGTCTAACGGTTCGGCATCTCTGGTATTTAACGAGATTAATAAATCTTCCAAAAATAACACGGCAATTTTCCGGCCTTTAAATGTAAATACAGGATCGCAGGGTATTCAAAAATCATTAAAAATAAACCTCCTCTCATCAAACGAAACCAATTCAAAAACATTAGCAGATGGTGTATCGGTGGAGTTTAATAATCAAACTTCCGATGCAGTTGATTTATTAGATGCAATAAAATTTCATAACGTAAATGAAGAGTTGGCAATTTTACGGAACGGTACATTATTAACAGTAGAAAGAAGGCCGGAACTAACAGAAAGTGATACCCTGTTCCTAAGGTTTTATAAAACAAATAAAAAAAATTACACCCTTCAATTTTTACCCACCAATCTTGATCCCTCACTAAATGCTTTTCTTGAGGATAGGTTTACCGGATCAGGCATACCAGTTAGTTTAGAATCAGGTGCAGAATATGAATTTGAGGTAAATGATCAACCTTTAAGTACTACGCCAGACAGGTTTAGAATTGTATTTAAAAGAACGCCTTTATCATTTTCATTTAATAACGTGAAGGCTAATCAGCAAGGTGCAAATATTTTAATAGAATGGCAGGTTTCTAATGAAACATTTGTAGGTAGTTATGAAGTTGAAAAAAGTATAGATGGCATAAACTTCAAAACAATTGCAATTAAAGATGCTGTGGCAAAAATTAGCGGCAATGTATGCACGACAAAGAGACCCAGCTCGATCCGATCAGGATTGTCGAGGAACCCATGGTTTCTCTGGTCGGATTCGGGCCCATCGAGATGAGGCCCCGCTACCGGTGGCCGGGACTGTGGTTCTGATTGCGCGAGAATGCGCCTTACCCCCGGCGCAATTTGTTCGTTCACGTGGGGTTCAGGGGACGGAGCTGAAACCATAAACCGTCTCGTCGGCGAGGCCCACGCCAACAGG
>JANMVB010000296.1:0-1737 GCA_031392305.1 Ferruginibacter sp.
AAGTTGTTGTCCGAACGAAGCAGCAGCCATGGTCAGCATCGTTGCATCGCCCTCTTGTACTAAATACCAATTGGCAGCTTTAATTGCGTGATAAATTATAATACCGGTTAAATGTGTTCCCGGCAACAGGTTGTCCAGAAATATTTATGTGTAAGTAGTTCGTGAAAACAATAACCCTGGTGTAGAATTAAAATTAAAATCAGAAAAAAATATTCTCCTACATTTGAGCCTTGCTATTATAAAAAGCTCACACCAAAATTAAAACCTTATGAAAAAAATATTGCCAACCCTCTTAACCTGTTTTATTTTTTCACAAACATTTTCACAAACACAAAAAAAGGTATCAACCTATTTGTTGACACAGTACAACACAACACTGCACGACAGAACCTCAGGTAACAATCCCTGGGGTACAGGAATTGGGCTACAAACCTTTTTTAATAATAAAACAAAATTTAAACCCACAATAGAACTTACCGCCGACATCTATTTGGAGGATGATAAAGTTTTAAGATTAAACAATGATGGGGCAGTTCCCACCAGGTATAATGATGTTCGGGGAATGGTAAATCTTTTTGCCGGCACTTCATTTCATCCAACAAAAAATATCTATTTATCTTTTGTAACAGGGCCAAGTTTTATAAGCGGACAAACCATGTTGGGCATAAAACCTTCATTTGGTTTTTACTTTTCTAATTCGCAAAAGTGGACAGGTAAAGTTTCATACATAAATATTTTTAACCGGGACAAGATTACAAAAGAAGATTTTGGTTCTTTAAGTGTAGCAGTTGGGTTTAGGATATTTTGATTGCTGTGGCTTTACGCATTGCAGATATAATTTTCTCATTTCTTCTGCTCAACAACTGCAAGGTTATTGATAAGTTTCCATTCGTTGTCAGTATCTAACACTAAGGAGTTATAGGAAACAAAATAGTTTTCGGAGCTTTCTAAACGAAGCTTAACCATAGCAATGGTTTCATTGTCATCAATGCTTACTATTTCCATTTTGCGTGGTAACCCGCCAAAAATACCCTCTTTGATATTTGATAAATATTTTTGTTTGTCAATGATGGTAACTCCCGGCGTACCCATGAATCCATTGTTTGTAATCCTAAAATCGCTGTGCAGCGTTTTGTTTAAAAGCTCTATGTCGCTGTTGTCGCCACCTTTTACAAAGTTTGTGATTGCCAGTTCTATTTTTTCTGTTTTTGTCATAACAGTATTGGGGGGTTATTGGTTGTATGCTCTTTCAATAATATTTATATTGAGTGTTTTGTGGGGGCTTGTTGCGGTACAAGTGAGTGATCTCGTCATTATTGACGAGACAGGCTACAACGATTTTGAGCATTGATGCTTTTTCGTTGTTACAACAAAACTGTAACTCATTTTTTAACTCTTGCGTATAAAAAACATCCGAAGCTTTTAAAACTTCGGATGTTTTTGTTTGGTATTTATTCTTACTCTCTTCTATTTTACAAATTGCAAAGTCTTTCTTTCACTACCACTTTCTGCTACCAGCAAATAGGTGCCACGTGGCAGGTTAGCAGCGGGCAAACTCAACTGGCCATTTATTGCTGCTTGTGAATTTGAATATAATTTCCTGCCATTCATATCCATTATGGATAATTGAATATTTTCTGTTACACCTGTCAGCAATACCTTCATATTTGCCGGTACCGGGTTAGATAATAATTTAATTGTCCACTGGCCGTTACCTTTCAGTTTTAAAGTAATAAC
>JANMVB010000383.1:0-22720 GCA_031392305.1 Ferruginibacter sp.
GTAAATCTGCGAGGGTAAATGGTACAATGGTTGTCTGCTAAAAAATGGCAGGGTATGGTGTTAATGATCATGAGCCCACCCTCACTTTCTTCAATATATTTTTCTTTTGCTTCAGGCAGGCTTAGCTGCAGGTGAGTGGCGAGGGATTGCGTTTCTTCCTGGGTGATGTTTATCATCAATGAGCGGCAACAATTTCCACAAGTTGTACAGTCTATCTGGCTGCTGATTGCTTCATTTAGCTGGTGTACAATTGTATCTGTACTAGCATGATCCTGCTGCTGTAGAAATGATTGAAAATGATCATTTTCAATTGTGTGTTTTTCAGCAAGGTCTTTTATTACCTGGAGGTCTGTTATAAGTGGGGGCAAGTATTTTTTTTATAAGTAGTTAATAAACAACCGGCAGGTCTTTCATTTCATTCATTTCAATTGTTTTGTCCAATTGCATATTTACCAGCGTGGCTTCGGTTTGCTTCATTTGTTTTTTTAAGGTTTCATATAAACCTTTCAGGGCCCAATGGTTTTTTGGGTTGTCTTTAAGATCTTCTTTAAAAATAATTTCAGCAGCAGAATTGAAACCAGCTTTTAAATATAAGGCCCCAAGGTAAGGCCTTACCGGTAAAAGCCAGTCTTTGGGTTCGGTATAAATCATATCATCTTCATTTTTTACTGCCTCTTTCAAAAATGCAATGGCCGATTTAAAATCCCCTTCCTGTTCGGCTATTATGCCTTGCAAAAATTTTTCAGCTACATTGGCCGCAGCAACAGGTGCATTAAAAGGTTGTAACACTACCATCATACCTGTTTCATTTTTATTATCCCTGATAAATTTTAATTCCTTCTTTGCTTCGGCCAGGTTATTTAATCTTGCATTGGCCATTCCCCTTGCCCAGTGCAACAATACATTTGCATACACGTAATTGGATGGTATCGGCGGAGCAGCTAAAATGTTCTTCCATTTCCCAAAACGTACATCATTCAATACCGGTGTCATGTAAACGTATTGCATAAAATATCCAAAAGGTGCAGGAATTGATAAAAAAGATGTATCAAAACTTGCACGGCATTCGCCGGCAATGCTGGCGCTTTTTTCATATCCTGTACCCATCATGGCGCAGGCAGCCTGCATATGCAGGTTATGTATAAAATAAAGTGGCGCATTGGTACCAACCTCCGGAAATAAAGAGAGATAATCCTTATATCCTTTAAGCGACATTTCATTTACTATAATCCCTTCTTTATAAAATCCGCTGCGGATATATATATGCGATGGCATGTGCACCATGTGCGAAACTGAAGGCATCAACGTTGATAAAAGATGAGCACTTTCCAGGGCAAGGCCGGGGGTGGGTGAGGCTTCTGTACAGTGAATATAATAATGATTGGCCCCCGGGTGGGCAGGATAAATGCTGATTGCTTTTTCGAGTACTTTTAAAATGGCAGGGGTCCAGGGATGAGCTTCACCATTGTGCTTCCAGTATTCCCAGGGATGTTGCAGCATCATTGCATCTGCATAAAGTGCTGCCATATCTGCCTCGTCCGGAAAAAGGTTAAAAGCTTTTTGCATTTCATCAGTATAAAACTGGTTAAGTGATTCCCTGCTGATACTTGTGTCGGCAGAATAACGAACAGACATAGCCTTTATCAATGCTCTTTCTTTTGGGGTGCAGTTGCTTGATAACAACATAGCCTTTTGTGCAGCCTCCAATGCATCAGGGGCAGTTGAATATGCAAAATCATTGATATTCGGGCCGTATGCAAGTGCCTGCGCCCAATATATCATTGCATTGTCCTTATCAAACCTTTCAGCTTTTTTAAATGAAGCCATCGCTTCAATAATATGGAATGAATAATACATGCTGATGCCCTGATGAAAGTACAACCGGGCGCTATCGTTTTTGGATGCTATATCCCATTTGTAATTGCCCCAGCCGGGTAATATTGTGATGTTATTCGCAAGGCTGTCAATGTTTAAAAAATTCCAGTCAGGCGAGCACTGCATAATAGTTTTATTTTTATAAGCATCCTGCCGTGAAATAAAGGCTGGTTCTATTCCTGTTGATCGTTGACTTTCGCTGAAAGCAAATATCACCAGCAATAAAATGATACCCGAAGCAAATAATATTCTATTCTTAAACATAGTATTGGGTTGTATCAAAAAACAATCACAAATAAAAAACGCCTACATAGAAAGGCGTTTAATTTATCTCAAAATCAACTATTTTTTCCTTGTCATTTTTATTTCCATGCTCTTTACTTCTTTGCCGGTCTTATTATCAAACATCAGCAATTCCTGGGTGTCGTTGTCAATAAATTTCCAAATCTGTTTCATCATCACTTCTTTCCCGGTCATTGGGTCAACTCCCTTGCCATTAAAAGTAATAGATTTTGTAGCGCCATCCCAGGTTCCTTCCATGGTAAGGGTGCCGGTACCAAAATTATCAATCCAGGTTGAGGTAAATTTTTTGGTTGAATTATCGTATCCCAGCAGCGACATGCCTTCAAACGGCATTCCCATCATGTCACCGCTCGATTTCGAAACCTGGTACCTTCCTCCCAGGATCATTTCATTTTTAGCCATAGCCGTTGCTTTCGTAGGCGGGGCAGCAGGATCCATCCAAAAAGTTACGTCCTGTACCCATTCACCATCGGAAGCAGCTATCATTTTATGTACATCGCCTGGGGTCATATAATCCTTCCATAGTTTCATTTCTGCATCTGTTTGTGCAAAAACCCCCGCCATACAAAACAGTAAAAACATGCTTATAGCTAACATCATTTTTTTCATATAATTGTAGTTTAGAAAAACAAAATACAGTTTATTTATTTTATTTAAAAACAATGTGAATATGTATTTTATATGGAAGAATTTTGTTGAACCGGCATTGGTATTTCAATTAAGCATCGTTGTGTCACTCCCTTGTACCGCATACCTTTGGGGAGCTTTACCCACAAAGTAGATAGCATCATACATACTTCTATTTTAATCCAACTACTTTATTGTTTCTACTGCAAGCTCTTATTTATGCACATCTGTTTAAAAACCTTCCACACTTGTCATACGCTGATTAACTATATTTGCTTCAATCTAAAAATACTAAAAATATTAGTACATTGCAGCCCTCTAAAATTATATAAAAAGCTATTAGTTAATAAAGCAATATGGCAGAAAAAGAAAAGATAGAAGTTGATTACAATGAAGACTCCATACGAAGCCTCGATTGGAAGGAGCATATTCGCCTGAGGCCGGGTATGTACATCGGTAAATTGGGCGATGGCAGCAGCCCGGATGATGGTATTTATGTACTGATGAAAGAGGTGATCGACAACTGTATTGATGAA
Source organism: Ferruginibacter sp. (assembly GCA_031392305.1). Taxonomy (GTDB): domain Bacteria; phylum Bacteroidota; class Bacteroidia; order Chitinophagales; family Chitinophagaceae; genus Ferruginibacter. Next base: position 3,342 of record JANMVB010000383.1, read on the forward strand.
CATACCATGGGCTACGGCCGTCACGTAGATGTAAATATCAACGGCAAAAATATCACCGTAAGGGATTATGGAAGAGGTATCCCCCTGGGCAAAGTGGTAGATGTTGTAAGCAAAATAAATACCGGTGCCAAATACGATAGCAAGGCATTTCAAAAAAGTGTTGGTCTCAACGGAGTAGGTACAAAAGCAGTGAATGCACTCAGCGATTATTTTAAAGTAACTGCCTACCGTGAAGGGAAAGAAAAAACAGCAGAATTTCAAAAAGGTGTTTTGCTTAAAGATCATAAAGAAGCACCCTCAAAAGAAGACAATGGAACCTTTGTAAGCTTTATACCGGATGAGTCAATTTTTAAAAACTTTCATTTTGTACAGGAATACCTGGATAACCAGTTTTGGAATTATTGCTACCTGAATGCCGGCCTGGTAATGAACCTGAATGGCAAACGGTATATCAGCAAAAACGGATTGCTCGATCTGCTGCAGCGCAAAACCAATGAAGATGAACTCAGGTACCCCATTATACACTTAAAAGGAGAAGATATAGAACTCGCTATAACCCACGAAAGTGCGTATGGCGAAGAGTACTACAGTTTTGTAAATGGACAATTTACTACACAAGGAGGTACTCATCTTGCAGCATTCAGGGAAGGATATGTAAAAACGATCCGGGAGTTTTTTAAGAAAGATTATGATGCCGCTGATATACGGGGAAGTATCTGTGCTGCCATAAGCGTACGGGTACAGGAGCCAATATTTGAGAGCCAAACCAAAACCAAGCTCGGCTCACCAACTGTATTTGAAGGCGGCCCAAGTATGAAAAATTTTATCGGCGATTTTATGGGTAAGGAGCTGGATAATTTTTTACATAAAAATCCGGCCACTGCTGATGCGTTGAAGAAAAGAATAGAGCAAAATGAAAGGGAGCGGAAGGAACTTTCAGGCATTCGCAAACTTGCCAATGAGCGGGCAAAAAAAGCCAATCTCCATAATAAAAAATTAAGGGATTGTAAGTTTCATTACAATGATGAAGCTACCGGTAAGGATAAGGATACCATTTTGGAAAAACAAAAAGAGAGTACCATATTCATCACCGAAGGAGATAGTGCAAGTGGCAGTATTACCAAAGCAAGAAATGTAAATACACAGGCAGTGTTTAGCTTGCGGGGCAAGCCGCTTAACTGTTATGGCCTTACCAAAAAAGTGGTGTATGAAAACGAAGAATTCAACCTGTTGCAGCATGCCCTTAACATTGAGGATGGGTATGAAACGTTGCGCTACAATAATATTGTATTTGCTACCGATGCTGATGTAGATGGGTTGCATATACGGCTGCTGCTGATGACTTTCTTTCTGCAATTTTTTCCTGACCTGGTTAAGAACGGGCATGTGTATATTTTAGAAACACCTTTGTTTAGGGTGCGTAATAAACAGGAGACAATTTATTGCTACGATGAGACAGAAAAACAAGCTGCAATGAAGAAGCTTGGAACTAAGCCTGAAATAACCCGGTTCAAAGGATTGGGAGAAATAAGTCCGGATGAGTTTGCAAGGTTCATAGGCAGCGATATGAAGTTGCAACCGGTGATGATGTTGCCAGACACACATATACAGCAGTTATTAGAATATTACATGGGAAAAAATACACCCAGCCGCCAGGATTTTATCATTGACAATTTAAAGGTAGAGTTGGATTTGGCGGAGGAAATAAACAATTAATTAAAATATGATTCACATAGTTTTTAATGAAGGAGATATAAAGGTATTGCAGCAGGCTATTACACTGGATGAAAGCCTGCAGGGTGAGGTAATTCAAATAAAGGATGATTACGCCGTAGGCCCATTAGAAAATATGTATGTAGGCGAGGGGATACAGCAGCGCAGGGATTGGTGGAAGCAGGTGCTGGCCGGCGGTGATTATGATGGTAAAGTTGATACCGGAGAAGTGGATGACTATAAAACTGCCGCAGAACTGGTAGGTACCTTGCGAAGAAATGAAGAAGAAATAATCTGGATTTGGGCGGCGCAAAACAAGCATGATGTAAGTGGATATTATTGGTTGCTGAAATACATGAAAGAATTCCAGGGAAGGGTGTTTATTCTTTACCTCAATAACCTGCCTTTTATAAATGAGAAGGGGCATATATTTTATCCCACCTGGCTGCATGAAATACCTGCCAAAGAATTTTTAAAAGCAAAAAAGCTTGCCCGGGAAATAACCCTGAGCGAATTTGAAGTTGATCCTGACGAATGGACAAAATTATGCGAAGCAAATAAGGGTATACGTTTATTGGAAGGCGGTAAAAAGCTTGGCCAGGAAGATTATGATTTTTATGATGAAGACTTAAAAAAATACATCACCCACGACTGGCAGAAAGCATCCCGTATTATTCATCATTACCTCAGCAAATCGAAACATACCACCGGCGATGCCTACCTGCTTTGGCGATTGAAAGTGATGATAGCGCAGGATATGTTTGATGTACAGGGCAAGGTGGCCAACATGAAAGATTTTGAAATAAAAACAAAAGTATAAACCGATTGAAATGAAGATAAAAAGAATTCATCATATTGCTATCCTTACTGATGACTATGAAGTAAGCAAACAATTTTATACTGATGTACTGGGGTTCATAATTATAAAGGAAACTTTCAGGGAAGACAGGCAATCTTACAAACTCGATCTAGCCATTGCGGGTACGTACCAGGTTGAATTATTTTCTTTTCCCGAACATAAAGAAAGGGCCTCTTTTCCGGAGGCCAAGGGATTAAGGCACCTGGCTTTTGGAGTAGAGGATATTGAATCGTCAGTGGCTGAACTAACTGAAAAAGGTGTTGATATACAAGGCATCCGCACCGATGAATTGACAAACAAAAAGTTTTGTTTTTTTTATGACCCCAACGGGCAGCCGCTAGAGTTGTATGAGGAGTAGAAAAGAATACGACGTAGTTGGTATTTTTTATGAATCAGGGGATAAAGATGTTAGAAGGAACCTCAAAAAATACGGATGTTTCTATAATTATAATATGGGAAAAGCTCCCCATAGATTTAATGTACAAGAGTGCGACGCCAATGAAGCTTAATAGGATTACACCTGCCGGGGCAATAATTTTTGTACTAAAAAAACTTTTAAAGAATAATACGGATTACCAATAAAAATATGGCTACCAATAAAAAGAAAGAAGATTATATCCATACCGACAGCGGCATTGGCGGGCAGTACAAAACCTGGTTTTTAGATTATGCCAGTTACGTGATACTTGAAAGAGCAGTGCCTGCTTTGGAAGATGGATTAAAGCCTGTGCAACGGCGCATTCTTCATGCAATGAAGGAGATGGACGATGGCCGCTACAACAAGGTGGCGAATATTATTGGCCAGGCCATGCAATACCATCCGCATGGTGATATGAGTATTGGGGATGCACTGGTTAACCTGGGCCAAAAAGATTTGCTGATTGATACGCAGGGTAACTGGGGCGATGTGCGCACGGGGGATGATGCAGCCGCCCCACGGTACATTGAAGCAAGGCTTAGCAAATTTGCATTGGAGGTTGCTTTTAATGCAAAAACTACTGAATGGGCCCTGAGTTATGATGGCCGCAAAAACGAACCGGTTACACTACCGATGAAATTTCCGTTGCTGCTTGCCCAAGGCGCTGATGGTATTGCGGTGGGACTTGCAACTAAAATATTGCCGCATAATTTTTGCGAATTAATTGAAGCTTCCATTAAATATTTACGGGGTAAAAAATTTGAAATATTACCGGATTTTCAAACCGGTGGCACCGTGGATGCTACCAATTATAATGATGGAAAACGTGGCGGTAAAATAAGGGTGAGGGCCATCATTGAAGAGGTAGATAAAAAAACTGTGGTGATTAAAAGTGTGCCTTATAGTACTACCACCACGCAACTGATGGAGAGTATTGTAAAGGCCAATGACCAGGGTAAAATAAAAATAAAAAAAGTGTTGGATCATACTGCCGCTGCGGTAGAAATTATTATTGAACTGGCACCGGGCATTTCTGCAGATATTACCATTGATGCCTTATATGCATTTACAGATTGTGAAGTAAGCATTTCGCCGAATGCATGTGTGATTGTGAGCAATAAGCCACAGTTTTTAGGCGTGCAGGAGCTGCTAAAAATTGCCACCGATAACACCAAAGAATTATTAAGGAAAGAACTGGAAATAAAGTTGGGTGAGCTGCATGAAAAATGGCACTACACCTCATTGGAAAAAATATTCTTTGAAGAAAAAATCTACAAGGAATTAGAAAAGAAACATGAAACCTGGGAAAAAGTATTGCTGGCAATTGATGCTGCATTTGTGCCCTTTAAAAAACTTTTAAAAAGGGCTATTACAAGGGAAGATATCATCAAGCTAACTGAAAAGCCTGTACGTAGAATTTACCGCCTTGATATTGATGAACTGAATGAACAGATTAAAGGGTTAGAAGCAGATATTAAGCAAGTGGAATACGATATTGCACACCTCACAGATTATGCGGTGGCTTACTACGAGAACCTGTTGAAGAAATTTGGTAAAGGCCGGGAACGTAAAACAGAAATTAAATTATTTGATACCATACAGGCAAAGTCGGTGGCCATTGCCAACATAAAACTTTATGCAAATTTCGCCGATGGTTTTATTGGTACCGGGTTAAAAAAAGATGAGCAGATTGCTGAGGTTTCTGACCTGGATGATATCATTGCATTTACCAGGGGCGGTATAATGAAGGTGGTACGGGTATCGGACAAAGCTTTTATAGGAAAAGATATTTTGCATGTGGCTGTGTTTCAAAAAAATGATGAGCGCACAACCTACAATATGATGTATGTAGATGGCAAAACCAATGTTAGTTACGCCAAGCGTTTTAACGTAACCGGTATTACCAGGGATAAAGATTACGACCTTACAAAAGGTGCGGAGAAAAGTAAGGTGCATTATTTTACTGCTAATGCCAATGGTGAAGCAGAAGTGGTGAAAATTATTTTAAGTCCCAATTGCAATGCTAAGAAAAAGGAACTCGAATTTTATTTTGAAGAACTTGAAATAAAGGGTAGGGGCAGTATCGGAAACCAGGTAACGAAGTACCCCATTAAATCGGTGAAGTTTAAAGAAGCCGGCAAGTCAACACTGGACGCAAAAAAACTATGGTTCGATAATAAATTTGGAAGGATTAACACAGAAGAAAAGGGCGAGTATCTGGGCAAATTTGATGCAGAAGACAGGTTGCTGGTTGTTTACAATGATGGCAATTACGAAATTACCGACCAGGAATTAACACAGCGTTTTGATGTGGAAAAAGTGATACTGATAGAAAAGTTCCGGCCCGAAAAAGTAGTGACCGCCGTGTATCTTGATCAGGAAAAATTTCAATATAGTATTAAGCGTTTCAAAATAGAAACAACGACCCTGCACAATAAATTTCTATTTATAAAAGAAGGAAAAGACAACCGCCTCGAAATGGTAACAACTGATCCTGAACCAATATTAGTGGTACAAACTGGCAGAGGGCAACTGGTGCGTAAGGCGAAATTTAAAATAATAAATATGGTAGAAGTAATGGGCTGGAAGGCAGCGGGGGCCAAGCTTACGGAATATAGTAAAAGTGTAGAGATGGAGTGGGAGAAGAAAGTGGAAACTGATAGTCCACAGGGGGATTTGTTTGAGTAGTATTTTATTTTAATAAATAGTTAAAAACGGTGTTTAGAAATAAACGCCGTTTTTTTATTGTGCAATTTTTTGTTGTCCGGGCTATGAAACTATGAAGGGGCATTGTTGCGTCGCACTCTTGTACTGTATACCAGTGTGGAGCTTTACCCACATAATTTGTAAAAAAATCTGTAGCGAATTCAAAATCCAAATGCTCATTATAGACAATTGTACTTAGCTAAATCTTACTGGTAAAGAGCATAAATTTTTATGTAACTGGTTCAGAAGTTTATTTTGTGTTGAAACGGAATATTTATTACGGATAAAATTAACTGTTTAGGGTATTGCATTTTTTTGGTCAACTCTATACTTTTACCTCGTTCTTTTCACCCCAAATTTTACACCATGAAACGCTTAAAACTCAATCAGAATTTCACCCAAAAAAAGGCAGGTATTCAATTGCTTTTTTTTCCGCTTGTATTTTTGATGATGCTTTTTTCCTGCCACAACAATTCAGGAAAAACTCCAGGTACACCTACGGATGATACCACTACAACACCTAAGGATACCATTCCTCCAACTACTCAAAAGATAGACTCCGCCGTAGTTACAGTAGCCGGTATTTTTCCGGATATTGATAAGGCAAGTGTGCAAATTACTTTTGATGAAAGGCAAATGCCTTATGCCCTTTTACGTAACAGTAAAAATTTCGACACCCAACTACGCCTGCTGGAAGAAGCTCTGAAATCCCGGACGCCGGTTAAGTTAATTGGTGATGTACGGGGTGGTATTTCTACAATTTTACCTCCCACATCCATAGAGTTGGAAGTGTATAAAAAACTGCACATAAATGATATAAGGGACCTGGTAAAGCCACGAATCATTGACGTAAATAAAATTGATACCTCCCTTTTTAACAGGGTAGAAATTTTAAAGTGGCCGGCATTTTTGCTTTGCCGGAATATAATACCCAGCTATGCAAAGGCAAAGGAAATATTTGATAGCTGTGCACAACAGTCCTGCCATTTGGGAATCCCTACTTCTGTTACACCCTGCATTCCTTTTCAATATGTGAGAGATGGATGCTTTGCACGTGCCCATAAAATGCGCTATATAATTGAAAGCCTTTTTAGATATTGCAGCGAAAAAGTATTTAGCTATGGGGTAAATAATGCTGGTACACTTGCAGTAAGGGCCAATAAATGGGGAGGCTGTTGTGTAGGCTGGTGGTACCATGTAGCTCCGCTGGTACGGGTTAGGGTTAATTATAGGAAATTTACATTTACGCTTGCTTACGTAATTGATCCCTCCATGTTTGATAGCCCGGTGCTGCTCTCTACCTGGTTGCAGGCGCAGGCAAATACCACTTGTAATGCCAATGCCGGCGTGGGCTCATACAGTATTCAGCCTTCATCCGTTTATACACCAGGTGGCGCAACAGATCCTACTTATTCCATGACTAATTCCGATCTTGCATATTATAATTTTCCAGGCACATGTCCATAAGCAATAAAAATTCCATTTTAACCTTCATGCTTTCTTTAAGAGGAAAGTTATTTATGATGATGATTGTAACTGTGCTAAAAACTTCAGGTGTAATGGCTAATCCGATTCAAGATGTAAACCACGATACAATGGTATTAAAAGTATCTGTAGCTAATATTGGCGATCAAAAAAACAATGAGCGATTGTTGGTTTATTTCTACGAATCGGCAAGGGAATATGCTATTTTAAAAAGCAATAGTAAATATGCTGTAATATTAAAACTGCTGAAAGATTCGCAGAAAAATAAAACAGTGATTGAAATACATTTTACCGAAATGCAGGATCATTCACTGTTAATACACTGTGTAAATAAAATTAAAAAATAAAAGATTGTCTTTTAATTTAAAACGTAATTAAAGTTCCACACTGATATGCAGTACAAGAGTGCGACGCAAGAATGTCGAAACATAGCTTCACAGCCTGGACAACAAATATTCACGGTTTTATTATTAAATAAAAAGTAAAAAAAGAGGAGCCACAATGAAGTGGCTTCTCTTTTCTATTTAATTAATAAACTTTTATTATTTCCAGCTAAAATTTGTTAAAGCAACATAATGCTTGCCAGTCCTTGTCTTCCAAATTTGATATGCGCTGGGGTAATGAGTTGCGGATGGTGAAAATTGTGTTGCCTGCGGAATTGTTTTAAATACATACGTGCCGCTCAGCATAAAACCTCTCGTGATCATAGGTTCCATAAAATGTACCTTACCGTTATTTGAACCATAAATAAAAGTATAAGTAAATGGAAGCGATGTAGGAGGTAGTTCCGGTGAACTTGGATCGAGCCAGTGTGTACCCATTGTAGGCACTGTGGCTCCCTGTATTACATAAGCTGCAGGAAGATAGCCGGCAGGTGGTAATGCTGTTGGTACATCGGGGATCATCATCTGCTCGGCCAAGGAAATTTTATAAAAATGTATATCAAAATGTGGGATGGTGTAAATACCCATTGGATCATGCCCATGCGGTTCCCAGTTTATGGTTATATGATCAAAAGGGGTAACAGCTTTTGCTTTTGCATGCAATTGCAAATTAAAAGTATTACCTGCATGGTTCATTGGATCATCTGAAAGGTTCTCAAATGATTTTGGGGTAAACTCAATACCAACGCCCCAGGGTTTTGTATTATTTTTTACAAAATTTACCCAGGAGCGGATATGCCCATTGCCCATTTGAACTGCCGGGCCATAATAGGTTACGCCATCTTTTTCCCTTTCCCGATCGGTGTTAGTTGAATTTGGATTTTCTGCAGATGGTAATATAACATTTTCAGTTAGTGAAAGTGTTTCTGATTCGGGAAGGGCCTCTTCAGTTTTTTGTTTTTTGCACGAAGCCATTGTAGCAAGCAAGGCAAGCAAAAGGAAACAGTGTAAATAATTTACCTTTTTCATTTTTAGTTTTTTTGGAGTTAATAAAATTCGGCTTTCAGGAAACCTCATTTAAGTAGCTTTAGATAGCAATCTTATCATAAATGTAAAAAACTCCGTATTAAAATGCAAGAGGAATTTTAAATACGCTACGGCCTATTAGTATTTAAGTTAAAAGTAAATTTGTATCTATTTTAATTGATTAGTTTCTTATACTACTCCACAAGTTTCAGTGTTAATAAAAAATGTAAATTTATTTGGCCTTAATTTTTTAAAGTTTAGTTCCTGTGTTTTAAATTCAGAAAATTTATTTTACAAAAAATAATAATCATGGTTCGCCTGGCAACACCCCACGACTTCAATTTTATTTATAACCTTTACATGCACCCGCAGGTAAATCCCTACCTGCTTTACGAGCAAATGCAGCCCGAAGCATTCAGGCCTGTGTATGAAAAATTAATTGAGGCCGGTATTAAATACCTGTACCTGAAAGATGGCCAACCCATGGGCATGTTTAAATTAGTGCCCCTGTTGTACCGCAACGATCATATAGTTTATCTTGGCGGCCTGGCAATTAACCCTGATGTGAGCAGTAAAGGAGAAGGCAGTAAAATGCTATTGGAAATTATAGAATTTGCAAAACAAAAAGGATACCTACGCATAGAATTAAGTGTGGCAACCATTAATGAACGTGCCATACACATGTACGAAAAAAATGGATTTGTAAAAGAGGGTGTATTAAGAAAGTTCACCCATTTAAAGAACGAAAACAGGTTTTTGGATGAAGCATTGATGTCGTACCTGGTTGAATAATTATCTCCTGAAAAATCTTCCGAACATCACTCCTTTACTGGTAGCATTTTTGTACAGTCATCCTCAAAGAAAAGTATGGCTGAAAAAAAATCATTTAAAGGATTCATCGAAGTTTTTAAAAATTCATTTATAGGCTTTGATGAAGACAAGGTGACCAAGCTTGCCGGCTCGCTGGCTTATTATACTTTATTTTCTTTGGCGCCCCTCCTGATTATCATCATTTCCTTGTGCGGATTATTTTTAGGAAGAGAGGCAGTAGAAGGAAAGATATATTCCCAGCTAACCGGCTTTGTAGGTGCCGATACTGCAGCACAATTGCAGGAAATTATAAAGAACGCATCACTTGCCGGCAAAAGCAAAGTAGCCGCAATTATCGGTGGTATTACTTTGCTAATCGGCGCTACCACCGTATTTGCAGAAATTCAGGATTCCATCAATAGCATCTGGGGCTTAAAACCAAAGCCTAAAAGAGGGTGGGTAAAAATGCTTCAAAACCGTTTTATTTCTTTTTCTGTAATCATCAGTTTAGGGTTTTTATTATTAGTGTCATTAGGTGTCTCAGCTATTATTGATGGTTTCAGTAACCGGTTGATCAACAGCTTTCCGGATGTGGCAGTAATATTCTTTTATATTTTAAACCTGGTAATTACACTTGCAGTAACTACTGCAATATTTGGTGTAATATTTAAAGTGCTGCCAGATGCCACCATTAAATGGAAAGATGTTTTAGCCGGAGCTGCAACCACCGCTATACTATTTATGCTGGGCAAATTGGGTATATCATTCTACATAAGTAAAAGTAATGTGGGCAGTACTTATGGTACCGCAGGCTCTCTCGTAGTGCTGTTGTTATGGATTTATTATTCATCGCTCATACTATATTTTGGCGCCGAGTTTACCAAAGCATACGCTGTGAAATATGGCTCTAAAATTTTCCCCAATCAATATGCAGTTACTACAAAAATAGTAGAAGTAGAAACGGGGAGCCAGTCAATTCAAAATAAAGAAAATACTAAAATAGAAACAAAGGGAACAGTTGAAGGACATGAAATACAAACAACCTCCAAAGATGAAAAATAGCGGGGATGTATGATGTATGATTTTTTGATGTATGTTTTGAAATATATTTTATAAAAAAATTATTGTCCGAACTGAGTAACGTTGTGGATCTTCGGTGGCGTCGCACTCTTGTACAAAATATTTTCATGGCATCTTTAATGGTGTTATGTGATTGCCTCAATAAAAATATTCTTTTAAAGTATGACAAAGGGTTTTAAAAAAATATTTGTAGCCTAACTTGAAATTATATGCTCAATTATTTTTACTGCATGTTCCCTTGAATTTTCTATAAATAAACTATGCGTATCCATACCCCCGCAAATAACACCTGCCAGGTAAATCCCCTTCACATTTGTTTCGTGTGTAGCCTCATTATAAAAAGGTTTGCGGGCCGTATCTGCAGATAATTGAATGCCGGCTTTTTGTAAAAATTCAAGGTTGGGTTGATAGCCGGTCATGGCAATTACCCAATCGTTTTCAACAGTAATCATTCCATCCGGCGTGTTGATATCTACTTCTTTTTCCCTGATGGCAGCAATGGTTGAATTAAAGTATGCCTTGATAGATCCTTCATTGATGCGGTTTACAATATCAGGCCTTACCCAGTATTTAACACGGCTGCCAATTTCACTGTCCCTTATTACCATGGTTACTGTAGCACCTTTGCGCCATGTTTCCAATGCTGCATCCACACCTGAGTTATTAGCACCGGTTACCAATACTTTTTCAAAGGCATAAAAATGTGGGTCTTTATAATAATGGGTAACCTTTGACAAATTTTCACCGGGCACATTTAATAGAAACGGTATGTCATAAAAGCCGGTTGCAATAATTATATTTTTAGCTGTGTATGCTTTTCTGTTAGTCAATATTTCAAAACCATTATCTATTGCTGTGATGGTGGAAACCGTTTCAAACAAGTTAAGGTTCAATGAAGCAGATACAGCCACCCTGCGGTAATATTCCAATGATTCGTTTCGGGTAGGTTTTACATTATTACTTACAAATGGTACACCGCCAATCTCCAGCCTTTCTGAGGTTGAAAAAAAAGTCATGTTTACCGGGTAGTTGTACAATGAATTTACAAGGCAGCCTTTTTCAAGTATTACATAACTTAACCCTTTGCTTTTTGCTTCCAGCGCACATGCCAAACCGATAGGCCCGCCTCCAATAATTACAAGGTCATATAAAGTTTGCATTAAAATATATTTAGGTTGATGGCCGCTCCGAAACTTTTGTAAGCAGGGATTTTGTAAAACGAATCAGGCAGTTAGCTGCATTAATTGAGCTGTGCATTTACTGCCGCCGGTGAAAATTCCACGGCACTAAAATCCGTTACTACATTGTAAAGTGTGTCTCGCTCTACGGGCCGGCGTTTTACTTGCTTTATTAAGGTAACCAGTTGTTCGGTGCTCATTGCCGGGTTTTGTTCTTCGCTACCTGCCATGCTGTAAATTTTTGTAGAGTCATCAATGGTACCATCAATATCATTTACACCAAATGATAAACTCAGTTGGGCATTCTCCCTGCCAAGCATTGGCCAGTAAGCCTTCAGGTGCGGAAAATTATCCAGGTAAATTCTTGCAATGGCGTACAACCGCATATCTTCTGTAATGGTCGATTCGGGTACATTGCTCATGTCATTATTTGCGTTCCTGAATTTAAGGGGGATGAAAGTATTGAAGCCTTTTGTTTTATCCTGCAAAGCCCTTAACCGGCTCATGTGATCGATGCGGTGTGTGTAATTTTCGATATGGCCATACAGCATGGTTGCGTTGCTGTGCATCCCTAGCTGGTGTGCTATTTCATGGATACGCAACCAGCCATCTGCATCTACTTTGTCTGCTGCAATCTGTAGCCTTACTTCAGGTGCAAATATTTCTGCACCACCGCCGGGTAAACTGTCAAGCCCTGCTTCATGCAATCTTTTCATTCCTTCTTCAGTAGAGAGTTTTGCTTTGCGAAACATATAATCCAACTCTACGGCAGTAAAAGCTTTTACATGTAGCGAAGGCCGGTGGGCTTTTATTTTTTGCATTAGTTCAATAAAATAATCCATGTTCATTTTAGGGTGTACGCCACCTACAATATGTACTTCGGTGATGGGTTTCCCATCATACGTTTTAACGATGTCAAGCATTTGATCTATGCTCAGTTCCCAGCCTTCTTCCTTGTGTGCATACAGGCGGGAGTAGGAACAAAATTTGCAACTGAATACACATACATTGGTGGGCTCAATATGAAAGTTGCGGTTAAAGTAAGTAGTATCGCCGTGCATTCTTTCCCTAATAAAATTGGCAAGGGCACCGGCAAAAGCAAGGCTGGCTTTTTCAAACAGGATGATGCCTTCTTCGTCTGTAATCCTTGTTTGTTGCTTTACTTTTTGGGCTATGTTTTTAAGATCAGTATCGGTGGTATTATTTATCAGGGTATCAATAGATGTAATCATTTCAAAATTTTAGACAAAGTTACTACAGGTGAAAGCTTAAAACAAAAAGGGGAGGGTTTTGTTGGGTGCAAAAGGTTACAGGTGCCTATGTTTGGAAATGTATTGAATTGTGTTTTCCAAATTAGGTGGAAAAAGCTCCACATAGGTATGTGGTACAAGTGAGTGACACAACGATGATGCCCAGGGCTTCTCAGCCTGGGCATCAATTTTTTTAATACAAAAATCTTTAAAGTTTAATTCACAAAACCGCACTTAATTTTTTACCAGTTTTTCTACAATTGTTTTGTCGGTGTAGGTGAGCTTTAGGAAATAGACACCGGCAGGTACCCGCTGCATATTAATAAATTCTTCGGTAACGGCATTGCCCCTAAAACGCTTATCAAATACAAGCTGGCCGGTTCCATTATATACTTGCGCTGCCCTGAGTGTGGTGGGCGGCAATAAATGATGGATGCGGAATGTGCTGCTGAAAGGGCTCGGATAAATGAGGTATCCCTGGTTTTTTAAACGGGCGGGAAGTACCCTTGAAGTAATGTTAATATTGTCGATATACAGGTTATTTTGCCGATTGCTTTTAGCTACAAAATAAAGCTGGAAATCGGGTGCACTCCCAATTTGGGTTTTAATTTCAAGTTTCACATTTTTCCATTGCGCCGATGTTAGCGGTTTAAAGGATACGGTTGTTGGAAAAGCGGATTCGTCCACTGTTTGCAAATCACGTCCCCATTTTTTCCACAGGATGGTATTGGTTGCCCCGCAATCTGTAGTTAACACCAGTTCCAGCGTATCCAAAGGAACGATTGATGTGCCCGGGTAATTGGCGCCCTGGTTATAAGCATAATCAAAACTTACAAATGCAGAATCGTAGGTGCCCAACACAATTCTGGGGGATACAAATTTGTCGATTGTATTGGCTATCGTGTAATCAAAGTTTTTTATAACCATTGATGCAAGTCCGGTACGTGCTGCATCGGTAGTCCTCGTCCAGGTAATGTTATTGTCAATATTTTGCACTGCCCAGTTAGCAGGAGGAAAGGTAGTGCCTTCAAAGGTTTCAGACAATTGACCTGAAACGATGGGTATCACTGAAAAATTTGACCGGGCTGTATCATTGGATGTAACTGCATCAACAACACCATTTGGATTGGTAGTATAAACAGTAAAAATATGGTTACCTGCAGGTGCAGTAATTGCGGGTAAACTTACCGTAATGGGTGTACCGCAAACCGGTAAGTTACCTGTAAAGTTAAATGTAGATACTGCTCCGCCATCAATGGTATAATTAAAAGTTACCGTAGTTAATGGCTTATTTCCTTTATTGAAAATAGTAACCCGTGGTGTAATAGTTCCCACACAATATAAACCGTTTGGATCAACTACAGCCCTTACTTCTACATTAGGATCGGGCAGTATTAATTTATCAAACCCAATATTATCGAGGTAGAGATTATTGCCAAAATTATTGATGCTTTTAAACCCAATCGTTATTTCGGAGCCCCTGCCACAAAGGCCCACCTTAACTACCTCGGTCCTCCATTGATTTGCAGTCGGTGTAAAAGAAGTAGTTAGCAGGCCTCCGCCATTGGTTGCAAGCGCACTGCCTGTTTTAAAATACCCGGTTGGTTTCCAGGTAACGCCACAATCTTCAGAATAAACTACTTCAAGGCTTTCCCAATCTGCCGGGTCATTACTGTATTTTGCATAAGCTACATTAAATGTAATCACCAGCGAGTCATACCCGGCAGTAAGTAGTTTTGGTGAAATAAGGTAATCAACCTGATCGATCCCCTGGTAATTAAATGCATTTAAATATGCTGAAGCAATGCCGGGATTTGCAGCAAGTGTAGTACGTGCCCAGGTGATGCTACCTAAATTTGGATTATGAATTCTCCATCCTGCAGGGGGAAATGTTGGAGTCTCGAAACTTTCAGGAGCTACCGGAACCGGAATGGGTGCTGCCAATACTGAATACGCAGCTTTGGCATTATCTGTTAAAGGCCTGCCATCCGCTACTCCATTTGGATTAAGCGTAGCAATCGTTAATACATGCGAACCAGCGGGAGAATTAATAGGGTTAATGGTAACGTATATAAAATCTGCAGGTTGCAGATTGCCGGTCCAGGCCTGTGTGCCAACACTAACGCCATCAATTAAAATGTCGAATGTTAATGATGTTACCGGTGCATCGCCATCGTTTACTATCAGCACCTGGGGGCTAAAAGGAGTGTTACAAATACTGGTAGCAATGCCACAGGCAAAACCCCTGCTGTTGGGATTAAGAATCTCTGATACCCGGATATCATTGTTCACAATATTGCCCGCAACCGGTACCAGGCCATTACTTGTTTTTAAAGAAGGTCGGTACAAATCAAGTGCAGCTTCTGCCCGGCATGCCTGGCCTATTGTAAACATGCCATAGCAGGCATCGAATGTGTAGTCCATATAATTTTGATACATGAACCCTGTAAGTGGTGGAGAGCAGGCATCAGTTTGTACACCCGATAAACATCCGTTTGTTGCACCGGCCTGGTTAGGGGTATCATCAATACAGGCAGCAGGCAGGTTGCCAAAAGGGGTAGCAAAATCTGATCCGTTGCATGCGGTATTATCATCTCCCCAAATATGAAAGAGGTAAAAATAATGACCTATTTCATGTACCAGGGTACGGCCACCATCATAAGCTCCTGAAAAAGGATTGCTACACGGCTGATCAATTGAGCCATAATGTATAGCCACACCCTGCTCATTATCGAGCGGTGGTGTAACGTTTGGAAATGTAGCCACACCCAACAGTCCATCTGTAAAATTAGCCATCCATACATTGAAATATTTTGAGCCATCCCATTGATCCAAACCACCGGCGGCAGTATGCTTTAATAAGGTGTTATAACTTGATGCATCCGAAGTAAAGGTTTGAGCAGTTACCCTTCTTTCTATACCATTAGTAGTGGTACCGGCTGGTGTTCTTTTTGCCAAAGCAAATCTTATATTGGAATGAGCAAATACGGCTTTAAAAGCACCTGGCAATTTTACTGAATCTGGATTAAGCCCTGCAAAATCACGGTTCAACACATCTACCTGGCGCTGTAACATAGCATCCGTTGCAAAAGACTGCACGGCTGCATTACCTACCACATGAAATACCAACGGGATCACCACTACTGCCTGTGTGCCCATCGGCCTGTTAGTATTACCCGTTGCGTTGGCCCTGGCTTTTAGCTTAGCCGCTGCAATGGCCCTGGCTTTAATTTCGAGCTGCGGATCAATTAATTTTTGTTCGGCATAATATTCCATGGTGCCGCACCTGATGATACCGGTTTTATTTTTATTAACCGGGGTTTTGGTTTTTTGCGAAAATGCAACGTTGCAAAAAAGCAAAGCTACCATTGTGGCAAAAGCAGCGTAGGAAAAAGTTTTCAAAAAAGTGGATTTAATATTTGACGAAAGAAGGCCTTTTATTTTATTCATAGTAATAGATTGCAGCGTTTGGTAAATAAGATGTACAAATTTAAAGGATAAGAAGGGGAATGAAAATAATATTGTAATCCGTTATTTATTTCTAATATAAGGTAGATGAGGTTTTTAATCATCTATTATGTATGCAACATTTTAATTAAAAATAAGTTGCTGTTATTTTCTTTAAATTTTTTTGTCAACATTACAGCTCTGGGGATCATCGTAGTAAATATGATTTTGTCATTATCCTTTTTAGTAAAAAGGATAAATGATCTCACTTGTGTGTTATACCTATGTTGATCTTTGCTTACGTAATAGATAGTGTTGTAAATAAAAGAATCCATTTATAAATTTTCTTGAGGTATTTTTTACAATGAGACGCCATTTGAATTACGTTGCTCCTACGGAGCCAAATAATGCCGGAATAATTTTAACTATAAACACGAAGCCCTTACAGAGCTTAACTTAAAAATGGCTGGCGTTTATTTCAAAACACAATTAAAGATGCCAATTGGTATTTGGTACAAGAGGGCGATGCAACGATGTACCACATTGCTTCACAGCATGGACAAAAAAAATCATTTACTTATTTATCTGTGGCGAAGAATTATAATAAATAATACCTGGTAACCATTTAGTTTTCATTTGATAAAAAATGAAACCCCAAACAGTAAACCCCAAACCCAAAACCGTAAACTGTCTTTACGCCATTCGCCTTACATCTACTGATACATGCAAATCATGTTTGCCACTGCTCATAATTACACCTTTTAAAGGAGTGATATCTGCATAGTCTCTTCCCCAGCCGATGGTGATGTGACGGTTGGCGGGTATCAGGTTATTGGTGGGGTCAAAATCTACCCATCCGCAGTCGGGTATATAGGCTGAAAACCAGGCGTGGGAGGCATCTACACCAATTAATTTTTTTACGCCGGGTGGGGGAATGGTTTCTATATAACCACTAACATACCGGGCCGGTAAGCCCATCGACCTAAGGCAGGCAATGGCAAGGTGGGCAAAATCCTGGCACACCCCTTTGCGCTCTCTCATTACTACAGATGGTGGTGTTGAAATTGTTGTGAAGCCGGATTGAAATTTAAAATCATAAAAAATCCTTGTCATCAAATCCTGGCAGCAATTAAAAATCGCTCTTCCGGGAGGGAAGGAATGCAGGGCATAAGCAGCAATGGCATCGTCTGCCTCCGTCATGGGTGTGGTGGCAATAAATTGTTTTACTTCTATCAGTTCAGGCGTTAAGGTATGCGTTAAGCGGCTTACTTCTTCCCATGGTGTGGTGTTGAACTGTGGCTGCGGTTCATCTATCGGGGTTAATTTTTCCACTTCAGATAATACATGTACGCTCAGTTTTTTATGTTCTCTTTCAATGGTAAAATATACCAGTTTATTGCCGAAAAAATCTTTGTATTCAATCATCACATCTGGCTCCGGCGAAATGGTAACCACAGAATCTTTACAAAATTGTTTATTGGTATTACGGGGTATAAGCCGGATAATATTATGGCATAAACTTACCGGTACCTCGTAACTATAATCTGTTTTATGTGTAACCTTGTGGTACATGTTTTTGGTTGTTGGTTGTTGGTTGATGGTTGGTGGTTGGTGGTTGGTGGTTATTGGTTGATTGTTGATAATTAATGGTTCTTGTTTGGTAGCATTGCAGCAGAACCTGCTATTTCACCTTAGCACAATTAAAGTAAAACTACCCAACATCGTCGCCCATTTTTTCTCCTGATTCATCCGTAGTAAATAATTGTTTTTGCGACTGAGCATGTTTAAAATAAGTTTTTGAAATTGCATTTTGAATACCTGATAACAAGTCGTACATATCCGATAAAAACTCATCCAGGTTTTTGTATTGCGCTGATTCTATATCCAATACTGATAGCTTTTCCTTATCATTACTTTGCAACAAATTGTAGGCTTCTTTTATCAACAGGTCGTGCGGTAAAATTGCCTGGTCACCTTTTGTTTTAGGGAGGTTGCCCAAGTTCTTTTTCAACCTGTCTAACTGATATACAAGCGAGCGTGGATTGTTGGGGTCAAATATCATAAGATCCAGTACCAGCGGCATTTGCAACAGTGATCTGTACTTATACCTGAAGTTTACCAGGCACTCGTTACTTACTAACACCGCTTCCTGCAAATTGTAATCAACCTGGTCATCATATTTGTTAACGAGTGTAGCCCTTAGCATACTGGTAAGCAGCAGGCATTGCTCCATTTTACGGCCAAGGTCAAGCATTATCCACCCTTGTTCCCTTGATATACTTTCCCGGTTCATACCAATAAATGCAACAACCGAGGTAACAAGGCTATCCAACACATGTTGCATTTTTAAATGCCCCGGCTTGGCAATATCTTTTACGGTTGCCCATGCATCTTCCATACCCCTTAATACCCGCCAGGTATCGGTTGACCAATGATCCCTCACTGCATAAACTGCCTGGATAAAAAGCACATAATCGTATTTTAAACTGTAGCGCCTTTCTTTATTAAAAATAATGTCAGTGAGCTCCGTCCAGGGTTCATTTAATATGGCTTCATTTTTTTCATCCACAAAACCGGGGTAAGTAAAAGAGTAATGGGTAAGTGCCTTTAATAAAGAATGCTCCGTTACTATATCATTTTCAATCATCAGTTTATTACCCTCGGCCATAAATTGTATCACCGTCCGGTGAAAGCGGGCATTACCCAGCAACCTTTCTGTATAACGGCCAACCCAAAATAAATTTTCTGCTGTATGGCTCGGTAATATTCCGCTTACGGCAGCAGGTAGCCGCTCCGGGTATTTTTTCGAAAGGTGAATTGATTGAGTTGGTTCCGGCGAAATGATCCAGGTGTCTTTACTATTTCCACCCGATTGGTTAGATACAATAAAGTTCATTGCATCAGAAGATGTTCTGCTTAAGCCACCGGCCATGGCAGTATAACTATCTCCATTGCTCGCTAAAAAACTGCGGAAGATTGTTTTGCGGGGTTCAATTTTTCCATTGATCAGCGAAGGGGTGGAGC
>JANMVB010000399.1:0-23484 GCA_031392305.1 Ferruginibacter sp.
AATTGCCGGTAAAACAGGAACTGCTGTAACGGCGCTTGATAATAAAGGGTACAATAAAGGCAACAAAATTTACCAGGCTTCTTTCATTGGTTACTTTCCCGCCAACCAGCCAAAATATACCATGTGTGTGGTGATACAAAACAGCAACCAGTCTAAGTTAGTATATGGTGCAGATGTATCTGGGCGGGTGTTTAAAGAAATCAGCGATAAAATTTATGCACGCTATCTAAGCACAAAAAAGTTTGAAGAGCCGGTAGTAAGGGATACCATGCAATACAATTATTACGGCATGCGCAACGAATTGAATTCAATTTTTAATCGTTTGAATTTGCCTTTTATGGATTCAGCAACGGGTGGTTACTGGCGTACAATGAGTATGAAAAACAATGCAGCTACTTTAAATATTTCGGATAATACAGTTACCCCTGCATTGATAACACCAAGTGTTGCCGGCATGGGCCTTAAAGATGCGGTTTACCTGCTGGAGAATAAAGGATTAAAAGTATTAGCATCGGGCAGGGGCAGGGTGGTTACCCAATCTTTAATTGCAGGTTCATTATTTACAAAAGGGCAAACAGTAACAATACTATTAAATTGATCTTAAAAGATATACTATATAAAGTAAGCATTCGCACAGTAAAGGGTGATACCAATATTGATATAAGTGATTTACAGATTGACTCACGTAAAGTGGGCACAGGCACCTGCTTTATAGCAATTAAAGGAAGCGCCGCCGATGGTCATTTATTTATAGATGCTGCTATTACCAATGGTGCTTCAGCAATTGTATGTGAGCTTATGCCACCAACGCTGAATGATACTGTTGTTTACATACAGGTAGAAAACAGTGCAGTGGCAGCAGGGTACATCAGCCATAATTTTTTTAAAGAACCTTCTCTTAAGCTAAAGCTGGTAGGCGTTACAGGTACCAATGGTAAAACAACTATTGTTACGTTACTGTGGAAGTTGTTTACTGCATTAGGTTATAAATGTGGGCTCATCAGCACGGTGCAAAACCAGGTAGGCGAAAAAGTGATAACTGCCACACATACTACACCCGATGCGATTAGTGTAAATGCTTTGCTGGCAGTAATGGCAGATGCAGGTTGCGAATATGTTTTTATGGAATGCAGCAGCCATGCAATTCACCAGCACCGTATTGCAGGCCTGCAGTTTACCGGCGCTTTGTTTAGCAATATCACTCATGATCATTTGGATTATCATAAAACATTTGATGAATATATCCGGGTAAAAAAATCATGGTTCGATGCACTGCCTTCATCTGCTTTTGCTATCAGCAATGCAGATGATAAAAGAGGGATGGTAATGCTGCAAAACACCACTGCAAAAAAATATTTCTACAGCCTGAAAACGATGGCTGATTTTAAGGGCAAAATATTGGACAACAGTCTTACCGGCCTGCATATAATGGTGAATGAAACAGATGTTTATTTCCGGTTGATAGGTGAGTTTAATGCCTATAATTTATTGGCAGTATTTGGAGCGGCTATATGCCTTGGCCAGGATAAAGTTGAAGTGTTGCAACTACTTAGTAGCCTCGATGGAGCAGAAGGAAGATTTGATTATAAAGTAAGTAAGCAGGATAAAATAATTGGCATCATCGATTATGCACACACGCCGGATGCATTATTGAATGTGCTGGCTACTATAAAAAAATTGAGACAGGGCAATGAGCATATCATTACAGTTGTGGGGTGCGGAGGAAACAGGGATAAAACAAAGCGCCCAATAATGGCGGAGGTTGCATGTGAATATAGCGACCGGGTAATTTTCACCTCCGACAATCCACGCAATGAAGATGCCCTGGAAATATTGCATGAAATGGAAGCTGGAGTAAATGTGGTGGCACGTAAAAAATATATAACCATTGCCGATAGAAGGGAAGCAATTAAAACTGCGGTGAGCCTGGCCGTAAAAGAAGATATCATTTTAGTAGCAGGAAAAGGCCATGAAAAATACCAGGAGATAAAAGGGGTGAAGCATGATTTTGATGATAAAAAAGTGCTGGAGGAAATGTTTGAAATGCTGGAAAAGTAATTAGCTAATGTGCTAATTAGCTAATGTGCTGATTAACTTTTCGCATTTTTTTGAAAAGTTTTTGTCCGGGCATTAGAACATAGATTAAGCTTCATTGGCGTCGCACTCTTGTACTTTAAATCTTTGGGGAACTTTTCCTGTCAAATAATTAAAGAAAGCAAGACTAAAAAAATGAAAAGCTCAAAAGTAAAAGAGTAGACAAATATTGAGATTAGCAGATTAAGAACAAAGTAACAAGTAACAAAAATCAGCACATTAGCACATTAGCTAATTAGCACATTAAAAAGTATGCTGTATCATTTATTTCAGTGGCTCACAAAAGAGGGATATAAATTTCCCGGAAGCAATTTATTTGACTTCATAACTTTTCGTGTGATGCTGGCTGTGATATTGAGTTTAGTTATTACTACAGTGTATGGTAAAAAGTTAATCCGCTTTCTGCAAAAAAGGCAATTGGGCGAAAGTGTGAGAGACCTGGGACTGGCTGGTGAGCAGCAAAAAAAAGGTACACCTACAATGGGTGGTATCATTATCATCCTGGCTATACTGATACCCACTTTGTTATTGGCAAACCTTGATAAGGTTTATATCCGCCTGATGTTGTTGTGTACCGTTTGGTTAGGTACCATTGGTTTTATAGATGATTATTTAAAGATTAGGTCTAAGCGGCTGGCGCAGGCTAAAGGAACAGCTTATAAAAAAAGTGATAGTGATGGCCTTGCAGGAAGATTTAAAATTTTTGGCCAGGTAATGCTCGGCATTATTGTGGGTGCCACGCTATACTTTACGCCAAGCGTGGTAGTGCAAAGAGAAGTATATAATCCTGATTTTACAATGGTAAAAGATTCTGTTCTCAGGCCCGGTGAAATATTGATGAGTGATTCTTTTAACGTGGTAACTATTGATGGTAAGAAACATCTTTTCGTAAAAGTAAAATCACCCATCACTACAATTCCGTTTGTAAAAACTCATGAATTTAATTATACTAAACTGTTGCCCGCAAGCCTGCAGGATTATACCTATATACTTTACATACTGATTGTAATATTTATTGTAACCGCAGTAAGTAACGGAGCCAATATTACGGATGGGTTAGATGGGCTTGCGACCGGGGTAAGTGCTATCATGGGAATTTGCCTGGGCATATTTGCTTATGTAAGTGGCAATATAAAGTTTGCTGAATACCTCAATATCATGTACATCCCCAACCTGGGAGAGTTGTCCATTTTTATTGCTGCATTCGTGGGTGCCTGTATTGGATTTCTATGGTACAATTCTTTTCCTGCCCAGGTATTTATGGGAGATACCGGAAGCCTTGCATTGGGTGGCATCATTGCAGCATTGGCAATCATCGTTCGCAAAGAATTATTGATCCCGATTTTTTGCCTCGTGTTTTTTGTTGAATTGTTAAGTGTGATGATACAGGTCTCGTGGTTTAAATATACCAAACGAAAGTATGGGGAGGGGCGGAGGATATTCCTAATGAGCCCCCTGCACCATCACTACCAAAAGTTAGGTTATCATGAAAGCAAGATTGCCGTTCGGTTTTGGATTATAACAATTTTATGCGTGGTGATGGCAATAGTTACGTTGAAGCTGAGGTAATAATGTGGGTAAAGATCCACATGGGTATGTAGTACAAGAGTGCGACGCAACATTGCTAAATCAGGGTTCAACTGTCTGGTTCAAAAAAATTAAATACTGAATATAAAATATTGAAGAGTACCGATACCCATTAATTTCTATGCTGTTGAAAAACCATTTTTTAGTTAGTAGAAAACCAACCAATGCATACATAGTGAGTTTTCTATTCTGTTGAAGAACCAAATTTTTTTAGTAAGCGACCAGGCAATTTTTTGAGTTGTAAATTTTCTATGCTGTTGAAAAACCTTCTTTATTTCCTGTAAAAGGAAAAACTATTTTATCTAATAATGGAAAAACGCATTGTTATACTGGGTGCTGGCGAAAGTGGTGTTGGTGCCGCATTATTGGCTTTGCAAAAAGGGTACGAAGTGTTTGTGTCTGATGGAAGTAAAATAAAAGATGTGTATAAAATTGAGTTGCGACAGGCAGGTATTGAATTTGAAGAAGGCATGCATACCGAACAAAAAATATTGAATGCAGACCTGGTAATGAAAAGCCCCGGCATTCCGGAGAAAAATGAATTGGTAAAAATAATAAGGGCAAAGGGTATTTTAATCATCAGTGAAATAGAGTTTGCTTACCGGTACAAAGGCACCAGTAAAATAATAGCAATAACAGGTAGTAACGGCAAAACAACTACCACGGCTTTAACCTATCATATGTGTAAGCATGCCGGCCTTGATTGTGCCATGGTAGGTAATATCGGTTATTCATTTGCAAGGCAGGTGGCCCTTGAGCCAAAGGAATTATATATAGCAGAAATAAGTTCTTTTCAATTGGATGATATTAAAACTTTTCGGGCCGATGTAGCGGTGTTAACCAATATCACAGAAGATCATTTAGACAGGTACGATTATAATATACAAAACTATATCGACAGCAAATTTCGCATTATAGAGAACCAACAAAAGGGTGATGTATTTATTTACAACCTTGATGATAAAGTAACAACAGATAATTTAAACAGGTACAACATTCAATCAACCTTATACCCGATTACCATGAGTAAAGAACTGCCACAAGGTGCTTATTTGACCACTGCTCAAATGCACATTAAATGGAAAGATGAAGAGATGCAGATGAGCATAGATGACTTTCAGTTGAAAGGAAAGCACAACCAATACAACAGCATGGCAGCAAGCCTTTCAGCTACTGCCGTGGATATATCCAAAGAAAATATCAGGGAGTCGCTACGGACTTTTGAAAGCCTGGAGCACAGGACAGAAAGTGTAGCAACCATCAGGGGAATAGAATTTATAAATGATAGTAAGGCAACCAATGTTAACAGCACCTGGTTTGCTTTGGAGAGTATGGTAAAGCCGGTGATTTTAATATTGGGTGGTGTAGATAAAGGTAACGACTACACGATTTTAAAAGAGATGGTAAATGAAAAAGTAAAAGCCATTGTGTGTATGGGTGTTGACAATAGAAAAATACATGAAGCATTTGGCGACATGGTTTCATTGATGGTAAATACAGGCTCAGCAGTGGAGGCAGTACAAGCCGCATTTCATTTTGCTGATAAAGGCGATGTGGTATTATTAAGCCCTGCCTGTGCAAGCTTCGATCTTTTTAAAAATTATGAAGACAGGGGCACACAATTTAAGGAGGCGGTTAAAGATTTGTAGTGATAAAATAAAGCATGGAAGAAAACATAAACATACGATCATTCTTTACACCCAATATTAGCAATATGGGCGGCAACCTGGTTAGCAAAACCAAAGGTGATCGTGTAATATGGGCCATCGTAATCATACTTACCCTTATCAGTTTATTGGTGGTGTATAGCAGCACGGGGTCGCTGGCATACAAGTACAGTAAGAGCACAGAGAGTTATCTTTTTAAGCAGTTTGCATTTATTATTTTGGGTGTAATTATTATATACTTTGCACACCGGGTAAATTATACCATCTATTCAAGAGTGGCGCTCATACTGTTTTTGATATCCATTCCCTTGCTGATTTATACTTACTTTTTTGGTGCTACTTTAAACGAAGGGAGCCGCTGGATAAAACTACCCGTCATCAACTTAACGTTTCAAACTTCTGATTTGGCAAAGCTGGCATTGTTAATGTATATGAGCAGGCAGCTTAGTAAAAAGCAACATGTAATTAAAGATTTTAAAAAAGGTTTTTTGCCAATCATCATACCCGTTGCTGTTATTTGTTTATTGATAGCGCCAGCCAATTTATCAACTGCTATGTTGGTGGCCGGTACCAGCTTTATGTTAATGTTCATCGGCAGGGTTAATACAAAACATATACTTATTACCATTGGCATTGCACTTATTCCGGTAATAATATTATTTATGGTAGCAGTAAATTATTACGACAAGGAAGAGCATAAATCAAAAGAGCTGCCTGCATTATTTTCTTCGGGCCGTGTGCCCACCTGGATAAGCCGGATACAAACATTTGTCTATAGCGGCAAAGGTGATGCAAATGAAAAATCGTACCAGATAAACCAAGCCAAAATTGCCATTGCAAGTGGCGGTTGGTTAGGCAGGGGGCCAGGTAACAGCAATGCACGAAATTTTTTACCGCATTCTTACAGTGATTTTATTTTCGCAATTATTCTGGAAGAATATGGTTTGCTGGGAGGAACATTTATTGTTTTTATATACCTGTTGTTTTTATACCGGTGTATCCGGTTGTATCGAAAATGTCCGTTTGCATTTGGGGCGTTTCTTGCGCTGGGCCTTAGTTTCACGCTGGTGATACAGGCAATAGCCAACATGGGTGTAAATGTAAATGTATTTCCAAATACAGGTGTTACGTTACCGTTAGTAAGCATGGGTGGAAGCAGTTTTCTCTTCACCTGTTTATCCATCGGTATCATTTTAAGTGTAGCAAGAAACGTGGAACAAATGGAAAGTCCGGCGAAAGATGTTGAAGCTGTTGTTGTATAAAAAATAATTATTGACCAGGCAAAAGTTCCCTGATGAAGCATTGTTGTGTCACTCACTTGTACGTCATACCAATGTGGATCATTACCGGCCGAATACAAAAATAAAGATATAAAAAATGCAATTGGACACTTTGAATAAATGAAAGATGACACAATGATAGAAGGTTCCAAGAACCCCCCTTCGGAGGGCAGGGGGGCTGGGCGTTACCCCCGTTTCATTATTGCAGGTGGAGGCACAGGGGGGCATATTTTTCCG
Organism: Ferruginibacter sp.; assembly: GCA_031392305.1. Taxonomy (GTDB): domain Bacteria; phylum Bacteroidota; class Bacteroidia; order Chitinophagales; family Chitinophagaceae; genus Ferruginibacter. Next base: position 6,866 of record JANMVB010000399.1, read on the forward strand.
GCAATTGCAATAGCAAATGCATTAAAAAAATTAAGGCCGCAATCGGAGATTTTATTTGTGGGTGCCAAGGGTAAAATGGAAATGGAGAAAGTGCCCCTTGCAGGATATAAAATAGAAGGATTAGATATAGCAGGATTTAACAGAAGCTCTTTGATGAAAAATATTGCATTGCCTTTTAAACTGGTAAAAAGTTTTTTGCAGGTAAGGAATATCATCCGGTTATTTAAGCCAACTGCAGTTGTTGGCGTAGGAGGTTATTCCAGTTTTCCTGTGCTTAAATATTCACAATCACAGCGCATAAAAACTTTTATACACGAGAGTAATTCGTTCGCCGGCAAGAGCAATATGATGGTAGGTAAAAGGGCCAAGAAGATTTTTGTAGCAGCCGATGGAATGGAAAAATTTTTCCCGGTGGATAAAATATTAATCACCGGAAACCCGGTGAGGGAAAGCATTTCCCGGAGTAATGTTACCAAAGAAGATGCCATCCGTTTTTTTGAATTAGATCCGTATAAAAAAACCATACTCTCTATTGGTGGAAGCCTGGGAGCAAAAAGTATCAATGAAAGTATTGCAGCAAATATAGAGGAGTTTGAAAAAAATGATTTACAACTGATCTGGCAAACAGGTAAACCATTTGCAGAACAGGGCAGACAGGCAGCAATGGACAAAACCAATGTATGGGTAAATGATTTTATTACCCAAATGGAATATGCGTATGCAGCAGCAGATGTGGTTATAAGCAGGAGTGGGGCAATGTCGGTAGCTGAATTGTGTGTGATGGAAAAGCCTGCTGTGTTGGTGCCTTATCCCTTTGCAGCAGAAGATCATCAAACAGCTAATGCAACCACGCTGGTAAAAAATAATGCCGCCATCATGATAAATGATAAGAATGTGATGAAAGAATTAGTACCGGCAGTGATCGCTTTATCAAAAGATGAAAGCAGACAACAGGAGTTAAAAACAAATATCAGCAAGCTGGCAATTAAAGATGCTGATGAAATAATTGCTAAAGAGATTATAAGATTGATTGAGTAGATAGATATATAATTGAAAGCAGGAAAGAAGTTAATAAATAATTCACCTGGGTTAGCGTAACAATGAACGAATACAATAAAATATTAGCAGCCTTAAATTTTCAGTTCACTGAAGGTGAAAATTTAAGTGTCGCTCCTTCCATTTACTTCCTCGGTATTGGTGGTATAGGTATGAGTGCGCTTGCAAGATATTTTAAATCATTGGGGGTGAATGTGAGTGGCTACGATAAAACAGAAACAGCATTAACCAGCCTGTTATCAGCAGAAGGGATCATCATACATTTTGAAGATAGTATTGAGCTCATTGATAAAGCGGCACAGATCGTTGTGTACACACCGGCTGTACCAAAAGATCATAAGGAGTTAAATTTTTACAGGGATAATAATTACATCGTAGTAAAACGCAGTGATGTATTGGGGGCAATTACCAACAGCTCTTTTAATATATGTGTAGCAGGTACTCATGGCAAAACAACTACCAGTACAATGGTAGGGCATATCCTGCGCCATACAGGCTTTGGCTGCAATGCCTTCCTGGGTGGAATAGCGGTAAACTATAACAGTAACTTTTGGAGCAGCGACAATAATGTAAGTGTAGTTGAAGCCGATGAATATGACCGCAGCTTTTTAAAACTGAGTCCTGATATCGCCATCATCAGTTCCATGGATGCGGATCACCTGGATATTTATGGCACCGCAGAAAATATGGAACAGGCATTTATTGAATTTTCTGAAAGGCTAAAACCGGGTGGATTGCTCATCAGCAAATATGGATTAAAAAGAACGGGAGATTTAAAAGCAGCTAATCATATTACTTATGACCTCGATGATGAAAATGCAAATGCTTATGCCACCAATATAAAAACCATCAGCGGCAGTTACAGCTTTGATGTAGTGTTGAAAAATGAGAAAGGGATTTTGTGGCAACTGAATAATGTTGTGCTGAATATGGGTGGTATGCATAACATTGAAAATGTACTTGCTGCAATTATGGTAGCGCATCATTTAAAAATTGAAGATGATAAAATAATAAATGCAGTGGCTGAATTCAGGGGTGTGAAAAGAAGATTTGAATATGTGGTGAAAAATGAGACCGTGGTTTTTATTGATGATTATGCACATCACCCGGAAGAACTAAGGGCATTGATAACCGGGGCAAAGGGATTGTTTAGCGACAGGAAGTGTACAGTTATTTTTCAGCCCCACCTGTTTAGCCGCACGAGGGATTTTGCAGTAGGTTTTGCAGAAGTACTTGACCTTGCTGATGATGTAATGCTGTTACCAATTTACCCTGCAAGGGAATTACCGATGGAAGGTGTTAGCAGCAAAATAATATTGGATTTAATGCAGCATAAAAACAAAAGTATTAAAAGTAAAGAAGCCGTATTGGCTGATATCGAAAATTATAAACCAACCTTATTGATAACAGCCGGAGCCGGGGATATTGATACACTGGTATTGCCTTTAAAAAAAATAATGGAATCGCCTGTTAAAGTGTGATTTAAAAAATAAAACCTGGCTAACAATAAGCGTTAGCACAAATGAAAAAAAGATTTACCATACAAAGTGTTTTACTCACCTCATTATGGTTTGCCATAGGAGCAGGTACTGTGGTGTTATTGGTGGCTGCCATTCAAAAAAAGGATGAGCAACATTGTGCCGGGGTTTACATAAATATAAAAGGGGTAAGTAATAACTTTTTTGTAGATAAAAAAGATATTCAGCAAACCATCCGTGCTATTTCAGGTGGTAACCCGGTGGGTAAATCAATTGGCTCTTTTAATTTAAAAGCCATTGAACTGGCCCTGCAAAAAAATGTGTGGGTAAAAAATGCGCAGTTGTTTTTTGACAACAATGAAGTATTGCAGGTGAGTGTGCTGGAGAGAGAACCCGTTGCAAGGGTATTCACCAAAACCGGTACTACTTTTTACCTGGATAGCTCAAGCGCCATGTTACCGCTGAGTGATAAATTTTCTGCAAGGCTGCCGGTGTTCACTAATTTCCCATCGGATAAAAAAGTGCTTATAAAAGCTGATAGCAATTTGCTTAAGGATATCATTACTGTGAGCCTGGCGATAACTACTGACAGTTTTCTGATGGCGATGATTGACCAGGTAGATATTACCGAATACCGCACTTTTGAAATGATACCAAAATTTGGAAATACCATCATTGTATTTGGAGATGCAAAAGACACAGATGAAAAATTTAATAAGCTGCAGTTGTTTTATAAAGATGTAATGGTTAAAGCAGGCTGGAACAAATACAGTGCTATCAATGTGCAATTTAAAAACCAGGTAGTAGCAAGCCGCAAAGGGGCACAGGAAGTAATAGCAGATTCATTGCGCACTTTACAATTGATGAAAGCCATTGCAGAAAATGCTGAAAGAATGTCGCTTGATTCAATGCAGGTTATTGTGCAGGATAATGAGCACAACACCACCAACAATAACCTCATTCAGCAATCGATTGAAAGAGACGATAAAAATGAATTACCCAATACCAATGAAAAACCCCAACCACAAGGGGTTGAAACAAATGAAAAACCAACCTTGCCTGAAGCGGCCACTATCATTGCGCCAAAGTCCGCTGTGATTAATCCGCCGAAGGCAAAAACTGAATCAAAAAATCCGGCAGTAACAAAACCAACAGTGGCTGTGAAACCTGTTATTAAACCAACACCAGCAGATGTTAAAAAACCAAAAACGGTGATGCCGAAAACAGTACCCAAAAAACCGGAAGTAAAGAAACCGGCCAATGAATACTGAGAGAAGCTTTAGGGTTTGGGGTTTAGGGTTTACAGTTTAGAGTTTACTGTTTTGGCAGTTCTAAAATCGGTTTGTTTATGGAGAGTGGCGAAAGGCTAACCTATAATGTGGGTAAAGCTTAATTGAAAAACAACTGTTGAAAGTATGCCGGATAGAAGTGGAAAGCACGGTGAAGGGCTGTGTGCAGGTCTTGTGCCGGACTTGCAACGAATAGCCGGAACTAAAGCTGATTGAAGATATGAAGATGATAGACGCAGAAGGAGAAATGAATGATAAATAATGAGCGATGAATAATGAGTGATAAATGATGAATGATTAACGTATTAAAATACAAAAAAAAATAACAAAACAAACCCGTAACCAGTAACAAGAATTGCACAACGCACAAAACACACAAACACAAACATACAACTATGAGTAACGATCACATTAAAACAACAACAGGCGATGGCGGCGTGGTGAATAACAACCCCGTTATTGTTGGCCTGGATATAGGCACTACAAAAATAGCTGCCATAGCGGGCCGGAAAAATGAATACGGCAAGCTGGAGATCCTTGGCTTTGGAAGGGCCAACAGCAATGGCGTGCAACATGGCATGGTATTGAACATTGACCAGACAATTAAAGCGATTGAAATGGCGCTGAAAAATTGTTATGACTCCAACCCCAACCTGGCTATTGAAGAAGTATATGTTGGCATTGCAGGCCACCATATTAAAAGCCTGCAAACCCGTGGCGATATTGTACGGCAGGACAATGAAGAAGAAATAAGGCAGGAAGAAGTGGACAGGCTGATTGCGGATCAATACAGAACTTATATACCAGCCGGCGACCAGATCATTGATGTAATACCGCAGGAATTTACAGTAGATAATTTTCAGAATATCCCAAACCCAATTGGTTACAGTGGTGTAAAAGTTGGCGCAAATTTTCACATCATCACGGGTGATAAAAATGCCATTCGCAATATAAACCGCAGTGTGGAAAAAGCGGGCCTGCGTACAAAAGATCTGGTACTGCAACCACTGGCATCTGCTGCGGCTGTAATGTGCGACCAGGACCTGGAAGCGGGTGTAGCCATTGTTGATATTGGTGGTGGCACTACCGACCTGGCAGTATTTTATGAAGGCATTTTAAAACATACCGTAGTAATTCCGTTTGGTGGCGAAAACATTACCAACGATATTAAAAATGGGTTAGGGGTTTTAAAAACACAGGCCGAACAAATGAAAGTGCAGTTTGGCAGCGCCTTGAGTGATGAAGCAAAATCAAATGCATTTATTACTATACCAGGTTTACGCGGCATGCAACCTAAAGAGATCAGTGTAAAAAACCTTGCATCTATCATACAGGCACGCATGAGTGAGATTATGGATTTTGTAACCTTTCATTTAAAGCAGGTTGGTCTTGATACCCGGTTGCTGAATGGTGGTGTAATACTAACTGGTGGCGGATCGCAGTTGAAGCACCTGATTCAATTAACTGAATATGTAACCGGGTTAAATGCAAGAATTGGTTACCCTAACGAACACCTGGCAGGCGGCCATATTGATGAGCTAACCAAGCCCATGTACAGCACCTGTATTGGTTTGATATTGAAAGGTTACAATGATTATGAAAATAAGAACAAGCAGTTTGAAGAGTCGTTCCGCAGGGTGCAGGTGCCGGCCTCGTTGCAACAGCCACCGGTAGACGAAGTGCTTGTAAGCCAGGAAGAAATAGTGGCTGCAGAACAAATACAACAGGTAAAAAAAGTGAAGGACCGTAAATCATTGAAAGGATTTATGGACTCTTTTAAAATTGGATTAATTGATTTGTTTAAGGAAGAAGAGGATGCCAGGTTTTAAAAGACGGTGTAAGGTTTTAGGTTTAAGGTTTAAAGTAAAAGGTTTAAGGTAAAAGGTTTAAGGCTAAGATCGAAAAATAAAAACTTTACAGAAACAGCTGCCATTCAACATTTCAGGATTTATAGTTCTTAAAAAAACGAATTAAATAACACAACTGTTCACACCTACCCTTATAGCAGGCATGAACAGAAAACTAACCCATTAAAAACAGTGCATCTGATTTTCTGCCTTACTAACCGGAAATTTGGAGAGCATGAATTCTAAAAATCTTTTTAAAATTTATCCACTGGATACGTTTTAGAAAGGCTCAAAATAATAATAATTATGATACAGTTTGATTTGCCAAAAGAACAGTCTTCCATCATCAAAGTGATTGGTGTAGGCGGCGGCGGAAGCAATGCGGTAAACCACATGTTTTCGCAAAATATTGAAGGGGTAGATTTCATCATCTGTAATACAGATGCCCAGTCAATTGCATTAAGTAAAGTGCCTAACAAAATTCAGTTGGGGCCAACCTTAACTCAGGGGCTTGGTGCCGGTGCCAATCCGGCAATCGGGCGGCAGGCAACAGAAGAAAGCCTGGAAGAAATAAAACGCATTCTTGAAGTGAATACCAAAATGGCTTTTATCACCGCAGGTATGGGCGGCGGTACCGGTACAGGTGGTGCACCCATACTTGCAAAAATTTGTAAGGACCTGGGGATACTTACCGTAGGTATTGTAACTACACCATTTGCCTACGAAGGCAGAAAGCGGTTGGCGCAGGCAGAAGAAGGCATCATGCTGTTGAAAGATCATGTAGATACTTTACTGGTAATCAGCAATGATAAACTGCGCCACCAGTTTGGGAATTTAAAAATGAAAGAGGCTTTTGAAAAAGCGGATAACGTATTGGCAACTGCGGCAAAATGTATTACGGATGTAATCAATAGCACCGGCCATATCAATGTGGATTTTGCGGATGTATGTACCGTAATGCGGAATGGTGGAGTAGCGATATTGGGTAGTGCCGCAGCAGAAGGAGAAAACAGGGCACAGATGGCAATTGAAAATGCACTCAATTCACCTTTGCTGAATGACAATGATATCCGGGGCGCCAGGTGGATATTGATCAACATTAATTCTTCAGAAGGAGATCATGAATGTACCATGGATGAGGTAGAGGTAATTCAGGATTATGTATTGAGCCAGGCCGGTGATGACAGTGATGTAATATTAGGTTTGGGAAAAGATAACACCCTTGGCGCTGGTATTGGTATCACCATTATTGCTACCGGCTTTGAACATAAAGATCCATTTGCAAAAACCATCAATTTACCGAAGGAAGAAAAGCAACACGAAAAAATTGTGCATACTCTGGAGATGCCTGTGAAGGAAGAAAAAAAAGTACAGCAACCTACTTTGCAGTTTGATATAATAGAAGCGCCAAAGGCAGTTGTAAAAGAAGAAATGCCATTGCCAAAAGAGGAGCAAAAAGAAGTGAGTGAATTAATGATGCCAACATTATCAGACCATGTGCCAGGCGAAAATAAAGTAGAAATACCACGTAATACTACTGGGGAAAAGTTAGAGCCAACTCCTGTATTTTTTGAAATATCTTCGGCAGCAGATCAGGTTCCCGTAATAGAATTTGACATTCCAGCTACTCCGATATCCCCTGAAAAAGTACCACCGGTAAAAGAATTATCAACAGAAATAACGATTCAATATAAAGAAGCTAGCACACCTGTTTCGTCGACAGGTGGATACCTGGCAAAGCCCTCGAAGATATATATAGAGGAAACTTTGCCGCAACCAAAATCCAACACTTCGGAAGAGCTAACCCCTGCGCAAAGTACGGTACAGGAAGACGAGCCTGTTTTAGAAATGCGTATGGTGGTTAAAGATTCCCATCAGGCGGCGGAGGAGAAGCCCAATGTACAACAAACTCAGCCAATCATGATGTCCAATGTTGAGGATCGGGCAATGCCTGACGAAACAGAGGAACTAAGGCGCCGGGCTATGGATCGAATTGCAAAACTGCGTAATTTGTCATTCAATATTAACGCGGCCGATCCGAATAATGAGTTTGAAACGGTGCCTGCTTACCTTCGCCGCAATATGGAATTGCACAATTCCATAGCAGATGTAGAAAGCTTTTACAGCAACTACACCGTAAAGTCTGATGAAAATAACCACGCTGAAATTAGCACCATCAATACTTTTTTAGACGGTAAAAAACCGGATTAACTTAAAACAGGTTATTGTTTTCTCCACATTAACGGAGTTACAATAACCTGTTTTTTTATAAGCCTGCACCATGCAGCACCTCTTTTATTTATAGTTTGTAGTGGGCCCCTTGCTGAAAAGTGAGGGGCTGTGTTTTTACTGTTTAAAATCTGCTCGTTTCATGGTGCCGGGCGCCATGTGGTCGCCTTCAGTAAAATTGTAATGCACAAATTTTATATTCTTTAGTTCAGTTAAAGAATAGGTGGTAGAAGAAATATAACTGTATGCACCACTACTGCCCATGCCCTGAGTAAGTGCTGCACTTTCGGGGATGGCTACATACAAAGTGTCGTGCCCTATTTTACGAAATTCAAGTTTTACCTCATCCCACGAAGCATTTATTTCATTGATTACTTTTTCAGCAGTCAAGGTATCGGCGCTTACTTTTCTTTGCTGTTTTAATACCACGTTCTTTTTTGCAGAATCATAAGCCGCAGACCAAATAAGGTTATTGATCCGTACCGGAATTTCACTGGATGAAGCAATTACTTCTGTAGTAAGGTAGGTAGTATCGCCGCCTGTAGCTGCTGTATCAGCACTGTTAGTATTACAGGAAAATATAAACACAAGTCCGCAGAAAAATAATATGTTTCGCATGGTATAGATTTTTTGCATCTGATTAATAATTAATAAACAGGGGGATTAGAAAGAATGGTAAAGGTAAAAAATTTAATTAAGAAGGGGTGGGGTTGAATGTGAGCTTTGTAAGTGAAATTGGATACCGTAAGATTTGTTGTCCGGGCAGATGTTTTTCAATTAAGCTTTATTGGCGTCGCACTCTTGTACATTATATCATTGGGCAACTTTAATTACGTTATATCGAAGCAAATGTTCCTAAAGTTTACACCGTTTTAAAAGGGTGTAAACTTTTATTATCAAGCGATTTCGTTTATTTTTTGCAAGTTGCCTTCTTTTATCTTGTCTTTTATTTTTCAACAAGTAGCTGTAAAGTTTCTCTACGGTTATTGACAGCTATGAGTATGAAAATTTTTATTTCAATGCGGTCAAGGTTTTGCTGATAGCGCAGATTTTTATCAATAGTAACAAAAAAGTCAAAGCCATTAAAAACAATTAGACCTAAAAGTTCACCATTCTTTTTACCTAACCAGCCCATACCTTTAGAGTTGTTTTCTTGTTATGTTCCCATCCCATCTTTATTTGTTGCATTACCTTGATATTAAAAGCATTTCAAACAGTCAACAAATAATGCAGGTAAAGCTCCCAATAGGTATGCGGTAAAAGTGAGTGACACAACGATGCTGCCCACTGCTCCTAAGCCCGGGCAAAAAATATATTTGCAGATGGAAAGGCTGCAATTACCCTCCCAATATGAAATTGTATTTCCCTTTTATATATGTTTTCAGTTTACATTTGTACCAGTTAAAATAAATACAAATGGCCCGTATGTTTTTCGAGCGGTTATCTCCTAACAAAAATGAGTTCTTGTGTCAAATAATGTAAATAAGGTAACTGCGGCGGGTTTGCTGGTTGCCCTGGGAATTATTTATGGCGATATTGGAACCTCTCCTTTGTACGTTTTCAACTCAATTATTAAAGATCGTGTAATTGACAGATCTCTTATTTTAGGTACGCTCTCTTTAATCATCTGGACGATTACCCTGTTAACTACCATTAAATATGTGATAATGGTATTGAGGGCTGACAACAGGGGAGAGGGGGGCATATTTGCCTTATTCGCACTGGTAAGGCGTCGACGTAAATGGCTGGTGATTCCAGCGATGATTGGTGGAGCCGCCCTTCTTTCAGATGGCATTATTACACCACCTATTTCTATTACTTCGGCAATAGAAGGATTAAAGGAACTTCCCCGGTTTCGTGACCTTAGCCAAAGTATGATTGTGTATATAGTATTGGGTATAATCAGCGCATTCTTCTTTATGCAACAATTTGGTACAGCAAGTATTGGCAAAATGTTTGGCCCCATTATGTCAATCTGGTTTGCTATGCTAGCTACCCTTGGGGTCATTCATATTGCAGATGATTTTACTATTTTCGAGGCACTTAATCCATATTATGCCATCAATTTTTTGGTGAACTATCCCGAAGGTTTTTGGTTGCTGGGCGCAGTATTTTTATGTACCACTGGTGCAGAGGCATTGTACAGCGACCTGGGGCATTGTGGCAGGGGCAATATCCGCATATCCTGGATCTTCGTAAAAATCTGCCTGCTCATCAATTATTTTGGCCAGGGTGCAAGTTTATTGAAACATCACAATCTTAAATTGTTGAATCCCGAAACTATAAAAGCGGAAGGTATCAATGCTTTTTATGATCTCATGCCCGACTGGTTTGTAGTACCCGGCGTAATCATTGCCACTACTGCTGCCATCATAGCCAGCCAGGCAATGGTAACAGGCTCGTTTACACTTATTAACGAGGCCATGCGTTTAAATCTTTGGCCCAAGTCAAAAACCAATTATCCCACTGAAGCAAGGGGGCAGATATTCATTCCCGGTATTAACCTGCTATTGTATGTGGGTTGTGTAGGAGTAGTATTGTATTTCAGGGAGTCTTCACGTATGGAAGCTGCATACGGATTGGCTATTATTACCACCATGATAATGACGACCATTTTATTTGCTAACTACCTGGTTTTGCACCGTGTAAAGCCGGGCCTCATTTATTTGTTTCTAATTTGTTATCTACTCATCGAGGCATGTTTTCTTATCGCCTTATTAGACAAATTTATTCATGGAGGTTATATTACAGTGATGATAGGTTTTGTAATGTTTTCCGTAATGTACACCTGGTACCGGGCTCGTAAAATTAAAAACAGGTATGTTGAGTTTGTGCGCATGGAAGAATACATTTCCAAACTTGAAGAGCTGAGTAATGATACCAGTGTGCCCAAATTTGCCACTCACCTGGTATATTTAACAAGTGCAAACAATCCCCAGGAAATTGAGCATAAAATAATTTATTCTATTTTAAATGGTAAACCTAAGCGTGCAGATATTTATTGGTTTGTACATGTGGATACCATTGATGATCCCTACACCTGCGAATATTCTGTAGAGCATATTATCCCCAACGATATTATCCGGGTAGAATTTAGGCTCGGCTTTCGTATGGCGCCCCGCCTTAACCTGATGTTTAAAAAGGTAGTGGAAGATATGGTGAATAACCGGGAAGTAAATGTTACCAGCAGGTACGAAAGTCAGCAGCGCAATAATGTTGTGGGAGATTTTCAGTTTGTAGTAATGGAAAAATTCTTATCGCAGGATAATGAGCTGCCATTTTTTGAGCGGGTAATTATGAAATTATACTTTTATGTAAAAGAAGTTTCATTAAGCGAAGAAAAAGGTTTTGGCCTGGAGCAAAGTAAAGTATTGGTAGAAAAATTTCCATTGATTGTAGCACCGGTTAGTAAAATTAAACTTAACCGGGTGTATGCGGAGGGGGAGGAGTAGGCCCCCGTCCCCTAAAGGGGAGTTATTCGAAGAGTATGATTTTTTGCTGGCAGACTATCAAATACTATTTAGGAACTTGTCGATTTTTTGGTTACAGGCATTTGTTTTTCAATTAAACATCGTTGTAGCTAGCCCCGTCTTTTATCGGCACCCCGATGTTACACTTGAATCAGGACTTGTACCGCATATCAATTGGGAACTTTACCTACAAAATAAAATCACTACCACACAATAAACCCCGAAGGGGTTCAATATACATAACCGTGGGTACAACCCACGGGGAACATGCTATGCAACCCACGGGCACACATGATTTACATCCCCACACCCCAGGCAACCCCCCTGAAAATTTTATCGTTTAAACCCTTAAAATACCCTAACTTAATATTTCTTTAGCAGCAACCAGCAAGTCTTACCAATAACGATAATGTTTATTAATGAAAAAACTCTTTATCACACTCTGTGTAGTATCGGCTGCGTTTACTTCTTTTGCAAATCACACTAAAGGGGGATGGTTGTATTATGAATACCTCGGCCCCGGCACAGCACCAAATTCTGCCCGCTATGCCATTACCTTGAAAATTTATACGGAGTGTTTTTTAAACGCCAATCAATGGTGCCCCAATGTAAATATTTCCATCTTTAATACAGCAAGTACCAACCTGGTAGATGTGGTTACTGTTAATTACACCGACTCTGTAAATATTCAAAACTGCACCCTGCAGCAATGCCATCCATGCATCAACCCTATTCCCAATATTTGTTACAAAATAGCCACGTTTACATTTGTACGTGATCTTCCAATTACGGCCGATGGGTATGTTATTTCTTACCAGCGTTGTTGCCGTATTGCAAACATCATCAACCTCGGTCCGGGTTCCAGTTCAATCGGGGATACCTGGACGGTTAACATCCCCGGCAACAGTGGTTCCGACCCGCTGGCTTATCAAAACTCAAGTGCACAGTTTTCTCAAAATGATACAGCCATCATTTGCAAAAGCAATTACTTCACTTTCGATTTTAGTGCAACTGATGCAAACAATGATTCACTTGCTTATGCATTTACAGATGCATATTATTCAGCACAATCCAATAATGGTGGACAGTGCAACAGCCAGTCAACCCCGCCACCATTTTCTTATGTAAATTATTCCACACCATTTTCCGGCACACAACCCATGGGCAGCGGCGTTACCATCAACCCGGTTACCGGCATTGTAAGTGGTATTGCACCTTCGGTAGAAGGTACGTATGTATTAACCTGCACCATTACTGAGTATAAACGGGGCACCAATATTGTCAAATCGAGCGTGCAAAAATCGTTGCATATAAGTGTTACAGATTGTTCACTTACCCAGGCTATCCTCGATCCTGAATATACCAGTTGCCGCAGCTTTACAAAATCCTTTAGCAACAATGCTTCCGGTGGCAATATTCAAACCTATTTTTGGGATTTTGGTGTAGCCGGTACCGCTGGTGATACATCACGTTTAGCTACTCCAACTTTTACTTACCCTGATACAGGTACATACATTTTAAAACTTGTTGTCAATAGAAATTTACCGTGCCCTGATTCTACCATCTCCATAGTAAAAGTTTACCCGTTTTTTTTACCTGGCTTTACAGTACAGGGCCAGTGTAAAAACACCCCCATTCAATTTACTGATACTACCACCACCACCTACGGAATTGTTGATTCCTGGTTATGGAATTTTGGCGACATTGGTTCCACTGATAATACTTCCACACTTCCTGCGCCGCTACATAACTATGGTTTTGAGGCCAGCTATAAAGTAACGCTTACTGCATCCAACAGTTTTGGTTGCAGGGATACTGCTACTAAAATAATATTGATCACAGATAAGCCTGCATTAACAATCACAAATGATACCCTTATCTGTGTAATAGATACCTTAGAATTAACTGCATCAGGTGTAGGTACATTCGTGTGGGGCCCTAATTATAATATCAACAATTTGAATATTGCCTCACCCCTGGTAAGCCCCGATTTACCAACAAAATATTATGTTACCCTTACCGATCCGTATGGCTGCAAAGGCACCGATTCTGTAATGGTGGATGTAAAAAGTTTTGTAACACTCCGCGGTGGCAATGATAGCACCATCTGCCGCAGCGATCCTGTTTTGCTTGATTTAATCAGCGATGGATTAAATTTTACCTGGACAGAAAACCCTTCCGGAAATAGTTTAAATAATCCGCAGGCAAAAAACCCCATTGCCATTCCATTGGTTACTACTACTTATCATGTGGTTGGCAGCATTGGAAAATGTAATGCCCAGGATGATGTTACCCTAAAAGTTGTTCCTTATCCACCAGCATTTGCAGGTGTGGATACTGTTATATGTTTGGGCACATCAGCGCAACTGCAAGCCACAGGTGGCAGTACTTATAGCTGGAGCCCGGGCACATTTTTAACCAGCAGAACAATACCAAACCCTTTAGCAGTAAGACCCACCATCGATATGCAATACGTGGTAACTGTAACCGATACCCTCGGTTGTCCAAAAGCTGTAAAAGACACAATATTATTAACCGTTGTAAAGATCATTGGCGATGCAGGCCCACGGGATACATCCGTAGTAATAAACCAGCCATTGCAACTAACAGCCACAGGCAGCACCGATTATTTGTGGAGCCCTGCGGTTGGCCTCAGCAGCATTGATATTGCCAACCCCGTTGCATTTCCGCAAAGCGATATAGAATATGTTGTAAAGGTGAGTAACGACGCCGGGTGCTTTGATTATGACAGTATCATGGTAAAAGTTTACCGGGTAAATGCGGGCTTGTATGTGCCCACAGCTTTTAGCCCCAACGGCGATGGAAGAAACGATGTTTTCAGGCTCATTGCAATTGGCATGAAGTCGGTGGATATGTTCAGGGTTTACAACAGGTGGGGCCAGCTTATTTACAGTAACACAGATATTGAAACCGGCTGGAACGGTACATTCAAAGGCAATGAACAATCACCGGGCACGTATGTTTGGTATGCAGAAGGCACCGACTATCGCAACGCAAAATTAAAAAGGCGGGGCTATATTGTATTGATCAGGTAAATTGTTTTTCCATTCTCAACCACTAATTTTTTTATTGTCCGTGCATTGAAGCAATGGGCAACATCCTTGCGTCGCACTCTTGTACTGCATATCATTGGGGATCTTTACCTACGTTGTAAAAAAAATAAAACCAATCATCTTTTTAATAAAACGGGGCTTATAAAATTCATCCTGCTCTGGCGGCGCAACAAAAGCTTTATACACTTCTATTGAAAATGGTTAGTAAAAATATTTTAAGAATTATTACGCCCTTACAGGGCTTCGCTTATTTTTTTCATAACACAGGGCTTTGCCCTGTGCTGGAATATTTCGCCCTTTCAGGGCTTAAACTGCAATTTCTTAAATTTTGAATCAATGTTTACCAAGCCCTGAAAGGGCGAAACATAATAGCGTAGGGCACCGCCCTACGTGAATAATCTATTATAATTCAAGCCCTGTAAGGGCGAAATATCTCATTTTATAAATTAGTAGTTTCGAAAGAGTTAACAATGGTGTATATATAATTGTCTCTGACTGGTGTTTTACAAGCCAGCGACAACTAACAATGATCGGTGCTCTTAACCGGCCACGAACTTTAGGTGTAGCGATATTTTAAATACACCCAAATAAAACTTAATGATCTTTGAGATTGTAATGAAAAATTAAAAACAAAATATGCATAAAAACAATTTAATAAATACAGTAAAAGGCAAACTTACACACGGGCATACACGCTGTGTACATTACCATTCACAACTTGATGTAATAGCCATAAAATTTAAATGCTGCGGTGAATATTACCCCTGCTATAGTTGTCATACAGAAGAAGCCACACATCCTGTTGAAGTATGGGATAAAAATGAATTTAATACCAGGGCAATCCTGTGTGGGGTATGTGCTGGAGAAATGACCATCGCTGAATATTTTGCCTGTAATTATCAATGCCCTTTCTGCAATGCCGCATTCAATCCCAAATGCAAAAATCACAACCATCTTTATTTTGCGGAATTTTAATGCCACCAAATTCCCAGCCGTGGCCGGTGTCCTCACCGGCCACAAACTTGATAATTGAGCGCCAATTTATAATGCACCCATTTTTAATGCCACCAAATTCTTAATTTTAAGAAAAAATATTATTATGAAAAATAAACTTAAACATGGCTTACTCCTGTTGTTTCCCATCATAGTATTATCCTGTAATTCCAAAACAACTGATAAGGATGCTGATAAAGGAAAAAAGGAAATAACCTCACAGATTGCCACAGCAAACGGGGTGAACGAATTTCCCAAAATAAAAACACTTGAGTTTACTTTTAATGTTGACATAGATTCTGCGCATATTGAGCGCCACTGGAAATGGATGCCAAAAGAAAACACCGTGGTTTATTATGATAAAACAGATAGTACACTTTTTAAAAGAATGGATACCTCCACTGCCGAATTAAAAAAACTAAATGCACAATTTACCAATGATGAATATTGGTTAACCTTTCCGCTTCACCTGCAATGGGACAAAGGATTTACCTTCACTGATAACGATACAGCAACAGGCCCCGTAACCCAAAAAAATTACCACAAGTACACCGTGCAGTACAACAACAAAGATGGCTTTACCCCCGGCGATATGTATGAGTTATATACCGACGATACCCTTACCATACAGGAATGGGCCTTTCATAAAACTGGTGCCAAAGAGCCTTCATTAATGACCTCCTGGGAAAATTACGAAGACTTCAACGGGTTAAAAATTGCTAAAGAACATAAAAGCAAGGATGGTAAATTCCGGATGTATTTTACTGGTATTACAATAATCCACTAAGCTTTGAGTGTTGGTAGCATCTTCCCGCTCTCAACCCGGCTTATACTTTTCAATTGGTGAACCTTATTGATGGAATGATGTTAGTACCATTTTTTTGCTTGATGAATATTTTGAGTGTTAGTAAATTCACGTACCTGTTTAAATAAAGCTTTATGAAAAGATTTCTTTTGTTGTTATGGCTATTAGTGGTAATGGTTTTTTCGGTGAATGCTGCTGTCGATACGCTGCAGGTGTACAGTAAGAGCATGCTTAAAAAAATAAATTGTGTTGTTATAACCCCGGCCGGGTATGCTAAAAAAAATACCCGTTTTGCAGTTGTGTATTTATTGCATGGCGCCAGGGGTAATTTTTCTAACTGGGTTACAAAAATACCCGACATGCAGCAACTGGCAGATG
>JANMVB010000512.1:0-1638 GCA_031392305.1 Ferruginibacter sp.
TGCAACAGCCGCAGCACCGGTTATTAAAAACAATTTTTGAAAAAACCCTCAATTATAAAGACAGTTTATTTAATGACATCACCGCCTGGACAATGCCTTTAGCATTTGGCCTGCCCTACAGTGAATTAAATGCGGCCCAGTATAATAGTAATTTATTGGGAGAAAAAATTACGGCTCCAGCTAAGTTGAACGGAGGAGTAGATGGGGAAAAAAGTAATTATGGTTATTTGATGGAGTGGAACGAATTGCTGGCCCCGGCTGCATTGTATGAATTTCAAAAAAATAACCTCATCACAAAAACTGCTGGTGTAAAATTTGAAATTACTGCCGCCGGAAATAATAAAACATTTAATGCCGGTACCATTTTTATTCCGGTAAATAACCAAACTGCTGATGCCACCACAATTTTTTCGCTGCTGGATATTATTGCAAAGAAATATGGCATTACTATTTATTCAATACAAACCGGCAATGCTATAAGTGGCATCGATATGGGCAGCAGAAAGTTTAGTGCATTAACAAAACCCAACATAGCAATGATAACAGGCGCAGGTGTGTCTGCTTCCGCCGGTGAAGTTTGGCATTTGCTTGATCAGCGTATGAATATCCCTGCCACACATTTGGAGCCGGCTATTTTTAACCGGATAGATATTACCAAATATAATACACTGATAATGGTAGGTGGCACTTATGCAGATTTGAATAAAGAAAAATTAAAAACCTGGGTAGGCAATGGCGGCAACTTAATTTTATTGGAAGAAGCCGTGCAGTGGGCGTCGCAGAACGGCATCAGCAACGTTACTTTAAAAAAAGCAAAAGCTGCAGTTGACAGTACCCTGCGAAAGCCTTACACCGATGGTGAAGAAATTGACGGGGCCCAGCAATTGAGTGGAGCAATTTTTATCGCCGACATTGATTTAACGCACCCACTTGCATTTGGCTATACAGAGAATACCATCAGTTTATTTAAGGACAATAAAGTGTTTATGGAAAAAAGTAAAAACCCTTATGCCACACCATTTTTTTATAAAGAAAAACCCTTGCAAAGCGGCTGGCTGAGTAAGGAAAATAATGATGTGCTAAAAAATTCTGCGGCCGTTGTTGTGAATACCATTGGTAGCGGCCGGATAATAAATATAGACAGCGATCCAAACTTCAGGGCATTTTGGCTGGGCGGTACCAAATTGATGATGAATGCTATTTTTTTTGGAAAAATAATCGATGCTGAAAGAGGAAGGGTGGAGGAATAAATAAATGGAATAAAAATTTTGGTATCAAGGCAGGTAAAGCTCCCCAATGGTATGCCGCACAAGAGGGCGACGCAAGGATGTACCACATAGATTCCTGGCCAGGACAAATAATATTAAAAAATCATCTCTCTTACTTTAAAGCAATTTATTTTCCGTTACCAACCAATTCAGCAGGTTGCAGAACTAAGGTTAATTTACAGTTAAGCGTTGCTTTACGGCGTAATTAGCTTACTTTTGCACCTTCAAAAAAACAGCACAGTGCCGGCGTAATTTAATCCGTTGATTGTTATATACCTGCACCTGGCCGCTAAAAGCATTTAAAAATGAATATAAGAAACATTGCCATCATTGCTCACGTAGATCATGGCAAAACAACATTGGTAGATAA
>JANMVB010000558.1:0-3306 GCA_031392305.1 Ferruginibacter sp.
AAAGAAAATGTGGGAGCTATTAACTGGGGATTTGTAAGCGGTAAAACTAATACCATCTACGCATGGGATACACCAATGCCTGATGGTAAAGAACCCGAGTTATGGTTTCATGATATTTTCCGGAAGGACGGTTCCGCTTTCAGCAAAAGTGAAATTGAATTCATCAGGAAAATATGTAGCAGAAGCAATAAGAAATAAACTATTAGTATTATGAAAAAAGTATTACCGGTCATTTTAATTTTTATTTTCAGAATTACATTTGGCCAGCAAAAGGCACCAGCTTATCCATTAATAACACATGATCCTTATTTCAGTATCTGGTCAATGACAGATACACTGAATACTTCGGTTACAAGGCACTGGACTGGTGCCGGACAATCAATACTTGGTGTTATAAAAGTTGATGGTAAATGCTATCGTGTAATCGGAAACGAAGAAAAAAATTACAAAAGCATTTCGTCAAACGACATTGAAAAATACACAGTTGCAGCGCCAGGCTCAAATTGGCTGACAGAATCCTATGATGACAAAGAATGGAAAAATGGTTTCACTCCTTATGTAAATAATAATGCAAAGGGAACACAGTGGGATACAAAAGATATCTGGGTAAGGAAAACTTTTAATTTAAACAGTTCCGATTATATGAACCTGCTGCTTTGTATTAAAATGGATGACAATGCAGAAGTATATTTAAACGGGGAAGAAATTTATAATCACAAGGGTGTTCTCAGGAATTACCAATACTTGTCAATTGATAATGTCATTAAACAGAAATTAAAAAAAGGCAAAAATGTATTAGCGCTTCATGCAGAAAATACAGGCGGTGATGCAGTTCTGGATGCAGGGCTTGTAACGGAGCTTATTTCTACTCACACTGCTGCGGTGACAGAAGCAGAACAAAAAAATGTAACCATCAATGCCACACAAACAATATATGATTTTAAGTGTGGGCCAGTTACTGCAACCATTACATTTACTTCTCCATTGATCATCACAGATATTCAGTTGTTATCGAGGCCGGTTTCTTACATCACCTATTCTGTAAAAGCAAATGACGGTAAAGCACATGATGTAGATATTTATTTTGGTGCATCCACAAATATAGCGGTCAATACATCTGACCAGGAAATAGTTGCACAGCAATATAAAACAGCAGGATTAAGTATTTTAAAAGCAGGTACTAAAGAGCAGGCTGTTTTAAAAACCAAGGGGGATGATGTGAGAATTGACTGGGGTTATATGTATGTTGCCATTCCATCATCGGCAAAAGCAGTACAATATATCAGCAAGGCTTCAGAGGCATTACCTTCATTTATTGCAGGTAAGGCTGTGGCTTCAAATCTATCACAAGGGAAAGACCTTTTTTTGAATACTATTGTATTATTGGGCAAAGTAGGGGCAGTGGCAAAGGAGCAATTTTTTTTATCGGGATATGATGACCTGTATTCAATACAATACTTTGGTGATAATTTAAAACCGTGGTGGAAATCTGAATATAAAAGTTCCATAGAAAACGAATTATCCAAGGCTGCAAACGATTATAAAGAGGTTATAAATAAATGTCAGTTGTTTAACGCAAGCTTACAGAATGAATTAGAAAATGCTGGCGGTAAAACCTATGCTGACCTTTGTGTTCTGGCCTATCGCCAAAGTATAGCTGCACATAAACTGGTGAAAAGCCCACAGGGAGATTTGCTCTTTCTGTCCAAAGAAAATTTCAGTAATGGTTCCATTAATACTGTTGATGTTACTTATCCATCATCACCTTTATTTATTGCTTACAATCCTGCGCTGATGAAGGGTATGCTGAATGGGATTTTTTATTACAGTGAAAGTGGTAAATGGACAAAGCCTTTTGCAGCCCACGACCTGGGAACCTATCCTTTGGCAAATGGCCAAACTTATGGCGAGGATATGCCTGTTGAAGAATCTGGTAATATGATTATTCTTACAGCGGCTATTTGTAATGCTGAAGGGAATGTTGAGTATGCCAAAAAACATTGGAAGACGCTTACCCAATGGGTTAATTTTTTAGTTGCTGATGGCTTTGATCCTGCCAATCAATTATGTACCGATGATTTTGCCGGCCACCTTGCCCGTAATACAAACCTTTCTGTAAAAGCCATTGTAGGTATTGGCTGCTACAGCCGCCTGGCTGATTTAATGGGGGATAAAAAGGCAGCTCAAAAATACAGGGATACAGCAACCGCGATGGCTAAGCGCTGGATACAAATGGCGGATGAAGGCGATCATTTTGCATTGACCTTTGATAAGAACAACACATGGAGTCAGAAATACAATCTTGTTTGGGATAAGGTGTTGAATCTTGGTTTGTTTCCGCAGGAGTTATATGAAAAGGAAATAAGGTATTATCTAACCAAACAAAATGAATTTGGTTTGCCATTGGATAGCCGTAAAACTTATACCAAAAGCGACTGGATAATGTGGACGGCTGCACTTACTGGCAACAAACAAAGTTTTGATGCTTTGATTAATCCGATTTATAAATTCGCCACTCAAACAAGTTCCCGTGTTCCTTTGGGAGACTGGCATGAAACTACAGATGGCACACAGGTTGGTTTCCAGGCAAGAAGTGTTGTTGGTGGTTATTATATGAAGTTGCTGGAAAAAAGATTGAACAAAAAATAACAGGTCAAAGTATTTAGTAACCTCCATGATGATTGGTTTGTTTCATTTATTATACCTCTTGTATTGAACGTCCTATAACCAGGTTATTAAAGCCTATACAAAAAGACCCCTGCTTATCAAAATATTGAAACAGACACTTTACAAATTTTACATCCCGCCAAAACAAAATCTTTCATTTTTGCATGATGATGTAAAGCAAAGACATTGACACTTTCAGTTTAGAAAAGTGCATGATTTACTATTCTATCCCTTCAGTAAATATCAGGCTGGGATAACTCTGTTTTAAAATCAACCCCCTCCACATTATTTTTTTTCCGTCTCAATAATACTGATGGCAAAACCACCGCCTGGTGCAGAAAATAGTGATAGTTTCGATTTGTTGTTCACAACCAATTTTCGAACGGTGTAAGCCTGTGGGTTGGTTTTAAAATGTGCATCTTTTGCATCCGCATAAATAGTGGCAATATAAGATTTTCCTTTCTCCAAAAAATCAAATGAAATTTTTGAAACACGGGCCTGCTCACCGTTTACATTACCTGCAAACCAATTATTTGTTCCTTTTGCTTTGCGTACAACAGTAATATATTCGCCGGGTTCCGCCTCCAGGTATTTGCTTTCGTCCCAGTCCAGGGCAACATCTTTAATAAACTTGAAGGC
>JANMVB010000564.1:0-6431 GCA_031392305.1 Ferruginibacter sp.
CAATGCCATTGCACCAGACAATGTATTTTTTGCAACGAATGAATTCTATAATTCCGGCAGGCATTTTATTATGGCACGCAACCCGATAACCATCGCCAATAATTCGTTCCAGGTTACAAGTACCGCCGTAGTAAATATCACCGGACGATCAGTTGTATTAAAACGTGGGGTGAGGCTATCACCTTCGCCAGGTGGTGCTACTTTTATCAGGGCTAATACTTTGTGCAATTAATTATGGAACACAAAATGAAGCCTAAATAATTCTTTAAAAATTTATTGTCCGGGCTGTCAAGCTATAAGGGGCATCGTTGCATCGCCCTCTTGTACGGCATATCTTTGGGAATCTTTTCCCACGTGATATTTAGAGGGAATAGGAATATGTATTTAGTTCGAATGCTTAGGCTAGGCCTCATAAAAAAGGCGTTAAGAAAATTTGAATGCTTGTCGTTAAGAAAGGAAATTGATATTACAAATGTCCGGCTTTGCTTTTTGCCCGTAAGTCGTACATATGTTTGGGTATATTCAAAAGCTGTGACTAATTTCATTTTAGACAAGTATTCAAATTTTTACGTGTCCCGACGAACGAAGTGGAACTCGGGAGCCCTTTTTTATGCAGCCTTGATTTTTTTTGTTTCTTTTTTTTATCAAGAAAAAAAAGAAAATGATGCCTTCAAATCATTGAATTGTGTTAGAAAGGTTTTGCATAGTTGTAATGAGCAAAACATCAGTAGCGGCTTATTTGAGTTGTCTTGTACAATGAATCATTCGGTAACTTAAGTTGTAATATTAATAATTCCGATACATTAAAAACAACATGCTTTCATTAAGGAGGTATCATACAATCAACAACTAAATTCTACGGATGAAAAAATTTATCCCCACCTTATTCCTGTTATTAATTTTCCATTGCACTTATGCTCAAAACAATGGTATTGAAGCCGAAATAAAGGCACTTGAAGAAAATCATATACAGGCAATCATGCAAAAAGATACTGCCACACTGCGAAAAATATGGGTGCCTGATTTTATGGTAAACTCCCCCAGAAATACAGTTGTAATTGGAGGGCAGGTAGAACGGGTTATGTCCGGGGGCATTGCTTATACCAGCTATAAATTTGAAATGGAAAAAATACTGATTAAAGAAAATTTAGTAATTACCATGGGCAACGAAACCGTGGTACCGGTAATGGGTAACCCAAAAGGTGGGCAAACAATAAAAAGGCGCTATACCCATATTTGGCAAAAAACAAATGGAACCTGGGTATTAATTACAAGGCATGCGAATGAAGTTTGTCAGCAATAAATTACCAACTCCTGAGCTAAAGGTTGCCAACCTTAAAGTACCACTTTGAAAATATATTGTGGGTAAAGCTACCAATAGGTTTGCGGTACAAGAGGGCGACGCAACAGTGTGCCACATAGCTTCTCAGCCCGGACAATAAAAAAATATGATTGCATACAAGGAAAGCTTTTTTATATAAACGGCCTGCAGGATAACCCTTAATAAAATCTACATTAACTTTAAACTATGCGATATGGTTTTGTTACACTATTCATCTTTCTGCTTTCCGGATGGCAAAACCCAGTACCGGCACAGCAACTAATAATTAAAAACTATACCGTTAATGATGGGTTGATTTCAAATGCCATCCGGCGTGTGTTCCAGGACTCAAAAGGTTTTTTGTGGATTGCTACTTTGGAAGGATTGAGTAAATATGATGGACATACATTTACCGGCTACAACAATGCAAACGGCCTGCAGCATAATATGGTAAATGATTTTTACGAAGCTAAAAACGGGCTGGTTTACATTGCTTTGAACAATGGCAGCATCAATGGTATTGCAGAAAATAAAGTGAGCTATACAACACCGGTTGCAGGTGCTGTAGTAAACCGTTTTATTACTACGCCGTGGCAGCAGGTAATTGCAACCACAGATGGAAAGGGCCTGCAGTTATTAAAAGATGGAAAGCTGGTAATTCCCGGTCAGCTTTACCCCACTTCTACCTTTACGGATATTGCGATACTCAATGACACTTCCTTTATTGCTACGGGTGATAATTTTATCAGGCTTTTTAATAAAAATTTCGAACTGATTGCTGAGGTAAACGAAGGGCCTTATAAATATCCGGAAATAAAAATTTACCAGGATTCAAAAAAAAGGATTTGGGCAGGCACCACAACCGGTCTTAAATTAATTGCCGGTTTTCCTCAAAAAAATAAACCCATACTATTTGAGCCGCTTCCTGCAGCCTTTAACGTTGCTGCGTTGCAGAAAAATATTATCAACGCAATTGTAGAAACAGCGGATGGAACTTTGTGGTTTGGTACCAAGGCTGGGCTGGTAAAAATAAATCCCGATGGATCGCACAAATTGATAACTGTAAATGATGGGCTTAGTTCAAACATTATTACCGACATATTCCAGGACAGGGAAAAAAATATTTGGATTGGTACAGCAGTGGGCCTTTCTAAAATGGTAACCAAATCCGGCATCACCCTGTATCCACTTGATAATGGTGTGTGGACGAATGACAATTTATACCTGCTATTTCCTTTTAAAGAAAACAATTTTCTTGTGAGTACCTACAACGGTGTGCAGGTGTTTGATAAGGTTACCGGCAGGTTTACACCCGTTATAAATAGAGGTGCTGAAATGTATTTTAATGTTGTAAAAAATGCTGCTATACCCATGATGGTGGGCTTTTACAATATGGCAACATTTGATACGGTAACCTTTAGGTATGATAAAAAGCTGGCGGCATTACCCAATAATGTATCAAGGGTTATCAGCGATAAAGATGGCAATTTTTTTTCGGCCAATCTTACCAGTTTATATTTTACTGCCGGTAAAAAAACAATTAAAATACTCGATTACCGCATAAGCAGTTTGTTGATTGACAGGTTAGGTAATTTATGGGCAGGCACCTGGGGGAACGGCCTTTTTTGCATAAAGTATTTCTATACAAATGACAGCCTAAAAATTATTGAAAACAAAAATTATTTGCCCGGCGAAAATATTCGTTGGCTTTACCAGGATGAAAAAGAAAATATATGGGCAGGCAGCAGGTACCAGGGCCTTTACCGGATGGTGAAAAATAAAAACGATGATTTTACTATTTCGAATTTTAACCAGGCCAGCGGGCTTACCTCCAACTGGGTGAAAGAAATAATGGAAGATGGCAAAGGCAATTACTGGATTGCATCTTACAACGGGCTGGATAAATTAATTCCCCGTGATACGGGTTACAGGGTTTTTAATTTTAGCAGGGTACATAATTTTTTTACCAGCATTATTGGTATGCAAATAAGTAAAGATCATTCGCTATGGATTGCAACAGGCGAAGGGCTGGCACATATTACAGATGGCGAAATGGAAAAAACACCTCCCTTACCTGTCTATATTACAAAGGTGTTTTCGCCGGATTCTACCTATGCACCTAATACAGTAAATACATATTTCAGCCATAAACAAAACCAGTTGCAATTCGAGTTTTCATCACCGGGGTTTATTAACGAAAAGCAAATTTTGTATAGCTACCGTTTATCAGGCAGTGCTGACACCAGCTTTACTACAGGTACCAACCAGCATACCGTTTCTTATGCCAGTCTGCAGCCGGGTTCCTATACTTTCCAGGTAAGGGCACTTGGCTGGGATGGTAACTGGGGTAGCCCGGCATCATTTGCCTTTATTATAAAACCTGCCTACTGGCAAACATGGTGGTTTATTACTGCCTGCATTGTAATAACGGCTTGTATCATTTATTTATTTATAAAAAAGAGGATACAATTAATAAGGCACGAGGCGGAAATGAAACAAAAAATTGCAGCAACAGAAATGATGGCATTAAGAGCACAGATGAACCCGCTTTTTATTTTTAATTGCCTCAACTCAATCGACAACCTGATACAGATGGAGGAGAAAGAAAAAGCCACTGTTTATTTATCAAAATTTGCCCGGCTTATCAGGTCAATCCTTGAAAATTCAAAAAGCAATATTGTACCCTGCTGGAAGGATATGGAAACACTGCAACTGTACCTGGAACTGGAGGCACTGCGGTTCGACAATAAATTTTTGTACCAGGTAAATATCAGCAACGAAATAATAAACGGCGATTACAAAGTACCCCCGCTGGTAATACAACCCTTTGTAGAAAATGCCATACACCATGGGCTGCTCAATAAAATAGAAGCCGATAAAAAATTGCTGGTAAACGTATCCGTTATCAATAACCAGTTGCATTATTCTATTGAAGATAATGGCGTAGGACGTGCAAAAGCAGCAGCTTATAAACAACTCAATAAACCTGCTTATCAATCGCTGGGCATGCAGATAACATCCGAACGTATCAACCTGTTTAACCAGCAAAATAATGGTGCCGTAAAAATCACCGATCTGTATGATGAATTGGGAAACCCCACCGGCACAAAAGTAGAAGTAAACCTTATCAATCAACCTTAATATGCGCCAATATGCTCACAGCAATAATTATAGATGATGAAACCAGCAGCCGCAATTCATTAAAGCAAAAGCTTGCCAATCACTGTGCTGATATTATTGTAATTGGCGAATGCGATAACGGGGCAGATGGAATAAATTTACTGGAAGAGATGTCGCCGGATGTTGTTTTTTTAGATGTTGAAATGCCGCGGATGAATGGCTTTACTATGTTGCAGCAACTCACTAAAAAAGATTTTGAAATAATTTTTATTACGGCTTACGATCACTATGCCATCAGGGCAATAAAATTTAGTGCGCTTGATTACCTGGTAAAACCGATTGAGGTAGAAGACCTGAAAACCGCCCTTGAAAAAGCGGCACAAAAAAGAAAAATGGTTGCCGGCAATGAGCGGCTCGAAATGTTGTTACAAAACCTACTGCACGATAAAAAAGAAATGCAACGGATTGCCATCCCCTCCATGGAAGGCTTGCAATTTGTGGAAACGGCCAATATTATTTACCTGGAAGCCAACAGCAATTATACCTGTTTTCATTTAACCAACGGGGCTAAAATTACCGTTACAAAAACATTGAAAGATTTTGAAGACCTTTTGCCCCAGTCTGTTTTCATAAGAATACACCACTCCTATATTATTAATAAAAACCTCATCGAAAAATATATCAAAGGCGAAGGTGGGCAGGTACTCATGAAAAATGGCACCCTCCTCGATGTAGCCCGCAGAAAAAAAGAAGAGTTTATGAAAGCAATCGGGCAATAGTTTCTGCATGGTTTTTTTATTGTCCGGACAGTACAGCCTTGGTCAGCATCGTTGTGTCACTCACTTGTACCGCATACCTATGTGGAACTTTACCTGCGGTATATTCTCCAGCCGCTGTTGGTCTCCCAACCAACAGCCGAAGCCTCACCCTAAAAGCCATCTCCAATTTATTAATACTATAACTTTCTAATGAAATAACTTTGCGGCATTCATAAAAAAACAAGCAATGAAAAATTACCTGCACGAACTTTTTAACAAGCAACAATATGATGCAAATAATTTCTTTTTAATAGCCGGCCCATGTGTGGTAGAAAGTGAAGAGATAGTAATGGAAGTAGCAGATAAAGTTGCCGGCATTTGTAGAAATCTCGGCATCCCTTATGTATTTAAATCATCTTACCGCAAGGCTAACAGGACCAGCGGTACTTCCTTTTCAGGCATAGGCGACCTGAAAGCTTTGAGCTTATTAAAAAAAGTTGGGGACAGGTATCATTTACCCACCGTATCTGATATTCATGCGCATGAGGAAGCCGCCATGGCAGCGGAATATATTGATATGCTGCAGATACCAGCCTTTCTTTGCAGGCAAACAGACCTGTTGCTTGCAGCAGCAGCAACGGGCAAAATAGTGAATGTAAAAAAAGGGCAATTTGTAAGTGGCCCCTCCATGAAATTTGCGGTACAAAAAATTCAAAACGCCGGTAACGAAAAAGTAATGCTAACAGAAAGGGGCAATACATTTGGCTACCAGGATATGGTGGTGGATTATAGAAATATTCCCTGGATGAAAGAACACGATGTACCCGTAATAATGGATTGTACCCATTCACTGCAACAACCCAATCAAACCAGTGGAGTTACCGGGGGCAACCCTCAACTGATCGGCACCATTGCCAAAGCTGCCATAGCAACCGGTGCGGATGGTTTATTTATTGAAACTCACCCCAACCCATCAAAGGCACTAAGCGATGGAGCAAATATGTTGCAGCTTGATAAATTGGAAGCGTTATTGGAAAAGTTGGTGAGGTTGAGGAAGAGTTTGTGAAGTATAAGTTTGAAGTTTCGGGTTTGATGGTTGAAGTTTTAAGCAAGGCACTATAATATTACATACATTAGCATCATTAAAATAGTAAAATGGGATTAGCACTTAAAAAGGATACCAAATACACTTACGCTGATTATTTAACTTGGGGAGATGATGAACGTTGGGA
>JANMVB010000573.1:0-1860 GCA_031392305.1 Ferruginibacter sp.
CCATTATCAGTGTATTGTATTTGTTTAAATCTACACGGTTAAATATTGCAGGCTCCAGGTGTGTTGCCGGTATATTCATTCGCTGATCAAGCAAATGCCAAATTTCTCCGGCATCTGTTGCACTAACACCGGCACCGGTTATCATGGCAATAGTTGGTTTTGTTAAGGCAATAAATTTTCTGCTGCCCATATCAATACCACTAACAGCATTACCCGTTTGTAATGCATTAATAGTTATGCTGTATTTTTTTACTATGCCTTCTAACAAAGAAAATAATGCAGTCGCATCCACCGGTTGATTCTGTGCCGGAATAAAAACTGAACCTGCATTAAAATTTTTATTGGTGCCGCCAATGGGTATTTCAAATTTTGCTGCAGCTACTTTTGCAATTAAATTATTTTTTTGTAACTCGTACAATGCAGCAGGAGCAAGCAGTTCGTTCCATTCCATTAAATAACCATAATTACTTTTCTCACCATTTATAAAACCGGTTTCTATATTTGCTGCCGTAATTTTTTCTCCCAGTAAATTATTATTGTATTGCGCTGTATTTAATTCGTTGTAGCGTAAACCAAAAGCTAAAGGCATTGTCCATGCTGTAATATCATAAAATAAACTGTCTTTATAATTTAAAGTTTTTTCAAAAATGGTTTGTAATAATTTATACTGCGGTTGATTCATTGGCACAACATATGCTTCGTCTGTTTTAAACATTTTGCCATTTGCAGTAATATTATTTTTTGGTTTAAATATTTCAATTTGGTGGCGCAGCAACATGGTAACAAATTGCTGTGTTTTATTTTTATCATCAGCGCTGCCAAAAACATAAGCCTGTGTGTTTGCTTTTGCAGCCTGCTGCATGGCATCAGCATAAAAAGTTTTCTGCCAATTTAAAAATTCTTTGCGTAAATTTTTTGCACCTTCTAATGTAGAGAGTGCCGTAACAAATTGATTTTTTATTGTTGCAGGAAATTTTAAAATACCATTCACTGTTTCCTGTGCATGACCACGGCTGCTGGCCTGCTCAAACAAAATTCCAATGGCACCATTTATATCAGGGTAAGTAGAACCTTTGCCATAATAAAAATCATCATAATTTTCTTTGGTAAAATACAGCGACCCAATTTTATCCAATGCCTTTGCATGATACTTACCCAATTTGGCTGTAAGCTCTTGGTTTTTTTCCGGCGTTAAAGGATTTACCCTCGACGGTACACCCGGCTGAAAAAAGAAAGTGGCATTACTCGTCTGCTCATGATGATCGGTTAAAATATTCGGCTTCCATTTATGAAACCACTGCAGCCTGTTCTGGCTTTCCACATGCACTGCCGGCAACCAATCCCTGTTTAAATCAAACCAGTAATGATTAAATCTTCCGCCGGGCCACACTTCGTTAAACTCCCTGCTGTTAGGGTCGGTAACTAAATTTTTACTTTTATGCTGGTTGGCCCAGGTAGAAAACCGCTGCAAGCCATCAGGGTTAAACGAAGGATCAAAAAGTATCACCGTGTTTTCTAAAAGTTCATCAATATTTTTTCCCTGCGCCGCAGCTAAATAATAAGCCGTTACTAAAGATGCATTGGCTCCGCTGGGTTCATTGCCATGAATAGAGTGGCCGATCCAAACTACAATGGGCATGTTATCTATATTTACCGAAGCAGATTTTGCAGGATCGCTCAATAACAAATGCTGCTGCCGTATCTCTTCCAGCCGCTGTTGATTTTTTTGCGACGTTATAATTAATAAAACCTGCGGCCTGCCTTCATAAGTAAAACCCATCGTTTCTAATTTCACTCTATCGGGTGCAGCAGCCGAAATGGCTTTCATATAATTCACCAGCCTGTCGTGTGTTACATGCC
>JANMVB010000633.1:0-3118 GCA_031392305.1 Ferruginibacter sp.
TGGTAGCACCAAGCATAAAAGAAATGGTAATTTAAAATCGAAAGCCTCCTGCACAATTTCAAAAGAACCTGCTATTAACATAGAAAAATTAAAATTGGAGAAAAATTTTTATTGGCCAAGCGTAGAATATCTATTAAGCCCCGAAATAATCCGGGTTTCACAATTAAGTTTTATTGTCCCGGCGATATTTTTTTGTTCAACTTTATTGGCGTCGCACTCTTGTACTGTGTATCGCTATGGAGCTTTTCCCACACAATTTGTAAGTACTCAAGTATTGCAATATTGAAGATTATTTGCACCTATTTTTTTTCTATAAGCCCAAATCGTTCAGTCTTTTCCATATTTTCAAATGCCGCTTTAAACTCCACAGGAGGTTTCGCAAGTTTACGCACGTTTGTATCCAGCCATGCACCATCTACAGTAATTATTGCTGCCAGGATATTTCCGTTTTTCCACAACTCATGTATCATGGTCCATCTCGAAAAATCGGCAGTCGCTTTATCCAATTTTACATTCACCATTAATTCATCCCCAAATTTTATTTCCTTTTTAAACAGGCACTCCTCCCTAAAAATGATGGGGCCAATATTTTGCTGTAACATAAATGCGGGAGTAATTCCATGTTCATTTAAAAATGAGATGCGGCAATAAGCACCATAATCGTAATACACAGAATGGCGGAGATGATAGTTAGGGTCCAAATCACTCCAGCGGATTTCAATTTTCTTTTCGTAGGCTTGCATGAATGATAAATTTTATTGCAAATTTATTTTAATAATTGTAACTCCGGGTGATTAGCTATTTATAACGTGGGTAAAGTTCCAAAGAGGTATGCGGTACAAGTGAGTGACACAACGATGCTGCTCATTGCTTCTTAGCCAGGGCACCAAAATCATAAATATTCTGATAAAGATGAAAATAAAAATTGTGACTTATTGTAGGGCTATTTTTATCGCCGGCACCAATAAATCTGACCACAATTTATATTGCAGCCCGGAAGGATGTAACCCATCATTAGCAGTGAGTGACTGGTCATTTGCTGCAAGGCGGGATGAAGGGGTAATGTCAATATAATTTACCCCTTGCTGCATGGCAATCGTTTTATTAATCACATTGAAAGCGTCAATTTCCCTTGCTATCGAAGCTTTGTCGCTGCCGCTTGCAAATGGTGTAACACTATAATCAGGTATCGATAACACAATCACTCTTTTCTTATTATTTCCTGCATATTGAATTGCCTTTTTAAGCAGAATTAAAAACTCATCTGTGTATTCCTGCTGCGTCCTGTTCTGGTACTGGTTATTTACGCCAATTAATAAAGTTACAATATCATACTGCGGTTGTTGCGGAGCTGCATCTGAAAGTCTTTTTAATAAAAACCCGGTTGTCCACCCCGTTTGGGCAATTATTTCCGGCGCTGAGAATTTAAATTTATCGGCAGTTAGCGATTTGGCAGCCTGCACTGCAAACCTATCTGCCTCTGGTACCGACTGGCCAATGGTGTAAGAATCTCCCAGTGCCAGCAATGACCTTGTAGTGTCGGTATTATTAGGTGTTGTAGTTGTATCAGCCGGAATTACAGGGGCAGTATAAGTATAGGTGCGGCCATTGGCATCATCTTTAGCACAGGATACCAATGAACAAAGAATTACAAGTGATAGTATGATCGTTCTATTCATATTGCAATTAACGAAAAAGCCTTAACTAAGGTTCACTTTACCGTATAAAAAAAGCCCCTTTACAGAGGCTTTATGATTTGAAAGTTAATATTATTTATACATTACCTCGTAGTACTCATCAGCCATCCTGTTACTGTCAAACTGCACCTGTACATCGTTCATACCATTTTTCATAATGTTGCGCCAGGTATCCTTTTGGTCATAATATAAAGGGATAATTTGTTGCTCCAAAATGTCGTATAACTGATTAAGATCATACTCATCCTGTTCCTGCACATGAATATTTTCGTAGTCAATTGGCGGTACCACAAAACCATTGTTACCGTTATTTATAAATTCACAAATCCAGCCATCGTTGGTACTAAAGTTAACAGCCCCGTTCATGGCTGCCGTCATGCCACTGGTTCCACTTGCTTCTCTTGGCACCCTTGGGTTATTGAGCCAAACATCAGCCGCCTGTTTTAACCGCTTGCTCAATGAAAGTTCGTAACCCACACATACAGCAACATTTTTATATTGCTTGCTTAAATGCACCAGGTGATTAAAATCATTGATAGCCGGATAATCCAATGGATAAGGTTTTCCTGCCCAAATAATTTGCACCGGGTATTTAGGGTTATTTAATAGGGCTTCAAATCTTTTATGATCCCTTGTAAGCAATTCAGCCCTTTTGTATCCTGCAAAACGCCGGGCCCAAACTATTGTCAACACATCCGGATCCATTAATTTGCCGGTTTGGTCTGCTACCAGGTCCATGGCCCTTTTCTTCAAAAATCTTTTACGGTCATCAAACCAAACATCGTTGCTATCTACTTTGGCTTTGTACAATTGCTTATCTGCCCAGTAGCGCCAGTTTTGCGCATTGGTGATGGCTTTAATTTCACAAATACCCGGGTACTTACCCCACATTTTCCGGCTTACCTCACCATGCAATTGCGAAACACCATTTGCTATTTTTGCAAATCGCAAAGCTGCCAGTGAATGATTAAAAAGGTCATCGTTGATGCCGGTAATTTTTCGTACATCATCAATATGCATTCCGCAGAAATAACTCATCTTCTGGCATAAATAAATATCATGCTTTTCGTTACCAGCTTCTTCCGGAGTATGCGTTGTAAAAACCAACCGCTTTTTAACTTCTGCTAAATTTCCAAATTTCCTGTATAAATAAAAAGCCGCACTCAGGCCATGTGCTTCGTTTAAATGGTAAATCTCGGGATTAAAATTAATTTCATCCATCAGTTTAGCACCGCCTACACCCAACAAAATAAACTGGGCAACTTTTGTTGCTACATTCCCATCGTACAACCGGTGCGTAATGGTTTGCGTTACATAATCATTTTCAGGTAAATCAGTGCTCAATAAAAACATCGGTGCACTGTTAAATGTAGTTGGGTTAAGGTACCAAACCTTTACCCAAATTGGATGGTCGTGAATAT
>JANMVB010000652.1:0-5293 GCA_031392305.1 Ferruginibacter sp.
CGATTTGAACAACACATTTTACCCAAACAGTTTTGTAAAATAAGAACTACCGGATACCTGGCAAACCGGGGTAGAACAAAGCGGTTAAAAATGATTTGTGCTTTAATGCAACTACCACCGCACCCTGCCAAAATAAAAATATCCTGGCAAATAAGATTACTGGAGCAGTTTAAAGTAGTTTTTAATGAATGCCCCTGTTGTAAGAAACAAACGCTTCAATTAATAGCAGTCACTTTTAATGACGATGGATAAAGTGACGCTACATTTTTACACGAATACTATTTTTTTAAACAGCAATGCTGCTGCTGGAAGTGCTATGCATACAGCTCAAAATAAATTGAATTGTACAGCCTCAAAAACATATTTTTACTAAAGAATAAAAAAGCAAAAAACAAAACAGCTCTTTTTAAAATTATTTCGCAGCTTTTTATATGCTTCTACTGGCATTTAAAAAAAGGTGACCCAAAATCAGGCTAATACTTTATACCTAAATAACTCAAACGTCGGTCAACACAAAAGTATACCGCACAGCCCCTGCAAGCTACATAAACCTTGCGGGCTTTTTTTGAGGGGCTATGCGGATACTTTTATAAGAGTTGGCAGCAATTTTCAAGTCCTCCTACTACAGGCATAATATCATGAAAAGTAAACCTAAAAAAATCATTTCTTATTTACATTTATGAAAAAGGTTGACATTACGTACATATTTGAAACAATTAGAGATGAAAAATTTACTACAGTAGAAAAACTGTTTCTTGCCTCTGAAAATCTTTCAACAATATTTCATGACATGTCACATGATAAATATCCAAATAGCTTCGAAATACTTGAAGCAAAAATATTAGGATGTTTTTGGACATTAAAAATTATTGCAAATAGGGACTTGGGCGACATTAATGAAATACAATCTGAATTTATCCGCGAGTTAGCAGGATTGTGTTCAACAGCTGAAATAATGCTCAAGATATATGACTCAAATGAATTCCGAAGCTTTTTTAATAACAGATTCAGTTTATACATTGCTGAGCTAAAAAAAATAAATTCTCAAGGCTACGATTTTAGACCTTTTATTGAAAAACTTTATATCTCACCATTGTCATCATCAAAATCCTCAATTGATTATGAAATATCCAGCGAGCATTTAATACATTTCACAACCTTTCCAATAAAACTGCATTACTACAATGAATCAATGAACCAGATAATAGATGCAATAGATTTTAAATAAAAACTGCTGCCAACTATGCAGTAATTTTAGTAGACTTATATATATGCTTAGCTTTATTATAAAACGACAACCAAAAGCTTACCAAGGAGCTAAAACTTTCAAGAGTAAAATCTCAAAGACAAACTATGAAGATCAATTGGGATCGTCCTTAGAAAAATTTAATCCTGGATGTAAATTGTATGACAAGCAAGACTTGTACGGCATAGTCTATTATTTCTTTAAAAAAAGTACTGGGACCGATGCCGATAATATAAGTAAGCCCATTTGGGACTGTTTAACAGGAAGATTATTCATTGATGATAAACAAGTTAAACTAAGAACTGCAGGAATAATAGATCTTTCCAAAAGTGATTTTAATATCATTGATTTCTCCGGCATAAGTGGAGAGATCATTACTGAGCTTTTGGAAGCTTTTGATAGCGAAGATCATATCGTTTACGTAGAATGTGGAATTCTAAATTATTCAATGTATAAATTTAAACATGATGTAAATGGAAATTAAGAAAAAATATTTACAAAAATATCTTCATGCTATCGCTGTTGAACAGCTGGCAGAGGAATACCAACAAAATGGTTATGAAGTTTCTAAAGAGAAGGAAATTAATAAATATACAGCAGACTTAATTGCGAAAAAAGGAAAAGAAATGG
Organism: Ferruginibacter sp.; assembly: GCA_031392305.1. Classification (GTDB taxonomy): domain Bacteria; phylum Bacteroidota; class Bacteroidia; order Chitinophagales; family Chitinophagaceae; genus Ferruginibacter. The sequence continues at coordinate 1,877 of JANMVB010000652.1, forward strand.
TGGTAATTGAAGTTAAGTCAGGCAGACTGACATCAGAAAAAAAGGATACCATTAAAGAAATAGGGAATTATGTTAAAAATAAAGCCAACTATAAGTTTCTGGTTGTTATTGCTACACCCCCAAAAGAAAAGAAACTAGAGATATCAAACATACAAGATTTACTTTCAGATCATATACTAGATGACTTTCCCGATGAACTCCTAGAATTATCAACACATACTACATTTGATGGGATATCCGATATTGAAATAGATGAAATAATTATTATTGATACAGAATTATTCGTATCAGGAACCGGGGTAGTTAGCGTTGAACTACAATATGGATCTAATGGTGATCAAGAACGTGGTGATGGGTTTAAAACAACTGACAGCTTCCCATTCGAATTCAAAATGACCTTAGAATTTAACAAAAACAAAATACTTGAAATTGTTGAGGTAGAAAGGTTTGAAGTAGATAATTCTTCATTCTATGGAAAAGAATAAAACTGCTGCCAACAATGGTGGCTGATGCACAACTAATTTTTTCGGAGAAGTTACTTGATGTGAGCGTTTGGAGATCACCACAGGTTTTTGTGAAAAGCAGTTTAAGTCTTTTTTATAAAGAACCCAACCACCTGGGTTTCACCTCACAAACAATTGGAAGTAAATACTGTTTTCTATTCTACAAATTTTCGCTCAAAAGGTTCTTAAATTTAAACCTGGGTAATCCGATACAAGCTTTAATGAAATGAATGTTGTTTTTTTAAAACTAAGAGAAACCTTATAAAGAGAACGGGAAGTAAGCAAGAGCCTGGTTCGTGAGGTGAAACCTTGGCTGATTCTACTAATAACAATATAGAATGTATAAAACTAAATGAATGGTCTTAAATATCCGAAAAGTTTAAAAGATAGCTTTTGATATCATATATATTTGTTAGCGGCAACTTTATCAACCGGTGGAAGAGATACAGTTGAGTAAAAGCAATTAAGTAAAATAATTACCATGAAAATATTTATTGGAGGATCTCTAAGTAATATTGAAAAGAATGGGGAGTTATGCCATCAATTTGTAACAAAATTGGGGGAGTTGATCATGCAAAGGGGGCATGTACTTTTAAATGGCTGCAGAGGATCATTAGACAAAAGAATTGCAGAGTCTGCAAATAGCTGGTTGGAAAAAAACGGAGGAAATCCACAAAGTCAGATCATAAGCTATATATGTGAAGGACAGGAAGACAAACAAGTTCATAAAGTTGGTAAAATATTAAATTCAGATTATAAAGATTGGGGGTTTGGAAAGGAAACCCCCGAAATACCTGAACAAATTGCCCACGCCGATGTGGCAATCTTTATTGCCGGTAACGAGGGCACGTATGTTGCAGCAAACTTTGCCCGCCTTGCAGGCAAACCAATTTTAGGTATCGGAACCTTTGGTGGTTCCGGGCAAAAACTTCATAAAGTAGAAAAGAAAAACTTTGCTGATAATTACGCTTACCTGTTAGCGGATGATTTTAGGTATGATGATCTGAATGTGGTGGCAACACAGAATTGTGCGGAAAGCCTGGCTGATAATCTTATATCTATTTGTGAAAATTTGAAACGATCCAGAAAAGTATTCACAATAATGTCTTTCAAAAATGAGTATAAAGACGTTTATGAAAGTTTTAAATTGGTATGTAAAAATAATGATTACAGGACAGACCGAACGGATGAAGACTTGAATTTAAGCCCAATTACTGGTAAAATTCTGGAAGGTATTAAGCAATCAGATTTTGTGATTGCAGATGTTAGTGAAATGAGCCCGAATGTGTTTTATGAAATTGGCTATGCAAAAGGAATAAAAAGGGATGTTGTCATCACTTCGAAAGAAGGAATAGAGCTTCCCTTTGATATTAAAGACTTACCGGTAATTTATTATGACCGGTTAAATATGAAAGAAACGCTTGAACCTAAGCTTGATAAATTGATTAGCTCAATCAGGATTAAAAAATAAAAATAGAAATATATTTATTTGATAAACCGCATTAATAATTGTGCTTAATTATTTTGATATAATGAGCGCTGTATGACTGGCGCTAAAACTGGCAGTAAGCTAATGCATGGTTCGTGAGGTGAAACCATGGCTGAGAAAACGAAAACATTAACCCCCATCCCGGCCTAGGGCTCGTTGGAAGACGTTGCCGGAAGAACATTACAACACCTAAATAATTATGATAGAAACTGAAAGTCTTATTTTAAGGCCGCTTACTTACGACCAACTTCTAAAATACATAAGGGATGACAACACTTTAGAGATGGAGTTGAATTTGAATGAAACATCCCGGATAATTTCGCCTGAACTTAAAGAGGCATTGGAACAAACGATCTTACCGAACGTTGGCGACAAAAATAAAAACTATTTGTATTCAACCCTTTGGACTGCTATATCAAAAGCAGATAATAAAATGGTAGGCGACTTATGTATTGTCGGAGAACCAAATGCAGCAGGTGAAATAGAAATTGGTTACGGAACTTACGAAGAATTTAGAAACAAAGGTTTTATGACAGAGGCTGTGGGTGGAATGATTACTTGGGCAAGAAATGAACCCAATGTAAAATCAATATTTGCAGCGACAGATAAAATAAATATTGCTTCTTTTTCAGTGCTCATAAAAAATAATTTCATTAAAACCGGAGAAACTGAAACAGCTTTTAATTGGCGGCTAATGCTTTATTAAAATCTATTGACCTTCTAAGCCCTCGTTTCTCCTCACAAACTGTTCGAAGTAAATCCTACTTTCTATTTTTCAAATATTCACCTAAAGGTTTTAAATTTAAACCCCAATCTTCTTACTGCTGATTAAAAACTAGCTGAAAGGTTTTACGACAATTACCGAAACAAAAAATTAAAATGAATATCAACATCACCAAAACAGACAACTCAAAACTGAAAGACATCGACTTTAATAATATCCCTTTTGGTAAACATTCTTCTGACCACATGTTTGTAATGGATTATGCTGAGGGGCAATGGGGTGATTTCAGGATCATTCCATACCAGGGTATTGTGCTTGACCCTCAATCTAAAGCCTTACAATATTGCCAGTGTATTTTTGAAGGCATGAAGGCAACGATGGGTGCAGATGGAATCCCAAAATTGTTACGCCCCAATCTGAATATTGAACGGTTTAATCTTTCTGCAGAACGCATGTGTATGCCTGCCGTGCCGCATGATATTTTTTTGACTGCCCTAAAAGCAATCACCCGCCTGGAAATTAACTGGATACCCAAAGCAACAGGAAGTGCATTATACCTGCGGCCCACCATGATTGCAACAGAAAATTCATTGGGCGTAACGCCGTCTGATACTTATACTTTTTACATTTATGCGGCTCCGGTGCAGCCCTATTTTACACAACCTACAAAATTAGTTACCGAACAAATATTAGTAAGAGCA
>JANMVB010000658.1:0-15978 GCA_031392305.1 Ferruginibacter sp.
CACCGGGTCGATTGCATTAAAAGGCAAACTAAATGAAAGGAAAGAGAGCGCAGCAAAAATAGCAATGCAAAAAGTTTGTATGAATTTCATCGTTAAATATTTAATCAAAAGATACAATTTTATTGGATAACAACATTTATATAAAAGCAGTCTGTTGTATCCCCTGTCCGATAGTTATCAGATGTCGCTGACTGGTGCGTTCATGGCAACGATCACCTTATTGTTTTATGTTAACTGTAAACAAGTATTTAAATAAAGTGGGTGGTTATTGTTCGGATAAATTGCAGGAAAAGTTCCACATTGGTATAACGCACAAGTGAGTGACACAACAATGTTGACCGGGGCTTTTTAGCCGGGCAACAAAAAAAATAAGATTGTTTTGAAATATAATATGGAATAAAATTTACAATGATCCGCCTTCTACAAGCATTGACTCTACCGTAAGTTCCTGCAAAAATGTATTGCCTGCAAGGCAACTCATCATTCGCAGAAAGGCAAGCTTGCCTAATTTATACCCGCTGGTTTCTACGTAGGTAATGCGTGGGTTATACAGCGTGGGCATAAACCCATTGCTGATGGTTATAATGGAAATATCTTCCGGTACCCGAAGGCCCCTTTCATGTATCGCATGCATGGCTCCAATGAGGATAAGGTCGCCCATGCAAAAAATTGTATCGGGCCTGTCTATTTGGTCTAAAGCATTTGCAGTGATGTTTTTTGCATCATCAAGGCCAAGGGGAAACCCGTTGGTAAGTTTTGTATCCGGCGAAAGTTCTTTAAAAGTTTCACTAAATGAGATATGCCTTTTTTGTGAAATGGTTAACCGGGGGTGTCCGAAAAGTGCCAGCACATTTTTCTTTTTTTTAGCAATGATTGCTTCGGCGGCAATCCGTGCTGCGGCTTTATCTGCCAGGCAAATTTTATTACAGGATTCATAATCGGGTACCCTGTCGAAAAATAATACAGGTATATTTTGATCCTGCAATTTTAAAAAAGGTGCTATGCTTTCAGTTTCTGTAGTGATGGAAACAAATATGCCGGCTATCCGGTTGTTCTTCATCACTTTAAGGTTGGCCGCTTCTGTTTCACTGTTTTCGCCAGATTGCATGATCAATACAGAATAGTTCATCTGGCGGGCTTCTTTTTCAACGGCAGAAATAAAAGAGTCGTAAAAAAAATTATCAATAGATGGAACCAGTACCCCTAACACATTACTGGTATTATTGCGCAGGTTGATGGCGAAACTGTTTGGTTCGTAGTCAAGCGCTGCCGCCAATTCCTTCACTTTTCTTTTTGTTTCTTCCGAAATATCAGGGTGATTTTTTAAAGCCCTTGAAACAGTTGATATGCTCAGGTGCAAGGCTTCTGATAATTTTTTTAATGTGCTGTTTTGATGCATAATGATTTTCCCAAAAAAAATATTTTACAGGTAATAAGATGGCACAAAAATAAAATTACTGATCCTGAAAAGTATAATCTGCTGAACTAATTTTTTGAATGCCGGAGGGGGTAATGGTAATTATAAGGGTATCTTTTTGACTGGTAATTACCAGGCCTTCCTCTTCCAGTAAAGTAAGGTCCTGTTGTATCACCGTCCAATCCTGGTACTGTCGCAGGATTATTTCCCTCGGCCTGCATTGATAGCTGGTAGGTTGGGGATCTTGCAGGGTAATATTATATATAGTTTGCAGTGTTTTGTAATGCGCTTCCATAGATTAAATATATTTTAAAAATACCTTAGGGAAAATAAAATTTACGCACAATTTTTTTTATCCCTTACAAAGCAAACATGTCAAGGTATGTTATCAATTTTATTCCCCATTCAAATTAATATGCCGATAGTTAAACAGGCTGCTTAATTATTTGCGAAATAAAAGAATAGGAAAACTTTGTATTTTAACTATTCAAATATCATCACTTTTAATTTTTTAAAAAATAAATATTGTGGAATAAAACGATTATAGATAACCCAAATGAAAAATATATTTGTGCTGCATATCAATACAGCCATGTCGTTTCATGTAAATGAAAACGCTGGTAGCAGTCTAAAAAATACCAAAATAAAAATGAATACTTATGACGGGGATAATACATTTTGAAACCTTTGTAGCAGCCGCTGTGCTATTGAATATTACGCCGGGCAACGACACTATTTTTATCCTCAGCAGAAGTGTGGCATTGGGCAAAAAAGCCGGCATCATGTCAGTGGCAGGTATTGCCACCGGCTCCCTCATTCATACTGTATTGGCGGCGCTTGGGCTCTCCATAATTATTTCAAATTCAATGGTGGCTTTTAATATTATTAAATATGCCGGGGCTGCTTACCTGGTGTATATGGGCATTGGCATGCTTAGGGCAAAAACAAGTTTTAATACCGGAAATATTATTCATCACCAGCAGGTTAACCTGTTAAAAGTTTTTCGTGATGCAGTTATAACCAATGTGCTAAATCCAAAAGTGGCGTTGTTTTTTATCTCCTTTCTGCCGCAGTTTATTGACCCCGCTTTAAAAAATACAGTGCTCCCATTTTTGATGCTCGGTGCTACATTTACTTTTACCGGCACGATGTGGTGCCTTATGCTGGCAAGTTTTGCCGCAGCTATTTTTTCAAAACTTAACACCAATAAAAAAGTCTCCGGCTATATCAATAAAATTTGCGGTAGCGCCTTAATTGCCCTCGGCATAAAGCTGGCATTTGCAGATAGAAAATAGTTGTGAAAAAACATTGGCAATTACTATAAAAAAAAATTGGCTAAATAAAAAATATGGTTGTCCGGGCATGGAAGCAATGAGCAGCATCGTTGCCACGCTCGGTTCACATGCATACCAATGGGCATCTTTACCCACAATTTAATTAGCAGATATAACCATATTTTATTTACACTGCAATCCCATATTTAGCTGCCGGTTATTCTTTACCTGTTTTAGGTAACTGAATTAAAAAACCTGAATTGCTACCTGCAACAGTGGTAGGCACCTGCCCCGACCATTTCTGCACTTTTATATAATCAATGTACAAAGGAGTTAACGACAACTGTTCTTTCTTAATAGCCTCTGCCCTGCCCGAAGCCTGTATTACTGCCTGTGCAGAATCACCCCTTGCTTCAGCAATTTTTCTTTCAGCATCAGCCACTGCTACCTGCCTCCTGTTCTCAGCTACCTGCACTTCCTGTATGGCACGGGTTTTCGCAACAATAGATTCTGATATTTCAGTGGGCGGTACAATATTGGTCCGCAATTGCGACACATTGAACCATTTAGACACACGCTTATTACACTCCTTTACAATGTCTGATTCAAACTCTTCCCGGTGATTAAAAATTGAATCAACCGTGTACCTGTTTGCCACATCATTTACAGATCCTACAATCGCATTCTTCAGCCAGCCTTGTTCCATTTCCTTTACCCCCACCCTTAAATTCTGAAACATATCGGCCACGTTGCCAGCATTAATTGAATAGTTAAATGAAGGCTTAATGGTAGCCCTGAACCCACCCCTGGTAACAATATCGGCGGCTTCATAATCTATATGTTGCTGGTGAATGGGAAATTCATAAATACGTGATATCCACGAATTATACAATACCCAACCGGTAACATATTCGGTTTTACCTACTCCCCTGTTATCACCAACATTGCTCACTTTAATACCCACGTGGCCGGCATCAATTCTTTCCATATCCACCGGGTTAATTACTACTACCAGCAAGGCAATAAATAAAGCAGCCACCGGCCTTAGTATTCCGGCAACTTTAAACCGGTTGTCATCTGAATAGTAAATTCTTTTTTTAAATACACCCAATAAAATGGCTGCTAATAATAAAGCAAACAAAAAAAATAAAAAGGAGATCATATTGTTGTAGATTTTATGTAATGGATAAATGAAAGTATGTGGCGGATAAAAATGTATAGAAGTAAAAACACAATAACAAGGAAACCAATAAAGCTAAGCCAGCTACCGGTATTATCAAAACCGGTTAAATAACTCACTAAAAAAATATTGAGAAGGGCATGTAAAAGGATGGCAGCTATCCTGAAAATTAATTTGTTCATTGTTTGAATAATAAGCCTGCATGCAGTTTTGGGTAAAGATATTTGAAAGTAAAAAGCAGAGTGGCCGCAGCAGTTTGTTATTGGGTTTAAAGGTATATTAAATTACTGAAACTATCTGGTATGCATTGAGTGCATTTGTTACAATAAAATTGCAGCTATGTAAAACGCAATTAAAGTTGCCCAATGGTATTTAGTACAAGAGGGCGACGCAACGATTTACCACATTGCTTCTTAGCCCGGACAAAAAAAAATTATTGACCTGTTTTTAACCATTGTAACGTTAATAAAAAGAATGATGGAAACGCATCACTTTTGCTAAAACATTTTGGGATGGCGATAATCACCATAAGGATTTTTGATGGTGCGTTTTAATGGAATCTGCATTCCTTTTGTTTGCTCCAGCCAATCGAACAACTCGCCAGCCAGCTTTTTAACCGTGGCTGCATATTCAGGCTGGTTGATGAGGTTAGTAGTTTCGTTGGGGTCTTTTTCCAGGTCGTACAATTCGTTGGTATCCCAAATACCGTAATAACGGATGTACTTAAATTTTTCGTTGCGAACGCCGAAGACCGTTGGTGTCATCGGGAAATCGTATTCCCAGAAATATTCGTAAAAAATTTTGTTTCTCCAAACTGTAGAATCACCTTTTAACAGCGGTATGAATGATTTACCCGGCATGGCTGTCGGCGTTTGCAATCCTGCCGCTGCTAATATGGTTGGGGCCACATCAACATTCTGCACCATCCTGGTTACTGTTTGTCCGCCGGTAAAAAGTTCAGGGCAGTAAGCAAGGAAAGGTACCTTAACCGACTCTTCATAAAAATGACGTTTGTCAATTAACCCATGCTCACCAAAGCTAAAGCCATTATCACCCATGTAAATAACTAGGGTACTTTTATCCAGGCCTTCACCTTTCAGGTAATCCATTACTGCTCCAATACTTTCATCAACTCCCATCAATGTTTCGCAATAATTTTGTACCAGTTCTTCCATGCCCTGGTGAGCATGATAAAAATAATCCACTCCATGCCAGCTATAGCGTTGTTGCTTTACCCATTCAGGCCAGTTTAGTTTTTTGTAATCGTCAGAAAGCGTTTGATAATATGTAGTAGGGAATTGATAATGCTGATACCTGTACATTCCTTTATGCCTTTTAGCAGGTGCAAGCGGCATGTGTACTGCTTTGTGTGAGAGGTACAAAAAAAAGGGCTTCGACTTATCTCTTTCTTTCAACCAACCCAACGCATGTTCCGTAAGCAAATCGGTAATATAAGCAGAGTCACCAAAAGCAACCTGCCTGCCGTCAATATTTAGTGTGGGGTTATAATAAACGCCTTGCCCTTTAAAGCTTTCCCAATGGTTAAATCCGGGACGGGGATTATCCGCCGCAGCCTCTTCACCCATATGCCATTTACCAAAAAAGGCGGTTTGATATCCTGCCTTTTGCAGGTACTGAGGAAAATAAATATTATTGAGTGGTTCGGGAGCATTATTATCAACAATTGTATGCACGTGAGAATAGGCTCCTGTTAAAATAGATGCCCTGCTGGGAGAACACAAAGAAGTGGTAACAAATGCATTTTTAAAATAAGCACCTTCTTTATAGAGTTGATCCATACGAGGTGTTTTAAGCCAGGGCAGTTTACCGGTAAACCCCATGAAATCTGAACGATGATCATCTGTTAAAATGAAAACAACGTTTCTTGGCTTGATACTTTGAATTTTATTGAGGCTAAGGCCCGAACTATTTTTTTGTGTTTGGCCCTGCACTTCTATCAATAAAAAGTTCAAAAACAGCAGCAAAGCAGTTATGGTAATTCTATTCATAAATGGATTTTAATTTTAGTACATTACTTTGAGTGAAATAATTTCCGGCTTAAATGGTAAGGCCATAAGCAACTGTTCGCAGGAAGTTTGCCGGAAAATTTCCTGGCTACGTTTTCATCGCAACACTCTCTCTTTTTTCTCCTTTAACAGTTACTAAATATGAGGTGAGTTTAACCATACCGGGAGCAGTTATTTCAAAAAGAAAAGTATAACTGCCAGGGCTAGGCAAGCCGGGGTATTGAAATTTATTGTTGCCGATATATACCAGGCTCATACCATACACTTCGTTCTTCATCCACAGCTCGTTTTTATCTTCAAAAAATTCAATTTTCTTTTCCTTGTCGTTCACATCAACATATACACCGGTTAAATTTTTAAGTGCAGCAGGTTCCGCAGCCAGTTTATCCGACATGCTCACATTAAAAATTACTTTTTTGTTTCCGTTTGTTAAACTTTGCACTTTAAGAATTCTTCTTTCTGCCTGTTTTGAGGAAGCATAAGCGTCTTTTGAAATATGGGCATCACCAGCAAAATAAAGTTGTGTAATTAATGGCTGATAGCCCCCGGCGCTCACCATTAAATGAAAATGTGCCGGGCGTATATTTCCCCCGCCAACATCATAAGGCACCGGCAAATTAGTAGTAAAAGTATATTGGCCATTATCATCGCTATATGTAGTACCCCTGTAAGTAAATGCATCAGTTGAATTATCATAATTGCCATCACTGCTGCAATGCCATAATTCAATTTTAGCTTTTTTGAAAGGTGTTTTACAATCGTTATGTTTTATTATGCCGCTCAGTTCTACAAGAGCGCCTTTACTGTCCTTAATTGCAAGGTTATTTCTCAATGGGCTATTGGGCCGGTAAAAGGGACCAAGTATATCTGAAGTAGTTTCACAATCACTGATGTATTTTTCACCATCAAAACTAATAAACCCTGATGCACTGATTGCTACTGCACTAAGTGCTGTGTTTTTTAAAAATAATCTGCGTTGCATACAATTGATTTTAATGAAATAAATGATTGAAATAAATCTACCACAGGGTGTATTATAACAAGGCCAAAAAAAGCATGATGCTAATATAATATGGTTTATTTATCATTCATAATTATTTCAGCTTTACTGCATTTATTGCTCAGTCACTAAAGAATAATAAGCAATGGCAGGCGTGCTTAAAATATTCGCCTGTTGGTAGTTTAAAAACAAATTAATGCAAATGATAAATACTTTTTAAAAAGCAGGTTTGGATAGATAAAAGCTTTCAACTCCTTACAAATGTGGTGGGTAATCATTCAAATCTAAATGCAACAGGTGAGCCTGCCAAAACGAGGAGAAGATGATACCCATCTTTACTAAATCATAATTCAAATGAATTTTAAAAAAATATCAGCAGCTTGTAAAAAAATAATTAGTAGTTGATTTTTCTTTACTTTAATTGAGATGCATCTACCCTCGAAGGTGTATCTGATCCATTAATAATTGTGACAGCACTTAAAGCAATGGCCTTAATAATAGCAGCCATGTTGGCGATATCAATTGTTCCAATTTCATCACTTGCCTTATGATAATTGGGTTCGTCATCCATTTTAGAAGTAGAGATCGTATGAGCAGGAACGCCAAGCCTGGCAAGGGTTGCATTATCCGAACGATAAAACAATTGCTGCTCCGGGTAAGGATCGGGATAGAAAGTAAAAGAACTCCCCGTTAAATTTTTCTGCAGTATTGCGCCCATGCCTGATTTTTCGAAGCCCGTGATGTAGGCTGAATTACGGCCCCATTTCGATTCTGTGCCGATCATTTCAATATTAAGCATTGCCATCACTTTTTCCGGGGCAAGTTGCTTCGAAAAATATTGTGAGCCATAGCCCCCCAATTCTTCTGCAACAAATGCTGCAAAAATTATTGAACGTTCGTTGTTGCTTATTTTTTTAAAATACTTCGCCAGCATTATTACTGCAGTAGTGCCGGCAGCATCATCGTTTGCACCGTTGTAAATTGAATCCTGGGTATCATGTGGTACCCCTTCCTGCGGCGAGCCAACACCCAGGTGATCGTAATGTGCGGAGAAAACAACATATTCATCCGGCTTGGTTTTGCCCGGCAAAATACCCACCACATTATTAAGCAATTTTTTATTTATTGAATTGGTAATATTAATTGAAAACGTAGCCGCCTCTGTAGCACCAAATACAAACACCACTGAATTTTTACCAGGTTCAGCCGAAATTTTTTCAATCTTTTTTATGCTTTGCAGGCGGATTTTAAAACTGGTATCTACGAGCACCAATAAGTTTTTTTTGCTTTGATAATACTGGTAAAATTTTTGTCCAAATTTATCTCCCGGGCTAATCTTAACAACTTCCACTTCACTTTTTTCTGTTAGTATTACTTCTGGCTGAAATGAAAAACTTACTACCAAAGAGTCTGCAACCGCTTTATCGTTGATAATAATATTTGATGAAACAGTTGAAGACTGGTGCATAGCAAATTGCTGACTAAAATTTACTGCGCCGTTAAAAGGTTGTAGCCCTATTTTATTAAATTCCGCTTCTATAAATGCAGATGCTTTTTCTATACCTGGTGTAAATGTGCGCCTGCCTTGCATTTCATCAGATGAAAGAATGGTTTCAATCCGTTTCACTTCCTTATCCTTAATAATTTTATTGATTTTTTGTGCATCAACGTCGCCGGACAGGTGGAGGATTGCAATGATTAAAATAAATATTTTCATTTTCAGAAGTTGTTTGAAATATAATGGTAAAGTAAAAATTTGTTTATCCGAACGAAGAAGCAGCCATGGGCAACATCCTTGTGTCACTCACTTGTACCGCATACCATTGGGGATCTTTAATTGCGTTATAAATTAAAATACCTGTTGATGTTTAATATAACCAGATAAATTAAAATCTCTTCGGGAAAACCTAAAAGCTTATTGCCATAATATCACTTACTATACGTCCCGCTGTGCCGGTTCTACTTCATCCCAGAAACCCATTTTTCCAAATTTTTCGATACGGTCTTCACAACGTTGCTCTGCGGGGATCGATTTTAATTCTTTAATTACAGGGATCAAAAATTGTTTTAGTATTTCTGCTGCCTCGTCATAATCCCAATGTGAACCACCCAATGGTTCAGGTATTATTCCATCTACTAATTTAAATTTCAACATATCTTCCGGAGTTAATCTCAGTTGTTCAGCGGCTGTTTCTTTATTATCCCAGTTGCGCCATAAAATGCTGCTGCAACTCTCCGGTGAAATAACAGTGTACCATGTATTCTCCATCATGAATACTCTATCCCCTACCCCAATACCAAGCGCTCCACCACTTGCTCCTTCGCCAATAATCACACAAATAACCGGCACTTTCAACCGGATCATTTCATAAATATTACGGGCAATAGCTTCGCCCTGTCCCCGCTCTTCTGCTTCAAGGCCGGGATATGCGCCGGGTGTATCAATCAGCGTGATAACAGGTTTATTAAATTTTTCAGCAAGTTTCATTAAGCGCAGTGCTTTGCGGTAACCTTCCGGGTTGGCCATTCCAAAATTTCTGATCTGCCGCATTTTAGTATTGATACCCTTTTGCTGTCCGATAATCATTACGGTTTCTCCTTCAAGATCTGCAAAGCCGCCTATCATAGCTTTATCATCTTTAAAATTTCTATCGCCGTGAAGCTCTACATAATTGGTGCACATTTTATTAATGTATTTCAATGTATATGGCCTGTCGGGGTGGCGGCTTAATTGCACTTTTTGCCAGGGGCTTAAATTTTTGGTGAGTTCACTTTTAGTTTCTATAATTCTTTGTTCCAGCGATGCAATTGCGCCACTCATATCAGTTTTATTTTTTTCGCCGGATGTTCGTAGTAGTTCTATTTGCTCGTATAAGTCCTTAATTGGTTTTTCAAAATCAAGAAATTGTCGGTTTTTTAATTCGGGCATATATGGTTGGTTTGCGATGGTTTATATATGTGAAAGTAATAACTGTGATTGTAAAATTAAGCGGAAAGAATTTTTAATAAAAGTTTTGGAATCAAAAAGTTAAAACACTTATCTTTGCCATCCGAAAAAAAAGCATGATAAGTCGCAGGATTTATATAAGCTGATTGTAGGAAACGGGTTGGTAGTTCAGTTGGTTAGAATGCCGCCCTGTCACGGCGGAGGTCGCGGGTTCGAGTCCCGTCCAGCCCGCAAAAATTTAAAAAGCCTTGAGAAATCAAGGCTTTTCTTATTATGCCTTACTACGTTTATATTTTACAAAGCGAAATAGATAATTCTTACTATAAAGGTTTTACAGAGAACCCGGCCAATAGAATTATACAACATAATAATGCTGAGATGAACTATACGGCAAAAAAAATCCCTTGGAAGATGGTTTGCCTAATAATCTTTGAAAATAAAAGAGATGCACTAATTGCAGAGAAGAGAATAAAAAAGTATGACAAGGCAAGGTTAGTAGTTTTAATTAAATCAGAAAAAAATATTTTAAATACCAACTACCCCACAGTTGGTTAGAATGATGCCCTGTCATCCCTACACCAGTGTAGGGACGGGTTCGAGTCCCGTCCAGCCCGCAAAAAGTCCCGGATTATTTTCCGGGACTTTTGCATTTATGACATACTACGTTTACATATTGTGTAATAGTTTGGAGGTTGCTTATCTTTTATGTAAACGGATTTATTTTATGCTCCCCGACCTACCGCTCAAAACTTTCTTATTTCAAACAAATTGTAAAACATATCGTGAGAAAAGATCCCCAATGGTATGTCTTTGAACCGAGCGTGGCAACGATGCTGCTCATAGTTTCTCAGCCCGGACAAAAAATTTTACTGTGTAATTTAATTGAGCAATATTACTGTACCCCTTTTTGAAACCTTTACACCGGGTGCTGATTCGTAGGTACAAACCCACACAAACGAACCGGTGTTTTGCAGTTGCCCGTTAATTCTTCCATCCCAACCGGAGCCTAACTGCTGTGTGGTGAACACCAATTTGCCATAGCGATTAAAAATTGAAAACTGATATTGCTTAATTGTAAACGGAAGAAAGGGTTTAAAAAAATCGTTTCTATCATCACCATTAGGTGTAAACGCAGATGGTATGTAAAATGTATTGGGGCAATTACCGGGGGTTACCACTACTGTATCGCTTCCGGTACAGCCATTTGCATCTGTTACATTAAGCCAGTACACTCCTGGTACATTAATGCTGATAGAGCTTGCTGTGGCATTATTGCTCCAAAGATACCTGGTAAAATTACCTGTTGCCCTTAGCGTAACAGGCGATGCACATACGGTGATACCTATTGGTAGAAAGCCTGCTGGTGCAGGGTAGAGTTTTACTAAAATAGTGTCAGCGGAAATATTGCTACAGCTATCAGTAACTGTTACATAATATTTACCCGGCAGTGTTGCTGCAAAAGTTGCAGTTGTTGAACCATCCTGCCATTTGTATGATGTATAATTTGCACCGGCATTGAGTATGCTGATGTTACCAGCACATATAAAAACATCCGCTCCGAGTGTAACTGCCCGTGGTTGAATGATCGACATAGTAATGGTATTGCTTAATGCTGTGTCAGTGGTAAAGCACTTTGTATTTGATGTGAGCCTGCAGGTAACCTTATCTCCATTAACAATTGCCATATCATTATAAGTATCCGATTGGTTACCTGTTACCAAACCATTTTTTCTCCATTGGTACACCGGTGCTGTGCCACCATTAACCGGTGTTGCTTTAAAAACTACATTGGTTGCTGCACAAATATTTGTAGCACTTGCAGTAATGGTAACCGAAGACGTTAACAGGCTGTCAACTTTTACAACCACACTGTCGGCTGCACTTGCAGTACAACCCGAAACAGTATTCGTTAATAGCACTGAAGCCGTATCATTATTTTTTATCGCAGTATTGCTGTAGGTACTGTTGTTAGCACCAATAATAAGTGATCCGTTCAAACTCCACTGGTAAGTAGGGTTTACACCGTTTATTACTGAAGCGGTAAATGTTATATTGGCCCCGGCGCAAATAGAAGGTGTAGCAGGAGTTATACTTACGGATGGCTGAGGTACCGTTGTAACTTTTATTACTACCGTATCACTGGCGGGAGCAATGCAGGTTGATGTAGCATGCGTTACTGTTATTATCAACGTATCATTGTTTATAAATGTTGAGCTGGTATAAAAACTGTCGGTGGCACCGGTAATTATAATTCCATTCCTTTTCCATTGATAAGTTGGATTGGCCCAGCCATTTGTAGTGGTAGCAGTTAACGTTAAACTGGTGCCTGCACAAATTTTCGGAGTGTCGGGGGTAATGGTTACAACGGGTATAATATTTATTACCCTCATTACTATGGTGTCGCTAATTATTACAGGGTTGGTAACAGCACAACTGGCATTGCTGGTAAGTACACAAAAAATTGTATCGTTATTGTTCAATACCGGGGCGGTGTAAACGCTTGTGTCGGTGCCTACATTCACTCCATTCTTTTTCCATTGGTAGGCAGGGTTGCTACCTCCATTTGTAACGGTTGCAGTAAAAGTAACCGGCGTACCTATGCAAATATTGTTTGCTGATGCGGTGATATCAATAACTGGTACGCAAGGTGGCACAAGCTTTAACACCCAATAATCATTGGAGTTGTTATGTGGATTATCAACATCCCCATCGTTCATCCCGGAACTATTGTACCCCGAAATAATATACCCGCCATCCAGTGTGTTTTGAATACAGTATGGCACTTCGTAGCCGCTGCCGCCATAACTGTTTTGCCAGGTAATATTGCCGGTTCCATCTATTTTAACTATCCAGAAATCGGCAGGATTGTGGTTGAGTGTTACATCACCATCAGCAGACAATGCGGAGCCGGCAATTATATAACCACCACCCGGAGTATTTCTTACGGATAATGCCTGGTCTTCTGCAGTACCACCAAAACATTTTTGCCATTGAATATTTCCTGCGTTATCTAATTGCACTACCCAATAGTCAGATTCCGGATCAGCAGGCGTTGAATGGTTACCTGTAACATCCCCATTATAAGAATTTGACAAACCTGCCACAATATAGCCACCTGCCGGATTTTGTTGTATGGAGTAGGCGTAATCGGCCAAGGTTCCACCCAGGCTTTTTTGCCATTGTAAATTTCCTGTACTGTTTAGTTTAACTACCCAATAATCCCGGTCGCCATGAAAACCTGTTACATCTCCATCATTTCTGCTGGTAATCCCTCCCACAATAAAACCACTGTCTGTAGTTTGCTGAATACTGTATGCAAGGTCCTGCAAGGTGCTGCCAAAGCATTTTTGCCATTCCAATAAGCCGGTGCTGCTAATCTTTACTATCCAGTAATCCAACTGCCCCGGAAAATGATTGCCACTCACATCGCCATTATTTGAAGCACTGCCCCCGGCAATAATATACCCTCCATCAATTGTTTGTTCAATGGCTTTAACATCATCTGCATTTGAGCCACCATAACTTTTTTCCCATTGCAGTGTGCCGGCACTATTTAATTTTATTATCCAATAGTCAATATTACCGTGGTTGCCGGTTACATCTCCATCCGTTGAATTTGAATAGCCACCAACAATGTAGCCGCTGTCAGTTGTTTGTTTTATGCAATAAGCCTGGTCCCGCCCACTGCCACCATAGCATTTTTTCCATTGAATATTTCCGGCGCTGTCAAACTTTACAATCCAGTAATCACTCATGCCATGATTACCGGTTACATCACCATCCGTTGAAAAAGTATAGCCCGCAGTTATATAACCACCATCATTTGTTTGCTCAACCCAGGTAGAAATGTCGCCAACAAAATTTGTAAATCCGCCGGCACTTTTTTGCCAATCAATTACCGGCATCTGTGCGGCAACAGGTGAAGTTTTTATAAATAGCAGTAAGAAGGTTAAAAAAGCAAACGTCAGTCTCATTGGTATATTTCAAGGTTAAAGACCACCATTTTATCTCTACTTGGCAACTGATAAAACGTGAATAATTTTTTTGTCCGGGCTGCGAAACAATGAGCAGCATCGTTGTGTCACTCACTTTTACAGCATACCAATATGGATCTTTAATTACTTTATAAAAAAATTCATCTTCATTTGGTTATGGAACAAAAATAATAGTCATTAATTTTTTTGTGCAGTATTAGCTGATAGCTCTCTTTATAATTGTGGTTTATGGTATTCTGTGGTTAGGTAATAACTTTAAACAGTGCAAATTACCTGCCATTGAAAAGAATGGTTGTATTAACCTTTAAAAAAACTTCAATATCTAAAACCAATTTTAATAAGTAAGAGCCATTCAAAAACGAGCAACACAGTAGCAAACCGAATCATTATCTAATTTACAAAAATAGAACGGGATAAACCATCATTCATTGTAAGGAGTTACTTATTAGTGCACATTATCCATATAAATGTGGATAAATACAAAATACACAACTTTACAGTAATAAAAATTTAAAATGTTGGGTAAATAAATCAACAATAAGAAAGTAAACTTAATATTAAAATCCGTCTTCATACAGATGGTTATTGACAGGTTCATTCATAAAATAGATAACCAGTGTAATTATTAAGCGTAAAAAAATGACAGCTATTTTTTTAGAATACTTATAAAAACTTATGGCTTTATTTATGCGATATAAGTTCTATAAAAAATATTTTTGCTGATTGTTTTTTCGAAAGAAGAAATTTGCGTTGCAGATTTTTATAGATAGTTTGAAGTATTGATGCCCAAAGATATTACGTACAAGAGGGCGACGCAAGAATGTTCATCATTGCTTCACAGCCCGGACAAAAATTGTATTAAAGAATAAGCAGAACGAAATTTGCAAACACTTCAGTAAACTGTTGTTTAAAATATTGCTAAACTGTTTCATTTTATATTGCACTAACCATTAAATTATTTTTCCAGCTTTGTACAATAAAATTTTTCTGTTTATTTTTTTTCAGGCAATCCTGCAATGGGTGATTGGCCAGGATACCAGCTTTCATGCAAAACATGCAGCCATTTTATTTCCCTACCCGATGTATGAAGAAAAATGGCGCTCTTCCATTGGATTTAATCTGCTAACCACACCCGAAGATATTACCGAAGAAGTTCGCATCAGGGTACCAACTATTGACTTGCACGTACTCCGGCGTATCAATAACCATGTTGTATTAAATGGCAGGCTGCTTTTTCAGCTTTTGCAAAATCATATTTCAACAGGTGTTCACTTTACAAGGCCCATCAATAAAGATGTTTATTTTGCTGCAGGCAACGATATTGGTTATTGGTTTGGTATTTTAAAAATATCCGGCTTTAACAGCAAAGGCTCTGGCTGGCTCACTTATCCAAATGTTTCTATCGGGTATAAAACAAAAAAATACCTGCTCATCACTTTTAAAGCACAGGTTTCGTTTAACCTTTTTTACAGAGCTGCAAATGGAGAACAGGTGTACACTTCTAAAGATCGTTTTTACAACGGCGAAACTTTTACCCTCTCGATAGAACAACCATTTTACAACAAAAAACATTTAACGCTGGCCTTTTCTGCTATCAACAATAATTTTTACTGGCAAACCTGGTCGCTGTTTTATAAAACTGATCGTAAAGTATTTTATCCTCAAATAACAGTTGGATTTATTTTATGAAAAAATTACCGGGCATATTATTATTATCGCTTTTATTTTTTTCCTGCAAAAAAGAATATGAGGCACCTGTACCCAACCAGGCAGGCTGGAGTGAATTTGAAAATGCAGCAGCAGTATCTATGAGCGGCACTGCAAGGGCCGCCATGGAAGGTGTGTATGCACTTACACAAGGTGCTGGTACATTCGGAGATCTAGCCGCACTCAAATGGAGTTTTATACATAAGGGAAGCGATACCACTTTTCACCTTTCCGGTTTTTTTGGTAAAGACATTGCCTATTTTATTTGTGAAGGAAAAAGACTGAACGGCGATATTTTATTAAATGGTTATTGGCGTAAAATGGTGAGCACCGAAACGGGCACCATCCGCTTAACAATTACTGCTTTAAACGGTGCAGCAATTTTATTGGGGCCAAACCCTGTACTTGCCACCGGCAATGTATTAATAGAT
>JANMVB010000338.1:0-1612 GCA_031392305.1 Ferruginibacter sp.
TACTGGAATGATGATGACCCCACCGGATGGGAATGGATCAATAATAAAAAAGAATTTATTTGGGTAAGTGAAAAAGATGGATGGCGGCATTTATATAAAGTAAGCAGTGATGGTAAAAAAGAAACGCTGCTCACTACAGGCAAGTATGATATTGCCTCAATAGAATCCATTGATGAAGCTGGTAACTATATTTATTTTATGGCATCGCCAGATAATGCCACGCAGCTTTATTTATACCGGGTTAAGATGGATGGAAAAACTAAAGCAACTCCAGTATCAGATCTTAATAAAAAAGGCACACATCATTATACAATAGCACCGGGGACAAAATGGGCCAAACATAGTTTCAGTAATTATAAAACTCCTTCTTCAGAAGAATGGGTTTATTTACCAGATTATATCAAACAAAATACAAGTGCTACCCGTAGCAATGGCACTGCGGAAATTCCCACCAGCAATATTAATTACACCACTATTACTACCGAAGATGGGGTTACAGTAGATGCCTGGATCAACAGCCCACAAAATTTTGACAGCACAAAAAAATACCCGGTAGTATTTTATGTATATGGTGAGCCTGCATCTGCAACTGTGGTTGACAGTTATGGCAATCACCAAAATTTTTTATACAATGGTGATATGAGCGCTGATGGCTATTTCCAGGTAGCAATAGATAACCGTGGCACGCCCTCATTAAAAGGTGCTGCCTGGAGAAAAGCTATTTACAGAAAAATTGGGATTATCAATATCAGGGATATGGCACTTGCTGCAAAAAAAATACTTTCCAAACCATATTTTGATAAAGACCGTGTAGCAGTATGGGGTTGGAGCGGCGGTGGTTCCAGTACGCTCCACCTGATGTTTCAATATCCTGAAATATTTAAAACCGGTATTGCCATTGCTGCCGTGGGTAACCAACTATTTTACGACAATATTTACCAGGAGCGCTACATGGGTTTACCGCAGGAAAACAAAGAAGATTTTATAAAAGGTTCACCCATTACTTACGCAAAAAATTTAAAGGGTAATTTATTGTACATACACGGCACTGGTGATGATAATGTGCATTACAGCAATGCAGAAGTAGTGGTGAATGAACTGGTAAAACACAATAAGCAGTTTCAGTTTATGCCCTATCCTAACCGCACCCATGGCTTATCCGAAGGTGAAGGAACGGGTCTGCATTTGGTTACCTTATACACGAAATTTTTAAGAACGAATTGTCCTCCGGGAGGAAAGTGATTTTAAATTATATAGGAAAAGGCCGATGCCTGTTCATACAATAGCTCATAAAAAAAAGGTAACAATTGTTACCTTTTCTTTACGCATTATTGAAGATGATTATCAAAAAATATACCTTAATCCAAACTGCATCTGCCAGCGGGAGATAAGATCGGGGCTGGAAGTAAATGTATTTTTTTGTGAAGGATCGAAATTAAATACCGGAGCACCCGAACCTGTACTTACAGACAATGGCTGATAAAATCCTGAAGTGGTGGCATACTGACGAACACCCCATTTGCTGCTAAGCATATTGCCAAAGTTTTGGATATCGATGCTAAACTGTACGGTTCTTTTTTTCAACCCTGCTTTAAAATTAAAGTCCTGCAAA
>JANMVB010000693.1:0-6749 GCA_031392305.1 Ferruginibacter sp.
GGAGCGTCGCCAATGTCGCTCCTATGAAATACCCCTGCTTGTTAACAAATAAATCATTTTTAAGAAAGCTAATAAGGTATGCGCCGGATAAGTTAATCCTTCGCATACTTGTTAAATATACTAGTGCCTCAATACGCTTAAGCAGCATGGTGACCGGAAATATGCCCGCCATCCAGGTTAATGATTTCGCCAGTTATAAAATTACTGCCTGCCAGGTACAGCGCCAGTTCTGCTACATCATGCGTTTCACCAATGCGGTTAAGCAAGTGAAGTCCTGCTAGACTGTCCGCATTATCAACACCAGTTTTAGCCTGTAACGGAGTACGGATAATACCCGGCGCTATTCCAATTACACGAATATTATTGAGGCCAAACTCCGCAGCCAATTGCCTGGTCAACGCATGAATACCTCCCTTACTGGAGATAGGTGCAGTGGCGGGGAAACCACCTATTGCGTGGTCAACTAATACCGAGCCGATATTGATTATATTCCCTTCACCCTGTTTCAACATTTGCCTGATAGCTGCCTGGCTGGTAAAATAAGTGCCTTTAAGATTGATACCGAGGAAACGATCGAGATAGGGTTCATCAACCTCCAAAAAAGATTTTGGCTCAAAAATGCCTGCGTTGTTTACAAGAATGTCAACAGCACCAAATCGCTCCACAGCAGTATCAACAAGCAATTGGCCGGTAGTCGGTTTACTGATATCACCGGTAACCATCGCCAGCCGGTCGTGATGGCCCAATTCATTAAAGGTTGCCGTTAAATTATTTTCATTAGCGGAATTAATAATCACATTATGTCCGTGTTGCAAAAACAGGCTGGCAATGGCTTTGCCAATTCCTGTTGATGCACCGGTTATGATGGAGGTTTGTGTTTTCATTTTATTGTTTGTTTTTTTATGAATTATTGCTTTTAGCGCTTATTCCTTTTTCCCGAAGTCCAGATGTTTGTTCGCCTGCATAGCCCCAATCATCCAGTTCAATTTCCTGTATCACCACATGGGTAAGTTTTGGGTCTTTATCCAATACTTCTGTAATTAGTTTTGTTACACCTGCAATCAGGATTTGTTTTTGCTCACGGGTAACACCTTCACGGGTTACCTCAATTTTTACGTATGGCATGGCTTTTAACTTAAGGGTTAATTATTGCGGTTAAATTCACATTCAATTCAAAGTCATTGTAAATAAGTGTGTCACCCAAATTCTGGAAAAAATTACCTGAGCGGAATTTGATATCGTATTTGGTACGATCAATTACAATTTTACCTGATGCGGTTGCAGTGCCGTCTTTTACCTGTACGGTTGCTTCAAAACTTACCGGGTGGGTAATGGCTTTAATAGTCAGGTCGCCGGTAATTTTATAACGGTCACCAGTAACCTGTTCAGCATTTGTAATCACAAATGAGGCTTCCGGAAAACGTTCTATTGCAAAAAAATCTTCTGAAGAAAGGTGACCTGCAAACTGGGCGTTGGTAGCCGGGTCGGTGATATCGAGAATTATAATTGAGGTTGTGTCAATAATAAAATTTCCACCGTTTAATTTATTATCGTTAAACAAAAGTGTTCCTACAGAAATAGCAATTGTTCCATTGTGAGCTCCGGTCACTTTTTTACCGGTCCATTCGATGTTGCTTTGAGCACCAACGATTTTAAAATTTTGTGTTGTCATTTTTAATAGTTTTTATTTTTAATAATTTGAAGACACAAAGCTCGGAAGAGCTTTGCAGGTGGTTACGTGATGTACATCACATTCTTAAGGGCATTTCTAAAAACCTATTTTTTTGTTTGACCTCACCTTTAATTCCTCTCCAAAAGAGAGGAAAAGGAAGGTTTTTAGAGATGCCCTTAATAATTACTTGTGGGAATTATACAGCCTGCTGAGTGTTTCCCTTGAAACACCGAGATATGCAGCAATCAGATGTTTAGGAACGAGGTTATATAGTTGAGGATATAATGCCAGCAGCTCTTCGTATCGGGCACGTGTATCGTTATTCATAAAGGATAACAATCTTTTTTGAGCAGCAATGTATCCCCTGTTGGTGCGCCAGCGAAAAAAATGTTCTACCTGGTGCAGCTCGCTGCATATTTTTTCACGGTCGTTATTAGAAAGACAAAGTACTGTTGCATCAGTTATACAATCAACATTGATGGTAGCTTTTTTTTGATTGTATAGCGCACAATAATCAGACGTCCACCAGGTAGGCATAGCAAACTGCAGGATGTACATTTTTATTTCATCGTTGATAAAAAAGGCTTTTAAACAACCTGAAATTACAAAGTATTCGCAGTCAACTTTAGCACCTTCGCTAATAACCACCTGCCCTTTTTTGTACGATTGAGAGTTGAAATGTGAAAAAAAATAATCGAACTGCTCATCCGTCAACATAGCTGTTTTGGCAATGTGCAGTTTTAATATTTCTTTCGCATCCACTTCCATGGTTTGAATGGTTTTATTCGCCGCACTTTGTTTTGTACAATTTAATTACCTGGTTCAAATATCAGGATTTTCGCCGTTTTATCAAACAAAAATGCTGCTTTATTCCCATTCAATTATATAAACAGAACGGTGCGGAAGCCACTCCTGTTTCAATTAAATGGAGCTAAGGCCCGTTTAGTAGATTGCTTAATGTTTGCCGTATACAAAATATTTTGGTTACCTGAATTGCTGCAAGGATGCTCTTAATTTTTCTCATAGCTTAAATTTATGATGGTTGAAATTGTTGTAGTAAAAGTATGGCTGGAGTACACTTCTATCCAACTACTAAATAGTTGGGGCGGACTAATATATCCTTAATGCAGCCATATTTAAACCTAAAAAATTAAAGGCTAATCAACACATGGTATTTCATTCATCTACCTATTCTCAAGCCAGTTAAAAAAACTAACTGCTTTTTCTTTAGATACCAGCAGTTTATCTTTAACAGGAACAGTAAGTGTTACCAACAGCTTACGTGCAAAGTAGTGCTCCACTTCTTTTATTGCATAAAAATTAATAAGGTGTTGCCGGTTCAATCTATAAAATTGTTGATCAGCTAAAAGCTCCTGTATTTGTTCCAATGAATAATTAACTGGGTATTCCTTTTGATCAAAACTTACTATAATAGTTGTATCATATTTAACATAGAAAAACGCTATCATTTCAGTGGGTACATTGATATATTTATTGTATTTAAAAACGAGAAAACTCTTCTTGCCAATCGACCCTGACAAACTCTTTAATAAATTAAAAAGGTTGAGCCCCTGGTTTTGTGGGAGAAGTTTTTCAGTCATACCTGAATTTTCAAACAAGGCAATATGTTGGTTTCCTGATAAAGCATCTCCTGCATAATTATTAAAAGCCTTAAAGGAATCTTTATAAATGCCTAAGCCGTTTTTAGCTGATTGAGTTTGCATATCTTATTATCAATCTTTAGTGATTTGACAACACAAAGAAAAAAAGGAAACTCCAAAGAGTCACGTGATGTACATCACATTCTTGCGGGGGCATATCCTGCTTCGGCGGCAAATATGATGTTGTTATTATTTCTTTCTAGAAAAAATAACCACTTCCATATGTCCATATTTTTTTGTCCAGACTGTGAAGCAATGTGGTACATCGTTGCATCGCCCTCTTGTACTAAATACCAATTGGGAGCTTTTCCCACTATAATTAACAAAATATAGTATAGCACCTCCACATCCCTCAAAAGAAAAAGGGCTGAAGCGTATCAAAAGTGACATCCCTTTTACAATTAAAATGCGAAAGAAATATTGACTGCCGGCTACTTAAAAATTTCAGCTTTAAGAATGACCGGTTCGGCATTGAATTAGTCAGTGTAACGTATTTGTTACTTGACTTAAGCCGCCTGCAGGAATAATTTTGAGGAACCATGAAGTTGATAAGGACGGCCACTTTGTTTCATGGGAACAACCGCAGCTCCTTGCCGAAGAAATGCGTATTGCGTTCAGGTCCTTGCGTTAAATAAAAATATTACAGAAAATAATTTAAGAAAATGTCTAACAAATTAAAGTATCTCACTGCACTAATAATTGTTGTCATCCACGGCTGTACAACTATATTATCAAAAAATAACAACGCAACTATGCAACTGAACTACCCTTCACCAACACAATTACCAATTGAAGGCGAGTTGCCATCTCTTAGTAATGCAACCGGATGGATTAATACAAAACCATTAAAGTCCACCGATTTTAAAGGGAAGGTTGTTCTTATCAACTTCTGCACTTATAGCTGCATCAACTGGTTGCGAACGCTGCCATACGTTCGTTCATGGGCTTCAAAATACAAGGAGCAGGGGTTGGTGGTAGTAGGTGTACACACGCCTGAATTTACATTTGAAAAAAATATTGATAATGTTCGTAAGGCCATTGCCGACATAAAAATTGACTACCCTATTGCAATAGATAATGACTATGCAATTTGGCGTGATTTTAAAAATCAATATTGGCCTGCATTATATTTTATCGATGGGCAAGGTCATATCCGGCATCATCAATTTGGCGAAGGTGATTATGAACAATCAGAAAAAATAATCCAGCAGATGCTGGCCGAAACAGGCAGAAAAGATATAAGCAAAGAACTTGTTTCGGTAAAGGGTGAAGGTATAGAAGCAGCCCCCGATTGGAACAATTTGCAATCAAACGAAAATTACCTGGGTTACGAACGCACTGATAATTTTTCTTCTCCGGGTAATGCAAAATTGAATAAGCATTTTGTGTATGCAGCTCCTGCAAAATTGTTACTAAACCAGTGGGCGCTGGTAGGGGACTGGACAATGAGAAAAGAATCTATACTTCTCAATAAAACAAACGGAAAAATCCTTTATCGTTTTCATGCAAGGGATGTTCATCTTGTTATGGGCCCGGGCTTAAGCGGAAACCCGGTTAAATTTCGTGTACTGATTGATGGTAATCCACCACTTTCTCATCATGGAAAAGATATTGACGAACTGGGCTATGGTATGGTTAGCGAATACCGGCTTTATCAATTGATCCGGCAATCGAATAGTATTGTTTACAGACAATTTGAGATTGAATTTTTTAATCCTGGTGCGGAGGCGTATTCATTCACCTTTGGTTAAGCAATAAAAAAACTATCGATCATTTCTGGCAAATATTAAAAAAAGCATTTTATTACTAAATAAAAAATTGGCGATGTCAAAAAATAAAATGTAATCGCAGCTATTTTTATAACACACACTTACCTATTATCGAGCCATCGAAGAAAACCAGTAACTTTTTCTTTGGTAATTAGCAGCTTTTCGGTCACAGGAACAGTAAGATTCACTAGCAGCTTTCTCGCAAAATAATGCTCAACTTCTTTTATTGCATTAAAATTAATGAGGTATTGCCTGTTTAATCGGAAAAATTGATTCCCATTTAATAGGTTTTGAATTTGATCTAACGAGGGATGTAAAAAATATTCCTGGCCGTCAAAACATGCAATTGTTGAAGCTTCATATTTGACATAGAAGAAGGCAATTTTTTCTATTGATACTGTGAAATACTTGTTGTGTTTGAAAACCAGGAAACTTTTTTTACTGATCGGAGTTGCAGGGTTCAATAACAGCTTCATTTCGAGTTCCTGTTTCACTTCCTCGTTATACCCGTTAATGAACGAAGTGTCATTAGTTAGTTGATGTTCCATATAATTACTTTTATGCTACTTGTGATTTCAAACAAAGTGCCATGTTATAATATGCTGACTTGAAAGTATTTATACAAAAAAGAGAAATCTGGATACAGCGATATATCGCCTATCGGCGAAAATATAATTCATATTTCGCCGCTCTGTCATGTGCAAATCCTTCTATTGCTAAAAGCTATTAATTAAACTACCTTTAATCTATGCCATCCGAAAATAGGAAAGCAATGAGCGTAAGAACATTAGAAGCTGAAGGCAAAAAACGTTCAGGCATAGAAACAATAGTATTTCCCGATCTTCAAAAAACTCCTTCCGAAAAAGAAATTTTACAATCCCTGAGTAATGACATAGTGAAAGTGAGGAATAAAAAAGACATCTTAACATTTATTCGTCCTAAACTCAGACTTCTTTTTAATACAGACGATATATTTATTTGTTTTCTTGATACCATTAAAGAAACATTAAACCCGGTTCTTAGAATTGGAGGAGCAAACCGAATTGATCTCCCAGGCTATGACAAAATAGTAAATACAAATTACCCCATACACGACGGATTTATTGATAGAATATTAGACTCAAATGACCCCATTGTTGTTGATCTTTTAAAACTTTCAAATGCCAATGATTGTATTAAATTTTTCAGGGTTTCGGGATTGGTTCAATCACTTTCCATCAGGCTGATTAACGCAGGGGAAGTTATTGGCATCCTGACCTTGTGGTCAGAGACAAGTAACTTTTTCACAGCCCGGTATAAACAATTAATATCAGACATCGCAAGTCAAATCTCACTGGTTGTCGTAAATATTTTGGCAAACGAGGAAATTGCAAAGAGAGAGGAAGAGAAATCAGTTTTACTTTCATTAAGCTATGAAATTGCTATTGTAAGAAACAAGAATGAATTGCTTGATCTGCTTAATATAAGATTGAAAGAATTATTTCCAATTAAAGGATTTGGAATTACCTTATTAAATGAAAATGGTGAAACCCATAGTCCATTTGTGGTCGATGTGCAGGATGAAATTAGAAATGATGTCGAATTTAAAAAAATCACTACCCAACTATACAGTGTTAATGATGGAGTATTCAACAACATAATTAATGC
>JANMVB010000067.1:0-2158 GCA_031392305.1 Ferruginibacter sp.
TCCATTCGATTTGATGGTAGCCGAATGTATTAAACAAAGAGATGTAGCAAGAAACCCTTTCTTTGATACCATGCTTAATTTTCACCTCGAAAATGCCATGCAGGGTGATGCAAATTTTGGTGGTAATCAAATAAATGAAACGGGTATTGAAATTAAACCACAGCAATCCTTACAGGATGAATTATTTCAGTCAGTGCTTGATTTTAAATTGGATATAGAACCTTCAGCCAATACATTTGAACTTTACCTGAGCTATAATTCTAAATTATTTAAAGAGGAAACCATGGGCCGTTTCCTTGATGAGTTTGTTGAATTATTACAAATGGTGGTAGATGATGCAGATAAAAATCTGGAAGAATATGGTGAGTGGGATCAAACTGAAACAATCGCAGTAGCCAGCCCTGTTACCGAACAGGCAACTTTGTTGCCACTAGCTATTTGTGCTTCGTTTGTGATGGAGCCACTACAGGAATATATTGAATACTGGAGCAATGAAGTAGAGCTGAATATTGATATTTCTTTTGCCCCTTACAACCAGGTATTTCAACAGTTGCTTCATCCACAAAGCTTGTTGAACACCAACACTGGTATCAATGTATTATTCATCCGTTTGGATGATTGGTTACGTGATCAGCAAACCAGTACCGCATCTGCCCAGATTGAATTGCTTGATCAAAATTATCACCAATTAACCAACGCAATTGAACAGCTAAATAAACAAAATTTTGTTCCATACCTGGTAGGAATTGTGCCGCTTTTAAATCTATCAACTTATTCAAATGAAGTGGTTGTGCATATCAATCATTTGAACGGGCAATTGCAGCAGCTTATAAAAAAGCAGCCCACTTTTCATTTACTCGATCTTGATACAATTGCCCGCCTGTACGAGGTAGAAGAAAGGTATGATGCCAAATCTGATGAACTGGGGCACATGCCATTTACACAGGAATATTATGCCGCAATTGGTACCTACCTGGCCCGAAAAGTAAACGCATTTAAAGGCCCCAATTATAAAGTGATCGCACTCGATTGCGACAACACATTGTGGAAAGGGATATGTGGTGAGCTGGGCCCAAAAGACGTAAGCATCAACGAAAACTTTGCCCGGTTACAGGATTTTTTTATCACTAAATACCACGAAGGCTTTTTACTCGTTTTATGTAGTAAAAATAATGAGGCAGATGTGTGGGAAGTATTTAACCAGCACCCGGGCATGAAATTAAAACGGGAGCATATCGCTGCTCATCGTATTAATTGGGAGCCTAAATCAGATAATATTTTATCCATTGCTCAGGAACTCAACCTGGGCATCAATAGCTTTATCTTTTTAGATGATAGTGAGTTTGAAGTGGAGCAAATGACAGCCCGTGCACCTGAAGTACTCGCCATTTCTTTGCCCGGAGAGGAGGAGGATTACGAAAGTTTTCTCAGCCATATCTGGGCCTTCGATTTTTTCCGTGTAACTGAAGAAGATGCAAAACGGAATGACATGTACAAAGTGGAAAAACAACGCAGGGAAGAAGAAGTAAAATACGAATCTGTTGAAGAGTTTCTGCAGTCGTTAAATATACAAGTGAACATACACCCGCTGAATGAATTAAATATGGAACGTGCCGTACAATTAACCCTACGCACCAACCAGTTTAATTTAAATGGCATTCGTAAAACTGCCGAAGAAATTGCCAGGGGATTGCAACAAAAAAATGCGCTCAACTGGATCATTGAAGTGCAGGACCGGTTTGGCGATTATGGAATTGTGGGCGTTGTGTTGGCGAAAAAAAATCACCCTGCGCTTGAGGTAGAAACCTTCCTGCTAAGCTGCAGGGTACTCGGCAGAAATGTAGAAGACCATATTTTAACCGGGCTGGAAAAGTATTGCGAAAACAATGGTTTAAACAGGATCACTGCATTGTTTCAGGCTACACAAAAAAATAAACCATTCGAGGAATTTTTGAAGCGTACCGGCTGGATTGCAGATAATAAAGCGAATACGTATGAGCGTTTTTTAAATGAGGTTGAAGTAAAAAATGAGCAACTGTTTTTTATTGACCCGGCATAAGAATATGAATGAAACATTGTTGCGTCGCACTCTTGTACGATATACCAGTGGGGAGCTTTAATTACGTTTTGCAATCGGGCAGGGAAGTGTAAAATGGTC
>JANMVB010000083.1:0-5286 GCA_031392305.1 Ferruginibacter sp.
CCTTATTAAAACATAATGTGCATAAACCTTACAAATTTTGCCTTTACCTTAGCCGCCCTGTAATAATTTTCTGTCGACGAGCCATTGATTAATCACAACAATTACTAACTCAGTCTTTAAAACGATTCAGATTATTTCAAACTTTTTAAAAAATATTTTACTTTTTAAACATGGATCTTACTAACCTCAACAAAGACAGAAAAGCCAGGAGAAAAACATCCCTCGATTTGGGAAATATGGTATTTGGCAAAGTACCCCCCCAGGCCAAAGAACTGGAAGAGGCAGTGCTTGGTGCAATTATGTTGGAGAAAAGTGCCTTTGATACTGTCATTGAAATTCTTAAACCTGATTGTTTTTATGGCGAAGCCAACCAGCGCATATTCAGGGCCATGATATCACTGGCTCAAAAAACCCTGCCCATAGATTTATTAACGGTAGTAGAAGAGCTGAAAATAAAAGAAGAACTTGACCTGGTGGGTGGCCCGTATTATGTATCCAAATTAACCAATGCAGTTGTTTCCTCCGCAAATATTGAAGCCCACTCCCGAATTGTATTGCAAAAATTTATACAACGTGAACTCATCCGTATCAGCGGCGAAATAATTGGCGATGCCTATGAAGACAGTACAGATGTATTTGACCTGTTGGATGATGCAGAAAGTAAACTCTTTGAGATAACCAACAATCACCTCCGCAAAAATTTTGATGATATAAATACTGTATTGGTAAAAACCATTCAGCGCATTGAAGATATGCGTAACCGGGATGAAGACATTACCGGTGTGCCCAGTGGTTTTGCCTCGTTGGATAAACTAACGTATGGTTGGCAGCCAACCGACTTGATTGTATTAGCCGCCAGGCCATCCGTTGGTAAAACTGCGTTTGCATTAAACCTTGCCCGAAGTGCCGCCCTACACCCAACAAAGCCTACAGCAGTTGCATTTTTCAGTTTAGAGATGAGTGCCGGTCAGTTGGTGCAGCGCATACTAAGTGCCGAAAGTGAAATATGGCTCGAAAAAATTAGCCGGGGTAAATTGGAAGAGCATGAAATGAAACAGTTGTACAAACGTGGCATCGAACGCCTCAGCAATGCCCCCATTTTTATTGACGATACCGCTGCTTTAAACATTTTTGAATTGAGGGCCAAATGCCGCCGTTTAAAAAACAAGCACAATGTTGGCCTGATAATAATTGACTATTTGCAGTTAATGAGTGGGGCCGGTGAAAACAAAAATGGAAACAGGGAACAGGAAATCAGCCGCATTTCAAGGGATTTAAAAGGAATGGCCAAAGAACTACAGGTGCCCATTATTGCATTATCGCAGTTAAGTAGGGAAGTAGAAAAAAGAAAGGAAGGCGCAAAAATTCCGCAGTTAAGTGATTTGAGAGAATCGGGTGCCATTGAGCAGGATGCAGACATGGTGATGTTTTTGTACCGCCCGGAGTATTATGATATTACCGCCAACGAAATGGGCGAAAGCAACAAAGGCGAAACCTATGTAAAAATAGCCAAGCACCGGAATGGAAGCCTCGACACCATTAAACTGAAAGCCCTGCTGCATATTCAAAAATTTATTGAAGATGAATCAGGCGGCAGTGATTTTGGCAATAGCGGACCAGGTAATTTCAGGCCGGTAAAACCAGATGATGATGGTGGCGGCGCAAAGCTTTACATTCAAAAAGGAAGCAAAATGAATGATGGGGCGTTTGATGATGAGGCACCGTTTTAATCTTTTTTATACCACGAATTTTAGGAACGAATTACACGAATTAACACAATGCCTGTCTTTTTAAAAAATTTTTGTCCGGGCTAAGAATCAATAGGCAACATTGTTGCATCGCCCTCTTGTACTGAATACCATTGGGGATCTTTAATTGTGTTTTATGTTTAAACCCAATGTTTTCATTTGGGTATTGAACAAAAAGCATCCTAAAAATCGAGTGGTAGAAATTGTAGGATTAATTAAATTTACAGAAACGAAATAAAATGGAGACCACTGATTTATCAATAAAAGAAAAACTCCATCAGGCCATTGAGTGCATTGGTGATGAAAAAGTATTGGAGGCATTCTATACCATATTGGAAGGTTACAGAAATGAAGCAGAGGATTATGAGTTAGCGGATGAACAGATGAAGGAGCTGGAACAAAGGGAAGCTGATCATCTTTCCGGAAAAACAAAAAGCCATAGTTTGGAAGAACATATTCAAATGACTAAAGAAAAGTATGGCTTTTAAATTAACGCACTACCCAGGCACAATTAGATATTTGGGAGGTTATAAGTTATTACGAAAGTCGTCAGAATGGCCTTGGAGAAAGATTTAACATTGAAGTAAATAAAATGATCTTCGAGTTTGCTAAAAAACCAACCACCTATTCTTTTTATAAAAGAGATTTTAGAAGAGCTCTTCTAAAACACTTTCCTTACTTTATTATTTTTAAGTTTACAGAAAAAGAAATCATTATTATTCTATTGTATTTGGTGGCAGAAGCCCTGCCTTAATTAATAGTAAGATTGACTAAATTAATATGGCATTCCCTTTTTTTTACAAAGAAGATTTAAATATTAACTCACCGGATGCAGATCTGGATGAAGATACAAGCAAGCATGTGGTGCAGGTATTGCGTATGCAGCCTGGTGAACAATTGCAATTAACAGATGGAAAAGGAAACCTTGCAAC
Source organism: Ferruginibacter sp. (assembly GCA_031392305.1). Lineage (GTDB taxonomy): Bacteria > Bacteroidota > Bacteroidia > Chitinophagales > Chitinophagaceae > Ferruginibacter. The sequence continues at coordinate 2,681 of JANMVB010000083.1, forward strand.
TGCAAAAATAATTGATGCCAACAAAAAAAAATGTACGGTAAGTTTTACCGCAACAAGCTTTCAACCGCCTGCTCCACAAACAAATACCATCGCCATTTCCCTCGTAAAAAATGCCCATCGTTTCGAATGGTTTTTAGAAAAGGCCACTGAAATTGGCATCTCAGAAATTATACCCCTCATTTGCAGCCGCACAGAAAAGCAACATTTCAGGCACGACCGCATGAAAGGCATTATTGTTAGTGCGATGTTACAATCGCAGCAATCCTGCTTGCCTGTGTTACATACACCGGTTAAGTTCAACGACTTTATTAAAATGCCATTTACACAACAAAAATTTATAGCGCATTGCGAAGAAGAAGAAAAGCATCACCTGCACCAGCAGCCTGGTGTTGCTGAAGGTAAACTGGTTTGCATCGGGCCAGAAGGCGACTTTACCATTGATGAAATTTACACTGCTACTTCAAGTGGATTTATACCTGTTGCGCTGGGAATTACCCGGCTGCGTACAGAAACAGCGGGTGTGGTAACAGCAACTTTGTTAATGATGAAATAAGTTTAGCGGCTAAAAAAAATGCGAAACGTTATTTCGCAAAATAATTTCTAAATATTTAGATACAATATAGTTTGGTTGTTTACGGGCATTCAAAGGTAGTAGTCCGTGAGGACATCTGCTGCTGCGGATTAGTTGCCCTGGCTGGTGTCCTCATCAGCCATCATCGATTTTAAATTCACCCTTATTTACGGGCATTTTAAAAATAAAAAAAGCCCCACCTGATTGATGGGGCTTTTTTTATTGAATGCCTTGTAAATTATAATTTATCCAATACACCATCTACAATTCCATAAGCCACAGATTCTTTCGGGTCCATCCAGTAATCCCTGTCAAAATCTTTCATTACTTTTTCATAAGTCTGGCCGCAATTTTCAGCTAAAATTCGTGCGCCTAATTGTTTTACCTTAAGTATCTGCACTGCCATTATTTCCAGGTCGGCACTTACACCTTGCCCGCCGCCGCTTGGCTGATGGATCATTACCGTTGCATTCGGAAAAATGAAACGCCGCCCTTTTGCACCACCACTTAATAAAATACTGCCCATACTTGCGGCCATGCCCATACATACTGTACTTACGGGTGATGTAATCATTTGCATGGTATCGTAAATAACCATGCCGCTGGTAACTACGCCCCCCGGGCTGTTAATGTAAAAGGTAATTTCTTTACCGGGGTCAATGGCCTCGAGGTAGAGCAAACGGGCAGTGATGTCTTTCGCACTTTTATCATCAACTACACCCCATAAAAATATTTTACGCTGCTCAATAAATTTTTTATCGAACTGCCACCCGCTCATCATTTTTTCCATGGGGTTTTCGGGTAGTTCTTTTGGTGTTTCTTCTTCGTCGTCTAAGCGTATTTGTTTGTTGTTATAATAATTCATCTGTATGCTTTTTTAAGCTGTTATAAATTGAATGCATAGTACCAAATAGGTATGCTGTACAAGTGAGTGACACAACGATGTTGAAGGATAATAAAATGTTTGTCCAACAAAACTTATCAGGGAAATTCAGGTTTACTTTGCACTTAAATTACCTGGTGGTCAACTAATTGATTACTTAATCTTTTTTTGCTTTCCGTGGATTAATGGTTAATACTTCATCTACAATACCGTAATCTTTAGCCTCAGTAGAAGTCATCCAGTAATCCCTTTCGCAATCTACCGCCACCTTATCAAATGACTGGCCGGTATGTTGAGCTATAATTTCGTACAACTCACTCTTAATTTTACGAATTTCATTTACCGTAATTTCAATATCACTTGCCTGGCCACCTGCTCCTGCACTTGGCTGGTGCAGCATAATGCGGCTATGCTTTAAAGCAGTGCGCTTGCCCGGCGAGCCTGCGCACATCAATACCGCTGCCATACTTGCTGCAATACCGGTACAAATGGTTGCAATATCCGGGGTTACAAACTGCATGGTGTCATACATTCCGAGGCCGGCATATACACTTCCTCCGGGGGAGTTGATGTACATCTGAATATCTTTTGTACGGTCTGTACTTTCTAAAAATAAAAACTGGGCAGTAATAATATTGGCTACTTCATCAGAAACAGGGTAACCCAAAAAAATAATCCGATCCATCATTAAACGGCTATAAACGTCCATTACCGCAACGTTCATGGGCCTTTCTTCAATAATGTTAGGGGTAAGGTTGGTAACGGTTCCGGCTTCTCCATGTGGCAACGGATGTTGAGCATTAAACTTTGCGCCATTTTTATTATTATAATCATGTAACAGGTTGCTACTGATACCGCGGTGCTTCACAGCATATTTTTCAAATTCTTTACCAAAATTCATCTTATGTAAATATTTAGGATAACAAATATAGTTGATTGGTGAAACCAAATATTATGCTATAAAAAAAAGCCGACAAAAAGGCGGGAGGAATGTCTGATGTCTGATTTTTCGATGTCTGATTTTATACTGTCCGAAATAAAACTGTCTGTAAAACATTAACGACAAAAAAATACCGGAGCAAATAGAGCTCCGGTAAATATAATCTTCAAGAACCCTCCTTTGGAGAGCCTGTCCCGATTTTTCGGGAGCAG
>JANMVB010000095.1:0-2604 GCA_031392305.1 Ferruginibacter sp.
GTTTAAGCATTGGAATAGATATCAGCAGGGATATGATACCAGTTGCACCTGCAGCACATTACGGTTGCGGAGGTATTAAAACAGATGAGTGGGGTAAAACATCCATTAAAAATTTATATGCCGCCGGAGAATGTGCCAGCACAGGATTACATGGTGCCAACCGCCTCGCCAGTAACAGCCTGCTGGAGGCAATGGTCTTTGCACACCGGGCATACAAAGATTCAGTAGCAAATATCAGTCTTCGCAATAACCCCCCGCTAACCAGCGGGGATGGGGGCGGCATCCCCGACTGGAAAGCTGACGGCACCAATGCTCCAAAAGAAATGATCCTGATCACTCAAAGTGTAAAGGAAATGAAACTGCTGATGAGTGACTATGTGGGTATTGTAAGAAACAACGAAAGGTTGTACAGGGCAATGAAGCGGCTGGATCTGTTGTTTTCCGAAACCGAAGAATTGTACAAAAAAACAATTGTATCGCCGCAACTTTGTGAACTTAGAAATATGATTACCGTGGCATACCTGATTGTAAAAAGTGCTGAGTTCAGGCAGGAGAGCAGGGGGCTGCATTTCAATACAGATTACCCGGCTAAAAATAATAGGTTGCAGAATATTGTATTGTAGTGCTAAGTGAATGGTGAATGGTGAATGGTGAATGGTTGTGTATGCCTGAAATAGGTTGACATATTTTTATAATGGTTCAAACAAATTTAATTGTTTATTTAATGGATCCTCTTCATTAATTTTTACTGTGTAGATCGTCATTTTTTTTCTGTTTTCTTTTGCTATTTCTTTTAAACGATTTTCATATTTAACCGGCGATATTTTCTTCAGGCTTTGATGAGGCCTTTTTTCATTGTATGTTTTTATTACTTCATCCAATTTTTTTTCAAGCTCTTTGCGATTATTGATTTCCATTCTTTTCAGGTATTGGTTTTTGATGGTATCATTTACTCTTTCTATGTGTGTATTTTCATACACTTCATTGCACATGCTGATGCGTATCCCATATTCTTCCAACAGTTGCGTATAACTGTCGCTGGCATACTGTGTGCCTTTGTCTGAATGATGGATCAGGCGCAGGTTATAATCAGTTATTCCCCTGGTTTTTAAAGCCATTTTCAGGGCTGCCACATTGTTCTCTGCCCGCATGTTACCGGCTATGCTGTAGCCAATAATTCTTCTGGAATAAACGTCCATGATAAACACAATGTAAAAGAACTGATCCAGACAAAAGAAATACGTAATATCGCTGCTCCACAATTCGTTGATATCTGTAAATTCCACCCCACCCAACAGGTTTTTATAACGGCTTGATTTAACACTGTAAGTGGTCCTTGTTTGCTTCTCTATACTTTTTAACCGAAACCCTTCCTGCAGGCCCAATGCAATAAATCCATCCCTTCCTATACCTTCCGGAGCCAGCATCTCATACATTGTTCGTAACCCCATGCCTGGATGAATTTCCCGGGCTTGCTCCATCATACGTAAATACAATACTTCTTTTTCTTTTTCCTGCACCAATCTTTGCAGCCACTGATAATGCGCCTGCCGGCTGATATTGCACAGCTTCAGTACTTCGTTTAACTTGTACCGGTGCTTCCTTTTGCAGATCCGGTACCATTCAATGGTGGCGGACTGAAACTTTTTTTTAAATCAAAGCCCAGTTCCCCACTGCCAATTTCGAGTAGCTTGTTTAAAAAGTCAATTTCTAATTGCTTTTGTCCGACAATGCGTTCCAGTTCTGCCATGCGCTGAAGCAGTTCACTGTTTTTTAATTCTTCACTTTTCATTTGCACCACTAAGGTACATTTCTGCTCATGATAAGGTGAGTACTTATACAACCAAGTATAAACAGTTTGATGACTGACCTGGTGTTCATTCATCAAGGTTTTGATGGTGGTTCGTTTACTTGTCAAATCCTTAACAGCCTTCTTTTTAATCTCTTCGGAAAAAATCCGGCGTTCCCTGATTTGTAATTTTGATTTAACTTGCCTCATAAGTGACTTTTTTTTGTCAACCTATTTCAGGCATACACAGTTTGATGGTTGAAAGTTTGATGGTTGAAAGTTTGATGGTTGAAGACACTCACCATTGACCATTCACCATAGACCATTGACCACTCACTACTTTATCACCACCTCCTTAATTACTTTTTCTCCCAGCGCTTCATTTACCCTTTCTATGATCTTGTCTTTTTGATAAAGCAGTTCATTTTTTAATGGGCCCACCTGTGTGCTGATGAAGAGGGTATTGTTAATAATCTGGATTTTGTCAGTGTACTTGGCAATCGTTTTGCCCATGATGTTTTCCCAGATGTCTTCTATCTGCAATGCCTGTATACCTCCTTTGAGGCGGCTTTGCTTTAAAAATTGCTGAATGGCATCCTGCATTGAAAATTCACCCATGGTGTAAAGATAAAGCTGATTTATCTTTCGGCTCCTTTTTCGACTCCTTAATAATTTGAGCATTGGTTAATCATACCATTCGACGAGATATTTTTTCATCATATTCAACTTCAAATTTTTCGGAAATTGCAAGTATCCCTGTTTAATATTTTGGAGGTTTGAAATGTCCCCCTTCGGGCAATGTCATTAAGTTAAGA
>JANMVB010000260.1:0-3420 GCA_031392305.1 Ferruginibacter sp.
GCAGCAAAAACTTCACCCTACCAGTTCTACCAGTTTTGGTTAAACGCTGCAGATATTGATGCTGAAAAATACATTAAGATATTTACCTTCTTGCCAAAGGAAGAAATAGATAACCTCCTTAACCAACACAGGGGCAACGAATACCAGCGGCTGCTTCAAAAAAAACTGGCAGAAGAAGTAACCTGTTTTGTGCATAGCCGTGAAGATTATGAATTTGCAGTAAAATCATCCGGCATTTTATTTAACAACGATACTGCTGAAATATTAAAGCAGTTAAATGAAGACCAGTTGCTACAGGTAATGGACGGTGTACCTGCTGGTGAGTATTCAAAAGAAACGCTGGAGGCAGGCATTGATGTGGTAAGTTTTTTGGCTGCAACCAATATATTTCCCAGCAAGGGCGAGGCCCGTAAAATGGTGCAGGGAGGTGGTGTTAGCATCAACAAAATAAAGGTTGAAAATATTGAGCAATTGATAAAAACCGAAGAACTGCTCAATGGAAAATACCTGCTTGTACAAAAAGGGAAAAAGAATTATAACCTGGTAAAACTGGTGTAATTAAAAAGGATTCATTTTAAAATGTATTGCCTGAAATGAAGTATATTAGTGTAGGGTTTAAAACATATAAAAGTGTAGCTGGGTATTGTTTTAAAACCTGGATGAATAATTGAAAGCCTCAACACTTTTTTCACTACAAACTCTGAAGCTTTATGAAAGATACATTACGTATTATCAGGCTTTTTGAAGACCTCTACGATGGCAACTGCTGGCTTGATATAACATTACACGAAACCCTGTCCAACATTTCCGCTGAACAGGCAGCAAAAAAAATTTCGCCACAATGGAATTCAATTTGGCAGATAACAAATCACCTTATCAGTTGGCGGCAAAATGTGTTATTAAGGGTAATGGGCAAAATAATTGAAACACCCCCGGATAATTATATCAGCCCGGTAAATGACACTTCCGAAGCTGCCTGGGCAAATACATTGCAGCATTTAAAAGATACACAACACCAATGGATAAGTTTTCTCGAAAGCTTTATTGAAGTAGAATTTGAAAGAATTTATCCACCAAATGGTCATACTTATTTTGAACATATCCATGGTATTATTCAGCATGATGCTTACCACCTGGGTCAAATAGTTTTACTGGCAAAGGGAGTGTAATTGTCAACTGTAAATTTCAAAAAATATTAAAATCAACAGCCCTGCTTGCCCTAATATAAAAGCGATCAACTACATGTGAAGTTGATCGCTTTTTTAAAAAATTAATATGCTAATTATTAGTTGTAGGAGTTTTAAGTGAACTGGGCACCCCTTTTTTAGGCACAGCAGTAAACACTACATCATCAATAAAGGGCTGGCTTTTTATACGCTTGCCGGTTGCTTTAAAAATGGCATTTGCTACAGCACCACCCGTTGGTGGGAGGGCCGGTTCTCCAAGGCCGGTAGGGTCGATACCGTTATCAACAAAATGAGTTTCAATTGCGGGGATCTCCTTCATTCGGATGAGGCGATAGGTATTAAAATTCTTTTGTTCTGCAACGCCATTTTTAAAAGTTAGTTTGCCGTACATGGCATGGCCCAATCCATCTACAATGCCACCCATTACCTGCTGACGGGCACCACTTAAATTGATGACCTGGCCGCAATCAGAAACGGCATACACTTTCTTTATCACAGGTTTACCTGCTTTCATAATCACTTCGCAAACCTGCGCCACATACGACTGGTGGGAGAAGTAAACACTAAAGCCCTGGTGTACGCCTGGCTTTTTTCCCCATCCCGATTTTTCGGCTGCCATTTTTATCACAGCCTCCATCCGGTCGATATTATATTTAATAGCACCTGCCGGTGATTGCTTTGCTTTCATCAATAAATCCAGCCGGAATTGGATAGGGTCTTTTCCGGCAGCCCTTGCTACTTCATCAATAAATGTTTGCTCAGCAAACGCTAAAAAATTAGTGATAGGTGCACGCCATGGCCCTGTGGTGATGGTAGATTTATGCTCCACACTATCGATCAATAAATTGTCAACAGCACCGGAAGGAAAATTATCCTCACGGGTAGGATTACCAGAATTGATACCCACTCCCCTGCATTTATAACCAACCAGGTTTCCTTTGCTATCCAATGCAGCTTCAAACCGATAACGCACTGCGGGACGATAACTTCCACCGGTCATATCATCTTCTCTTGTCCATATTACTTTTACCGGCGCTTTAATAATGCTGGATAATTCTGCAGCTTCAACCACATAATCAAATTTCAGCCGCCTTCCAAAGCCGCCACCAAGCCTGGTAATTTCGAGTGTAATTTTATCTTCAGGTACATTTAATAATTTAGAAGTAGCAGTTCGGGCACTTGCAGGAGTTTGCGTAGGGCCAACCAGCTCAATACCATCAGGCCTTACATGAGCGAAAAAATTCATTGGCTCCATGGGTGCATGTGCAATAAACGGACATTGATATTCGCTTTTAATTATTTTGGCTGCTCCTTTAAATGCAGCTTCCACATCACCATCTTTTCTGCGTACAGTTGGTGTTCCACTGTCCATTAATGTGGTGAACAATTTATTATGGTCAGCAGTACTTTCAATAGTACCGTCATTTTCATATTCTATCTTTAATAACTTTCTGGCCTTGCTCACCTCCCAAGTAGATTTTCCTACTACTGCTACATTATTTTTAAACACCACAACATCTGTAATACCCGGCATTGCTTTGGCGGCAGCACTATCTACTGACTTAATTTTTGTACCAAAAGATTCGGGACGCTGTAACATGGCATACAACATACCCTCCCGGTAAAAATCCATTCCGAAAAGCCCTTTACCTGTTACAATATCTTTATTGGCAACATTTTTTACAGCAGTACCAATCAGTTTAAAATCTTTAGGGTTCTTCAATTTCACCTCTGCAGGTATCGTTACCCTTGAAGCCTCTTCTGCAAGCTCTCCATAACCTAACTGCTTACCAGATTTGGAATGCATCACCAGGCCATTACTTGCAGTACATTCTTCGGCAGGCAGGTCCCAACGTTTTGCAGCGGCTTGTATCAACATATACTTGGCAGTAGCACCAGCAGTTCTTAATCTTTTCCATGAATGGGGCACTGCGCCACTACCGCCCGTAAGCTGGCGGTCAAAATTTTTAGTATCAAGTGGTGGTTGTACTACTTTTACTTTCGTCCAATCTGCCTCCAGCTCTTCTGCCACAATCATGGGGAAGGAGGTCATAATATTTTGTCCCAGTTCAGGGTTGGGAGAAAAGATCGTAACAATTCCATCCGTAGAAATAGATAAATATCCGTTGAAAGATATATCACCGGCAAGCGGTATATTTTTTATTACCAACGGCGCTTCGGCTTCGGCACCGAACCAGCTAAAACCGAGCAGCAATCCACCGCCGGTTATGGA
>JANMVB010000278.1:0-14150 GCA_031392305.1 Ferruginibacter sp.
TTTTATAAGTCATTAAAGCTAATTCAAATTTAGCCAGGGGCATGATATTATTAGCCTCTTATTATTGTGGTATAAAATTTTTTGTCCGGGCTAAGAAGCGATGGTGAACATCGTTGCGTCGCCCTCTTGTACTAAATACCAATTGGCAACTTTCATTAATTTATAGATTGACAGCGTAACAACTCCGGCTTTCAGGTTTTCTAAAAATTTTGTCACTAAAATACCAGTTGAATTCTTAACCTTAGTGGAATAGAATGATAAATACTATCAACCTTATTACCTTATTCGGAATTCCGATAACATTTAATAAGAAAAAAATATCTCGGTTGCACCATACCCATAAGAAGGATGGTATTGATTTACGAAAGACTTTACTTCTTTTTTCATACGGAGTATTTCATGTATTTCATCTCTTAGCTTGCCAACACCTACTCCATGTATAATTGTAAGCGACGGCTGGTAGTGAGATACAGCAAGGTCATAAAATTTTTCAAACTCTTTTAACTGCATTGTTAAAATTTCAAAGTTGTTGAGGTGTTTCCAACTGTCGGTTAGCTTTTCAATATGAAGGTCAACTACGGTACGGGCTGGTGCTAAATTTTCCCTTATTTTTCCGGCATCATACATGCGAAAACCTGCATTGCCCAGCTTGCTGAGATCAACTTTTTCCTCATCAATTTTATCGGGATAGTTTTCGAATAACGGGTACGAAAAAGTGGGTTCATTTTTTAACTGTATCTCTTCTATCTTTTTGAAAACCTGTTTGGCTTTTAGTTTTAGTGAAGTTTCATAATAAGGTGCTTTCTTTTTATCAGGATTTGCCAATGAAAATTCTACATCAAAGCGGGGGTTATCGCTAAGGTCTTCAAAGTTTACATTGTGCAAATAAAAATCGCTCAATGGTCCGATGGTGTTTTTTAAATCGAAATTATTTTCGCCATTAAAAAATAATTTATAGGTAAAGTTGTAGGCTGTTTCTGTTTGATTGATAAGATAAATTTTTAATTTTTCTACCACGTCATCATCAAAAATATCTTTATCGAAAATGGGCATGAAGGCAAGAAAAACGCCATTGTCAACTTTTGCTTTTACCGGGCCTTTCTCCTGCTTTACATCATCGATGTATATTTTCTTTTTATCAGCAACCCGTTTTTCTGAAAACATTTTAAAATAAGGAAAATCAATCTGGTCCATATACGCAGGAAAGCGAACGCCTTTCACTTCTATCATCACCATTTTTTCATTCATCACTTCAATTACTTTACCTTCTTCATCGGTAAGCAACACTAATATTTTATCGCCTGGCTGGTATTTCATTTTCCGCTGTTTGCTTGTTTATTTTATGGTGCAAAGTTAACGGGTTTTATGGTGTGCGGAGGATGGTGGTTTTACATACCTGCCTAAAGATTTTTAGAATGGATTATAGTTAATTGACTATTATATCGCTGCACATACCGATCCTACGGATCGGAAGGAATTTCACTAAATATTTTTTTGTTACCTACATATTGTTCCTACGGAACAACAAAAATAATCTCGATTATTCTGTCTAAAACCGACTGTGTATTACTTTGCTGCTGAATATTAAAACAATCTATTAGGTGGGAAAAGTTCCACATGGGTATAGCGTACAAGAGGGCGACGCAACGATGATCACCAATGCTTCTCAGCTGGGACAAAAAATTTCCTGCAAAGCCTTAATAAACTTTGTGATTTAAAATTTACGAAGCCAGTTTACTTTTTCTGTAACCATACAGGATGTATATGACGAGGCCGATTGCAAGCCAGCCCAAGAACCAGGCCCAGTTACTTTTTGTCATGCCTGTGAGCAGGTACATGCAGGTGATGAGGCCCATTAACGGGATGAGGGAATATTTTTTTATAAAGGTAAGTACGCAAAGTGCGAGGGCGCAAAGCCAGAAAATAATGAGCGTAATATTTGGTGTGGCTGCATCCATGTAACTTATTTTTCCGGAGGCAAAATCTTCATTTGCGCTAAAATCGAAATTGAACATGTTGGCAAAATAATTTTTTGACAAACTAACTGCCAGCAGCATAGCACCAATTATAATTATTGGAAAAATAAACTGTCCGTTGATATAAGGCAGGTTGAATTTGCCAGGTTGTTTTTCTTTTCGGGGTATTAGTAATACGCCGCCGCAAACCAATACAAAGGCAAACAGCGTGGCGATGCTGGTAAAGTCGAGCACAAAAGTTTTATCAGTAAATAAAATAGGGATACCCACTACCAACCCGGTGATGATGGTGGCAAAGGAAGGTGTTTTATATTTTGGATGAATTTTTTGAAAGATGGGTGGCATCAAACCATCACGGCTCATGCTCATCCAGATACGGGGTTGGCCCATTTGAAAAACGAGCAGCACACTCGTCATGGCAACTACGGCTGCGATGGCTACAAAAAACTGCATCCAGCCTACATTGAGGTTTTGCTTTTCAAATATAAAAGCGAGTGGATCGCCAACACCATCAAAATTGCGATAGTTAACTGCACCCGTTAATACCAGCGTTAATAAAATATATACCACGGTGCAGATAACGAGCGAAAGGATCATGCCCCTTGGCAGATCACGCTGTGGATTTTTACTTTCTTCTGCCAATACGCTTACGGCATCAAACCCAATGTAGGCAAAAAATACGCCACTAACGGCAGCCATTACCCCACTAAAGCCATTGGGCATAAATGCCCTTACACCTTCATCATTGGCGGGTGTCCAGTTGGGCGTGAGGCCGTTGGAAAAAACGAGGTAGCCTCCCACCAATATCACCAGCCCAACCACAATCATTTTAAGGATCACCATCACATTGCTGAAGTTGCGGCTTTCTTTAATACCCCGGTAAACGAGCATAGTAATGAGAATGTTAATGATGAATGCAGGGAGGTCGAAAATAATGCGCAGGCTGCCGATGGTGGGGGCATTGTTCCAGGCAGCTAGTACATCGGGGTTGGTGCTGCCATCTGCCAGTGCATCCTTTACTTCCATATAACTGGTACAGAGATATTGGGGAATATTGACATGGCATTTTTCTAAAAAAGAAGTAAAATAATCGCTCCAGCTATAGGCTACATAAATATTGCCGATGGAATATTCCATGATGAGGGCCCAACCGATTATCCAGGCAAACAGTTCACCAAAAGAAGCATACGCATAAGTATAAGCACTACCGGCAACCGGTATACGGCTGGCAAATTCTGAATAACAAAATGCTGTAAAAGCACAGGCAATAGCAGTAATAATAAATAGTATAACCACACCCGGCCCACCATGAAATACTGCACCGCCGAGACTGCTGAAACTACCTGCACCGAGGATAGCAGCAATGCCGAAAAAAGTAAGATCACGTAAACTTAGTACCCTTTTTAATCCACCGCCGCCGTGGGTATCATCTGCACCTTCTGCTAATATATTTTCAATCTTCTTTGTTCTGAATAAAGAATTGGACATAGTTGGCGCTGGTTGTTGAAAAAGGAAATTAGCGAAAATTTTTTATTGAAAATCAAATGAGGTGGAAAGAATCAATTTAAAGCCGGTGGCCTTGTTGCATTGTACCAGCATAAATCAAAGTACAGGCTGGATGAATTTTGTAAAAATACATACAGTCAGTTAGCAGAATTTCATAAAGCGAATCAGCACGAAAAATTAAATAACATTTTACTGACCCGGAAAAGCTCAATTTTTATTTTATGGCTGAAAAGCCTGATAGCAATTCCTCACAATCTTTTATATAATTCTTTATAAGGTTTTGTGCGGTGTAGGTAACAAACTGTATTGATCCAAAAGTACCTGAATAATAATAGCTATAATACGTAGCTTTTATACCCGTCATTGTTCCGTTCATTTGCATGAATAATACTTGTAACCCGTTTACAGTTCTGTATTCTTTTTTTACAACAACCAGGTCCGGGGCCACTTTTAAGGCATTGTCAAAAGCTATTTGCTGCAATGATTCCAATGGAACTTCTATTTTCTCTGTGATGATCATTGCGTACAGGTCTTGCCCCTGCAACTGTAGCATAAATTCTGCATCTGCATCCCCCTTTTTAAATTTCCATTTTTTAGGATCTAACCAAAACCCCATTTGCGTACAGCGGGTACTTTTTAATAAAAAGGTGGCATTTTTATTTTTAAAAATTTCTTTTGAGTTTACTTTAATGGAATCAGCGGTGGGGGCATCGCCGGCATATTTCCAGGTGCCATCATCAAACAATAACACTTCATCGCCTGATTCTGTAACAGCCTTTTTTTGTGCTTCAACTGCAGTTGCCGAAAGCAGGCAGATTAGTAAAAGAATTTTTCTCATAATGGTAAGATGATTTTTAGTGGTATTGGTAAAATGAATTGCCCGCTAAAAGCTGGCCGTTAACTTTCACGCTGTATAAGAAACTCAGCTAAATCCTTTAATGGTTTTTTTCGTACAGATACCACGGCTGTATCTTCCAGGTGTTGCAAGGCTGTTTGTAAATATTTTTCTTTTAGCTGCCTGGCCCAATCATCTACTTTGCAATCTTTATACACCTGTAATACTTTACTTACTTTTTCTTCTTTGTTTGCCAACCCGTTATTCATTAATAATTCCAGTTCTTTCTTTTGCGCCTCCGTAGCTACTTCCATAGCATGTATCATTAAAAATGTTTTTTTATTAGCAATGATATCCCCACCAACCAGCTTGCCAAATTTTTCCGGCTCTCCAAATGCATCCAGGTAATCATCCTGCACCTGGAAGGCGATGCCGAGATTTTTTCCAAATTCATACAAATGCTGCTGACTGCCCTGGCCGGCACCGCCAAGTATTGCCCCCAGCTTAATACTGGCTGCTAATAAAACAGATGTTTTTAAAGTGATCATTTGTACATATTCATCCAGGCTTACTATTGTTCTTTTTTCAAAATCCATATCCAGTTGCTGGCCTTCGCAAACTGCCCTGGCTGTATCATTAAAAAGGAAGATTATTTTTTGCAGGTAAGCCTGTTTAATTTTATTGAGGTAATCGTAGGCCTGTACCAGCATCACATCACCGGCAAGCAGGGCGGTGGATTCACCGAATTTGGTATGCACCGTATCCATGCCCCTCCTTAGGGGTGCCTTGTCCATAATGTCATCATGTATTAAACTAAAGTTGTGAAATAATTCAATGGCTGTAGCTACATGATACGCATCGGGATTTATCTCATCAAATAATTCGTTGCCCATCAGTACACAAACAGGCCTTACCCTTTTGCCACCCAGTTGTAAAATATATTGGGCCGGATCGTACAGCGAATTTGTATGGACAGGAAAATGCCTGGTATTAAATTTTTCTTCAAAAATGCGGGAGAGTTCGATGAATGAATGCATAGATTTTTTACTGCTTTTGCCCCTATCCCCTAAAGGAGTAATATTGTTATTTATAAAGATCCCATTGGTATGTTATACAAGAGTACCCAAATAAGCCGGGCTGACATTTCGTTAATATAACGTGGGTAAAGTTCCCCAATGATACAATGTAGAAGAGTGCGACGCAACGATGTTCCTCAATGTTTTAATGCCTGGACAAAAAGTTTTTAAAGTACAGATAAAAAAATCCTACCTCTTTTTCACATTATTGCCCTTTGCACTTTTTGGCTCTCTATGTACCTTATTTACTTTATCTGCTTTATTTACTTTATTCGCCGGCACAGCGTTTCCGTGCTTTGCATCTTCAGTAACCCAATGATAATCAAGTTGCCTTTTTTCTAAATTTGCGGCCACCACTTTTATCTTTACTGCATCACCCATCCTGAATTTTTTGCCCGTACGCATGCCTACCAATGCATAGTCTGCCTCGTCTAATTTAAATTCATCGTACTCACTTAAATCTCTCACCGTTACCATGCCTTCGCATTTATGCAGCACTGTTTCTACAAAAAAACCAAAGCCTGCCACGCCACTGATGATGCCATCAAATTCTTCTCCCAGGTAATCCTGCATAAACTCTACCTGTTTGTATTTATTGCCTGCTCTTTCTGCCTCCATTGCCTTGCGTTCTTTATCGCTGCAGTGTTTGCATTTTTCTTCCATCTTCTTATCAATCTTCAGTTCCTTATCCAGGCATTCCTGTAAAATACGATGCACCAATATATCCGGATACCGGCGGATAGGTGAGGTAAAATGACAATAATGCTCAAATCCCAAACCGTAGTGGCCAATATTTTTAGAGGTATAAATTGCCTTGGCCATGGTACGGATGCCGAGTTGCTCCAGCACGTGCTGCTCCGGCTTGCCATTTACATCCTTCAATAAATTATTAAAAGATTTTGCCACAGCAGCCTCATCATGAATATCGAATGTATAACCGAATTTTTTTGCAAAGGCTGCAAATGGTTTTAGCTTTTCATCATCCGGTGTATCATGTATGCGGTACGGAAATGGCACCGGCTCTTTATTGATTTTTATTTTAGAAACATACTCGGCAATGGTCCTGTTGGCAAGCAGCATAAATTCTTCAATTAGTTTATGTGCATCCTTGCTTTCTTTAATTACAATGCCAATTGGTTTACCTTTTTCATCGAGGGTAAAGCGAACTTCCTGCGATGAAAAATTGATTGCACCATTATCAAACCTTTCTTTCCTGAAATGTTTTGCCAGGTCGTTCAATAATAAAATGGGCTTATAATGCAGCCCCTCTTTCTTTTCTATAATGTGTTGTACTTCATCATAGCTAAAACGATGGTCGCTGTGGATGATTGTCCTGCCAATCCATTTATGTTTTATTTCGCCCCGGTTGGTAATTTGAAAAATTGCAGAGAAGGTATATTTATCTTCCTTTGGCCGCAGCGAACAAAGTTCATTGCTGATACGCTCCGGCAACATTGGGTTTACCCTGTCGGGCAAATACACACTGGTAGCCCTTTCATAAGCTGCTTTGTCTAAAATACTATCCGGCTTTACAAAATGGCTTACATCTGCAATGTGAACGCCAATTTCGTAGTTGCCATTATCAAGGTTCCTGATAGAAATGGCATCATCAAAATCTTTTGCATCTACCGGGTCAATGGTAAAGGTCAGGATATCCCGAAAATCTTTCCGCTTTTTTAGCTCTTCCCGGCTAATTGTTTCCGATAGTTTCATCGCCTCATCCAGCACAGCCTTATCAAAGTCGAGTGAAAATCCTGTTTCAATCAGGATCTCCTTCATCGCCATATCATTAATGTCTTCCGATTTTAAAATACTCACTACTTCGCCTTCAGGTTTCTTATCGCTTTTAGTCCATTTTACCAATCTTGCTACTACCCTGCTACCATCAACAGCACCATTTAGTTTTTCAGGTGGAATAAAAAAATCAGGGATAGGTTTATCAGAAGCTGCTATAAAAAAAGCCACATTTTTACTAAGCTGAATATTACCAATAAAAGTGGTACGGATACGCTCTGCCACTTCAATCACTTTACCTTCGGTACGCCTGCCCCGGCCACTATCTTTATTGATTTGCACTTTCACTGTATCACCATGAAAAGCCCGGTTAAAATCATTGGGCCGCACTACAATATCCTGATCCATTCCTTCTACTATCACATAACCCATACCATTGCGGCTCACATCCAGTTTACCCTTTACTGTAAGGTTTTGCGACGATTGTTTCTCACTTGTTTTTCTGTCTTTACTCATAATTTTTATTCATTTACCGAAGTACCATCTTTAGTTTTTAATTAGCTGGCCTTCACCGGTTCGTTCCGGCTCATTTAACGCATTTTAAAGTTTACTGCAATGTACCAACTAATTCCTACATTCGATAAAACCACTGCATTTGCAACCGCACACAAATTCTCCACAACGTACCATTACCAACACAATCTGGATGCTTTCCCTGGTAAGCCTTTTCACAGATATGGCAAGTGAAATGTTGTATCCCATCATGCCGGTATTTTTAAAACATATTGGCTTTTCGGTGTTGCTGATAGGCATACTCGAAGGTGTTGCAGAAGCGGTGGCCGGGCTGGGAAAAAGCTATTTTGGCAAATTAAGTGATGCCACAGGCAGGCGGTTGCCATTTGTACAATTGGGCTACACATTAAGCGCCATCAGCAAACCAATGATGGCGATATTTATTTATCCTGCCTGGATATTTTTATCAAGGACCATCGACCGCATGGGCAAGGGCCTCCGCACCGGCGCAAGAGACGCCATGCTGAGTGATGAAGCCACTCCCCAAACAAAGGCCAGGGTTTTTGGTTTTCACCGCAGCATGGATACTTTTGGTGCAGTGCTGGGCCCGTCCATTGCATTGTGGTACCTGTATCATCATCCCAATGATTATGCTACGCTTTTTATGCTTGCTTTTTTGCCGGGCTTACTGGCAATTATTGCCACCATATTACTTAAAGAAAAGAAGAAAAATCCTGCCACCGGTGAGCCGCAAACTGTCACCCTTCCATTAAAAAATGCAGTTAAAAAAGTATCCCTTTTCGCATTTGCCGGCTATTGGAAAAATAGCCCGGCCACTTATAAAAAACTGGTAACCGGCCTGCTGCTTTTTGCATTGTTCAACAGCTCCGATGTTTTTCTATTATTAAAAATGAAGGAAGGCGGCTTAAGTGATACAGCAATCATCGGCGTTTATATTTTCTATAATCTTGCCTACGCCTTGCTCGCCTATCCCATTGGCATCATTGCAGATAAGGTGGGGTTAAAAAAAATATTTCTTGCTGGCCTCGCCGTTTTCGCCATTGTTTACGCTGGCTTTGCATTTCAACATCAGCTTGTAGTTTATTTGTTGCTGTTTATTTTATATGCTGTTTATGCCGCCGCCACAGAAGGCATTTCAAAAGCCTGGATCACCAATATGGTTGCTAAAAACGAAACCGCCACGGCCATCGGCACCTACGCCGGTTTTCAAAGCATAGCAGCGCTTATCGCCAGTTCGCTCACAGGATTTTTATGGTTTACATTTGGCGCTATGCCTGCATTTCTAATCACCGCCGGCGTTACCATTTGTGTTATTTTTTATCTTTTAAATTTAAATACTTCGTCAAAAGAAATTTGATAATTGCAGGATGTAAAAAATATTTTTTAACCAGCATTTTATCAATGGGCAACATCGTTGTGTCACTACCTTGTACCGCATACCAATGGGGAGCTTTACCTGCATTTTATGTTTCTTTCCCTCTACTTTGAAAGTCCCTGACCCATCTGGTAAATTAAGATATATTTGAAAATTGAAATTGCTGCTATTGATACAAAAGTACAAGAGGGCGATGCAACGATGTTTAATCAGGGCTCAATCGCCGGGACAAAAAAAATAAAATGCCCGCAACCTATTTTGCGACATGCAAGGAGCTCTGTGGCTCTGAAATTATAACCCAAATAAAAATTAAATGAAAAGGGATGTTACAGTACAGCTACTCCGGGAAACCAATCTTATCTAATAAGTTCTGAAAGCGTGGGTCATTTCTAAGTACAGCCGGAACAGCAGGAGAATATTTAAGCTGAATTAAAACAGGGTCACGGTCATCGTAAGCTTTTTCCAGGCAATCAAATGCTTTATCCAAATCACCCAGGTAGGCTGAAGATAATCCAAAATGAGTACCTGCTATATATTCTATAACTGATCTCCTCTCTAACTCATTCATGAGTTCTCTTGCTTCTTCAAAGTTTCCATTACTGCAATACGCCCAAATCATGCTATTGACTGCATGTTGATTTCTGTTGGAGATTTTCATTAAATAGGTAAAAGTGCCGATTGCTTCTTCATAATGCTGCAATGCTATATAACAAAGACCTGCGACGCGGTGTGATAAAAAAGAATTGCCATCTAATTCAATACCTGTTTTGGCGATTAACAAAGCATCTTTAAATTTACCAGCTGTATGAAGCGTCCAGGCTAAATCGGCATGATCAATTGCACTTAGAGGTTCCAGCTTTAAGGCTATACGGCCTTGCTCTGCCGCTTCATCAAATTTCCCTTCAACAAATGCCATGCACACCATACCATATAAAGAATGTGCCTGTGCATGCTTTGGATTTAGCTCAATTGATTTAATATAATTTTTCTTTGCTTCAACCCAATCCCATTCTAAACATAAATTATAAGCAGCCAAAGAAAAATAAGCCTCACCCAGTGAATTATCCAACCTTATAGCAGTTTCTACGGCTTGTTTAATTTTCTTCATTACTTCTTTTCCTGGAAAGAAGCCATAAAATGCGGCTAAGAAATTGGCATCTGCATAGCCGGTATAAGCCAATGCATAACCCGGATCAACAGCGATGGCTTGTTTAAAAAATTGCAACCCAGTTAAAATAGCACTGCCACGCCTGTTTAGATGAAACCGTCCTTTTAAACACAATTCAAAAGCTTCTGCATTTTGAGTATGGGTTTTGGTTATCAACTCACGATCTTTCTGAAATAATGTTATTTTTAATTGCTCCGTAATGGCAAGGGCAATCTCATCCTGTATGGCAAAAATATCGTCCATATCACGGTCGTATTTTTCACTCCAGAAATGAAATCCATCTTCTACATTGATCAACTGAGCTGTAATGCGAAGACGATTGCCCTGTTTACGGATACTTCCTTCAAGAACCGTATTAACACCAAGCTTTTTTCCCAATTCACGCAGGTCAATATTCTTTCCTTTAAATTGAAAGGAAGAAGTGCGGCCGGCAACTTTTAATTCTTTTAAATGTGTTAATGAGTTCAGGATTTCTTCGGCCATCCCATCACTGAAATATTCCTGCTCAGGGTCATTACTCATGTTGACAAAAGGAAGTACAGCAATGCTTTTCTCAATTATTTTTGGAGCTTGCTCTTTCAGTTTTAAATGGGAAGCTTCGGTTGCCGCGGAAGTAAATACTTCAAAAATCTTAACGGGTTCTTTTACATTTTTTAATATTTCCGTTCCTACAAATCTTGAATCCATTTCCTGCTTATTGGAAATATTATTAAACACAGATTCAGAAATATAAATGGCCCCCGGATTAGCAATAGCCTGAATTCTCGATGCTATATTTACCCCATCTCCAAATACATCTTCATTTTCAAATACCACTTCGCCCAGGTGAATACCAATGCGTAACTGAAAATTTCTTGCTGCATTCGTTGCTTCCTGAATTCTGATTGCTGCATTTACCGCATCTGAAACAGTATTGAAGCAGGCTAATACGCCATCACCCAATTCTTTAATAAATCTTCCATTGAATTCTTCGATGATTGGTTTTTGTAATTCCCTGTTCTTTTTAAGTAATTCAAATGCTTTTTGTTCATCTTCACCCATCAACACAGTGTAGCCAACAATATCGGTAAACATAATTGCAGCTAATTGACGGGATTGTGACATGTGAAAAATTATAATTACAATTTACAATAATTTAAAAACTCCTTCCGCCTCATAAATGTAGATATCCCAAACCATAAAGGGGCTAAAAAGCAAATTGAATGTGCTGCTATTGATACAAAAGTACAAGAGGGCGATGCAACAATGTTTAATCAGGGCTCTACCGTTGGGACAAAAAAATAAAAAAGCATTCACTTTAAACTGCGAAAAGTAGTTCTGAATTTAAAAACAAAATCCCGGAGTGTTACTGGTAACTCTCCGGGAATACCCCTCGTGTTCTTATCTGTTTAATTATGCATGCTCCTCCACCATAGGTTTAATATTCTGGTTAACCCTGAATAAATTTTGCGGATCATATTTACTTTTGATCTTCACCAGCCTTTCGTAGTTATCGCCATAGGTAGCTTTTACCCTGTCGTCTCCTTCTTCCATCATAAAGTTTATATAAGCTCCCCCGGCAGAATAAGGATGCATCGCATTCCAGTAATCTTTTGGCCAACTGGTAATAATTTCTTTGTTCGCCGGATCCGGATCAATACCTGCCATTACCATGGCCCAGGTGGCATCCCTGTAATTCCATGCTGTTTCGTTTTTGCCAACTTTTGCAGCGGCCCCATTAATTGGATAAAGGTGCATAGTAGAGCGCCAGGTGGGCATCAGCGGACCATGTTGCAAGTGTGCTTCAATAGCTTCATCAGTTAGTTCATTCATGAAATCAGCTTTCCAGTACCAATGCATACCGCTGGGGAGTATAGGATCAAACATACTTTGAAGTGCAGGAACAGGTATGGGCCCTACAAAGTCAAGCGCAGGTGTTTTAAATTTGCGTATGGGTGCAAAAACTTTTTCCGCATCTTTCAGCGGCCCGGTATAACACCATACTACGCCACACATTTTTTTAAGGTGCAAATGTTCAGGAAAAGGATCACCGGGTGGTACGATCAGAAAAGCGAAGAATCCATTTATTTCCTCCTGCGCATTTTGAATGAAATCATTGTACCATTTCAATACTTCTTTTGCTTCACTTATTTCCCAAAACATTGGCCCACCGTAAACGGTACTTATTGGCCAGGTTTTAAAAAGGAAGGATGTAACTACACCAAAATTTCCGCCACCGCCACGTAAGGCCCAAAAGAGATCTTTATTTTCGGAAGCCGATGCCTTAACACACGTGCCATCTGCCAACACCACATCCGCCTCAATTAAATTATCTATGGTTAACCCACACTGACGGGTTAAATGGCCAAGGCCGCCTCCTAATGTAAGGCCGCTGATTCCGGTGGTAGATGCAATGCCACTGGGAACGGCCATACCAAACGCATGCGTAGCATGATCTACATCACCTAATGTACAACCAGCTTGTACAAGTGCAGTTTCCTTTTTAACGTCAACATGTACAGCTTTCATCGGAGACAGGTCAATAACCAGCCCATCATCGCACATGCCCAGGCCGGCTGCATTGTGCCCACCTCCTTTTACGGCAACAAGCATTTCGTTTTCACGGGCAAAATTTACAGCAGCAATTACATCCGCTACGTCGCCACATTGGGCAATCATTGAAGGA
The DNA here is from genome assembly GCA_031392305.1 of Ferruginibacter sp. GTDB lineage: Bacteria > Bacteroidota > Bacteroidia > Chitinophagales > Chitinophagaceae > Ferruginibacter. Next base: position 12,870 of record JANMVB010000278.1, read on the forward strand.
TGTTTATCAAACATGCCATTGTAAATTTTCCTGGCTGTATCATATTCAGTATCCTGGGGCTGAATAAGCTTACCACGCATGCTTGCTTGAAATTGTTTAAAGGATTGTTCTAATAACATAAGTGAAGTTTTATGATGAACAAATTATGTTTCGGAATAAATAGGGAAGGATCGCTTTTTGGGAATATAAAATTATAAAAAAAGGTGAAAGTAGTTAGTACAATTTTGAAAATAATTACTTCTGTAAAACCTGCTAACATGTAAGAAAATTGGTGCTTTGTTAAACGTTAACTTTCAAAGTAGAAAAGTTGCTGTATGTCGATGTTTCATTTTTAAAACTGACAGAATACGACAAAGGTTGGAATACATGTTGGCCTTTAACAATGGTTTTCACAGTATACTCTTCAAATTATAAAAGCCTAATTGGCAAACCCTCATAATTACAACAATGTTGCCCAGGTATTTACCCCAGGTAAACAAATGCATTTTCAAAATGTAAAGTGCATCCTTAAAACTGGTTTAATAATTTTTAAAACCTGCCAATCACATCTTTGGGATTGCTTAACTTTATTGAAATTATTAAACATGGAAAATTACGATACGGTAGTGGCCGCTTTACAGGGTTTAAAAGCCAAAGGCTATACCCTCGATTTTAATATTGCATTTGACAATATCACCTGCGTAGAAAAAAACATTTGCCTCAACCCCCACGAATTTGAAATTACAGAAGTACACCGTTTTGAAGGCGATACAAATCCGGATGACCAGGATGTTGTGTATGCAATTGAATCAAAAGATGGTAAAATTAAAGGCAGCATGACCAGCGCCTATGGCATGTATGCAGATAGCGTAAGCAATGAAATGATTCAAAAGTTAGCGATGCATAAATAGAATTTACTTAAGCCTGCATTAATAAATATTGCAGGATGTCGAATGAAAGACTATTCCCATTATCTTTTCAAATAAACATGTATTCATTTATGAACAGGAGGAAATTCTTACAACTTTCTGCAGGCACAGCTCCGTTTGTTGTTGCCGGTAATAGTTTTGATACAAACACAGCAGTTGCGACAGGGCCGATCGTAATATCAACCTGGGATAGTGGCATGCCCGTAAATGCAGCAGCATGGAAAATATTAGCTGCCAAAGGCAAATCAATTGATGCAATAGAAGCGGGTGCCAGGCATATAGAAGATGCGATAGATTGCTGCGTGGGCCTTGGCGGGTATCCCGACCGGGATGGCATTGTAACCCTGGATGCCTGCATTATGGATGAACATGC
>JANMVB010000297.1:0-4126 GCA_031392305.1 Ferruginibacter sp.
GGAAGTACAAGAGTACCCAAATAAGCCGCGGTTGATATTTCGCTCATTACAACTATGGAAAACCTTTCTAATACAATTCAGTGATTTGAATTCATCATTTTCTTTTTTTTCTTGATAAAAAAAAGAAACAAAAAAAATCAAGGCTGCATAAAAAAGGGCTAAAAATTTGAATGCTTGTCTAAAATGAAATTAGTCACAGCTGTAGAATATACCCAAACATATGTGCGACTTACAGGCTAATAATAAAGCCGGGCATTTGTAACATCAATTTCATTTCTTCACGACAAGCATTCAAATTTTCTTAACGCCATTTTTATGAGGCCGTTCCTGAGATATCCCATTTGAATACAGTTATTATTTCAATAAATACAATGTGGGCAAATTTCCCCAATGATACAATGTACAAGAGTGCGACGCCAATGAAGCTATATTGAAATACTTCAGCCCGGACAACAAAAAAAATCGCTTGTATAGAAGTGCGATGCAACGATGCTTATTGAAATTCTTCTGCCGCTACAAAAAAATAATTGTACTCATTGACAAAAGCTTAATAGAAATTATTTTGACACATTATAATAACTGGCTGGAAGAAACAGTTGCAGCAGTATTCTTTTTTTTATTATCTGCTTTTACTTTGTCCCAATATTTTTTTGCTACGAACAACATACCGAAGCTTTCACCTTCGTGCTTTTCCAAATGTTTGTGATGCATTTTATGTGCCCAGCGTATGGTGCGTACATACGTATTATTAGTACGGGTAAAAAATTTAAACCGCTGGTGGATGATTACTTCATGCACCATAAAATAAGCAAGGCCATACAGGGTGATACCTGTACCAATGGCGGCTGCCCAATACACGTGATAGTGCAAACCCAGCATAATCAACAGCCAGCTTGGCACTGCAAAAATGAGAAAGAATGCATCATTTTTTTCAAAAAATCCGGGGCCTTTTTTATGATGATCTTCGTGGAGGCTCCATAAAAAACCATGCATAATAAAACGGTGCGTAAGCCAGGTAATACCCTCCATTATAAAGAATGTAATTAAAGCTATGCCGATGAAAAATATCGCACTCATGATATTGTATTGGGGTAATTTTTACAATGCTTATTATAAAAACGTTCTTAAAATTAAAAAGAACATTGCCTGCACAAGTAACAAATTTACTGCGAATTTGTTGTCTTTATTGAATGGGAGAAATTGAAAAATTGTTAACAGGAGTATGCTGATTACAAACCAGCACAAATAATTGTAAACCGGGATACTACCATCACCCAGCCATGTCCAAAATCCTAATTTTACGGCTACTGGTTCCATCAGCCAATCGAAAGCCACGGCTAATGAAGCCCCATCTATAATTACTGATAAGGCCTTTAAAATTAATGGTGGTTGCCCCGTATCTGTAGCCACCCGGTTAATAGCCTTCATCAGCAATGTATGTGTGCAGATTCCGCAGCAATAAATAACAATTATCCAGTTTACACCAATCAGTAAAGGCACCTCCTTCCACTTACTGCCTAACACTCTTCCATAGCTGTAATCGCCGAACAGTAAGCCAGTATTTACGCCAATTACTTCTACCCAAAAACCAATCAAAAAAACAATTGTAATAAAAAAAAAGAAAGAAAGGTTTTTATTGCTATGCGTCCATATTAACAAGCCACCAGAAAGCAATAAATTAAAAGGGGTGGCCCTTATAAAAAAATCCTTATCAAAAAAAAGGATGCCCACCAAACCAATGAAATGAAAAAATACAGCAATCGCAGTTGCTGCCTGGTATTTATTTGCTTTTATTTTCACCGTTTTATTTATAGTCTTCCTTTATCAGTTCACTCACAATCTTTGCGCTCTTTAAGCATAGCGGAATACCACCTCCTGGATGTACACTGCCCCCGCAAAAATACAAGCCTTTGATGGTATTGGTAAAATTTGCATGCCTGAAAAAAGCTGCCCATTTTGAATTAGAGCTTGTGCCATACAGGGAACCCATGTAAGAAGCTGTCTGTGCTTCTATCAGTAAGGGATCTGAGATTTGCTCTGTTTCAATTAGTGATTCAATATCGGCACCCAATATGCGGCTCAGTTTATTCAATACATTCATGCGTAATTGCTGTTTCATAACTTCCCAGTCCTGGCCAATATTACATGGAGCATTTACCATTACAAACCAGTTTTCTTTTCCTTCCGGCGCCTGTTTACTTTCCATTTTGGAGGTAATATTTATGTAAACAGTAGGATCATCAAACAATGTTTTTAATTTAAAAACATGATCAAATTCTTTTCTGTAATTGTTGCTGAAAAATATATTGTGCAAACCAAGTTGTTTAAATTCCTGCTTTATTCCCCAATAAAAAATGATGGCACTACTGCTACGTTCCTGGCTTAAAATTTTTCTGGCTTTGCTATCATCACCAAGTAAATTTTTATAGGTAAAATATACATCTGCATTGCTCACTACAATATCCGCCACGATATTTTTTTCTCCTGCCACTATTCCTTTTATTTTACCCTCATGGTGTATAATTCGCTGTACAGGTGTATTGAAAAAAAACTGAACACCTTTTAACTTCGCCAGTTTATACAAGGCATTTGTTATACTTATCATACCACCGGCTGGGTAAAATGTGCCATTTTTCATTTCGAGTGAAGGAATTAAACTTAGCATGGATGGGGCCTGGTAGGGATTGCTGCCATTGTAAGTAGCAAAGCGGTTAAATAATTGTACCGCTTCTGCAGATGCAAATTGTTTGGTGTTAAAACTATTGAGGGAGCGAAATAAATAACTATATTTTAAAGAAGATAAAGCCTTGAAAATTCTGCCCTTTAGCAATGTGTTGCTTTTATGCAATGAATAATTTAAAAATAAGGTTCCAATATTTTCATACAATTTTTCTGACCCATTTAAATACTTGGTAACTACCCCTGGGTGTTCATTTAACTGCAAATGCATTTCATCAGCAAACTTTACCGGGTCGGTATAAGCATTTACTATTTTACCATTTTCATAAAAATATTTACAGGCAGTTTCTACCAGTTGCCACCGAATATAATCTTCAATTTGCACACCGGCAAGGTCAAATAATTCTTTTATATTTTCTGGCTGGGTAAACAGCGAAGGTCCTGCATCAAAATGATAGCCTTCCATTTCAAAAGCACTTATTTTACCGCCCGGCCCATCATTTTTTTCGTACACAGCCACCTCGTATCCCTGCACTGCCAGCCTTATTGCAGTTGCCAATCCGCCTACGCCACTACCAATTACAACTGCTTTTGAAATATGCATAATCTAATTAGCTGTTATTATTATTGTCCGGGCTGTGAAACATTGGGCAACATCGTTGTGTCACTCCCTTGTGCCGCATACCAATGTGGAACTTTACCCACATTTTAATTAGTGAAATTTGACACTTCATAAAATTAGCCAGTGTAATAAACAATTTTTTTACTCCGATACTTTTGAGGCAAGTGGCCACAAGTATTCTCTCACTTTAGGAAAAGCAATTTTAAACCAAACTGTAAACTTATCCGGGCTTGTTTGCAACTCATTTTCAATTTCAGCCAACGATTTATAACAATAGCTTTCTACCTCGGCAGGGTCTGGATGTATAACACCATCATAATTACCAATGAAAACATGGTCAAACTCATTTTCAGTAAGCCCATTATCAAAGGGAGCAGTATAAATAAAATCAAACACTTTTTCTATGGGTGTGATAAATCCCATTTCTTCCTGTAATCTTTTGCCGGCTGCCTCCTTTGTGTTGGTGCCAGGCGCCGGGTGGCTGCAACAGGTATTTGTCCATAATCCTGCACTGTGATATTTACCCATTGCCCTTTGCTGCAGCAGCATTTCTCCCTTATCATTAAAAATAAAAACGCTGAAAGCCCTGTGTAACAGGGCTTTTTCGTGAACTTCAATTTTTTCCATTGCACCAACCGGCGTATCCTTCTCATCTACTAAAATAACATCCATAAAATTCCTTTATAAAAGATTAAGCTGGCTTCGCAAACCAGCCTTTGCAACAATAAGCGCCTTCCCATAATTGGGTATGCGTATCCTTTGTTCCAAAATATTGCAGGGCTTTGTTTTCTTTATTTTTCTAAAAAGCGATAAATAATATTTATA
>JANMVB010000316.1:0-4494 GCA_031392305.1 Ferruginibacter sp.
GGGACAGCACATCACAAAATCACTTTGAAGGTATTATTGGTAAAAGTCATCAATTATTAACGGTGTTCGATCATATAACCCAGGTAGCACCTTTTGATACGGCTGTCCTTATTTTGGGAGAAAGTGGCACCGGCAAAGAGAGAATTGCGGATTGTATTCATAAGCTTTCACCGCGTAAATCCAAAGCGCTGGTGAAGGTAAATTGCGCAGCATTACCAGTCAACCTTATAGAATCTGAATTATTCGGCCATGAAAAGGGATCATTTACCGGCGCAACAGATAAAAGGATCGGTAAATTTGAGCAGGCAAATGGAGGAACAATATTTTTAGATGAAATTGGTGAAATGCCTATAGACCTGCAGGTAAAACTCTTACGCGTACTCCAGGAAAAGGAAATTGAGCCTATTGGAAGCCGCTCAACAATCAAAATCAATATTCGTATAATCGCTGCCACTAACCGGAATTTAGAAAAAGAAGTTGCAGAAGGGCGCTTCCGCCTTGACCTTTATTACAGGTTAAATGTTTTTCCAGTAGAACTTCCACCGCTGAGGGAAAGAACAGCAGATATTCCACTGCTTGCCCATCATTTTATCAGTCAATACAACAAGAAAACTGGTAAAAATGTCGTTGGAATAAATGATAAAGAATTAGAAAATATGATGGATTATCACTGGCCCGGGAATATCAGGGAGCTTGAAAATGTAATTGAACGAGGCGTATTGCTTTCAAAAGGCAACGTCATTGAAAATCTTTCAATTCCTGTAAGTAACAACAAGAAAATTTCAATGCTTAACCAAGCCAGTTATTTGAAAACGATCCATGAGAATGAACATGATCATATTATTACGGTGCTGAAAAAATGCAATGGCAGAATATGGGGACCTGATGGTGCAGCCGCAGTATTGAAAATTCCACCCACAACACTAAAGTCTAAAATGAAAAAGCTTGGTATACGTAAAGAAAATAGTGAATAAACATTTTTCGGATTGATTTGGTATCGTTTGTCATCTATTCCTGACAGGTAGCCGAATTCAAATCAATTGAAGGTACCAATTCAATGGAAGTTTCACTCTGCAGGAAGATCTGCTTTTCACATTATTTCAAAATAATATCAAGCTCAGAAGCGATCAATTCTAACAGTTCCTTGTCCAATGTTTTATTGGCCTGCACATCTTCATAAGAAATGACCGCCCGCCAGTTCCGTTCCTCATCGGGTTCAAATAACACTTTGGTGTCCTCAATCTCCACTTCTAATTTATAGCTCGTGCCGTAATGCAATAATTTCACGGGGAATAGCATATCCTTTCCTTTAAAGTTCAGGGCTAATTCAAAGTTATCCATCCTGCTAAATTCGGGTAATTAAATTTCCCCGCCAGCCGCCTGTTAAAGGCACTGGCTCTTCTGTCCAACAGAATACCATTCATGTTTTATTTGTGTCATTAAAAGAGCATTGTCAAACCGGACAGAACCTTCGGGAAATAATTCTTTATTCTCAAAAAAACTTGAATGTACTGATGTAACAGCGAGAGGCTCTACTTTCCAATTAAAGATCCTGAGTTGTAGTCCGTCGTATTTGTCTCCATTGGGAGAGTAGCCGATTGCCCCGCCTTCAAAAAACTTCGATGCGTTGTCAAGGTTCTGAAAGATTGAATCTGAATTTAGTTTATCTGATTTTTCGCTTTCAATTGAAATGGTAGTACCATCTGAACTTTTAAATGCGATATGATAATGTCCGTCTCCTTCTTTTACGTCAAACTTTGCATGAAAGTGCCGGCCTGGAAAAATCCGTCCGCCTGCAAGTGTATTTAAATAAGACGATGTGTCATGGCGAGGAACAAAAAACGCCTTCTTTGGCTGCTCCCTTTTCTGTCCACTCAACTGCAATCCGATGTGCTCCATTTTCTGATGAAATACCAATAAAATCTGGAAGTCCTTTGGGTCGTATGTGTTTAAGCCGGATTAAGCAAATACCAACGATAGCTTTGCTTTTATAAATTTTTGGTCGAAATGGCGCTGGAATGATCTTTTGAATGATGTCAGGGTCAACTGTAAAGTTAACTAATACACGTCTGTCAATAATTCCTTGTATAGTTGGAATTCTCATGAACTATAGGGTTTTGCTATTGCCTGTAACGGAAAGGGCTTGCCTAAGTGGGGGCAATAGAATTCCGTCCACCCGGCTAACTGCTGCTGAGTAAATATAAAAAAGATGATGATATGCACATAGCTAAATAAATAAGGTCAAGCTGGATAGGCAGATGCACAATGAACAAAAAGTTGAAACACGGCTTCCGTCAGCCCCCATTTTGGCAAGCTCCATGTTGGTGGCTGGCATTCTTAGTCAGATGATTTGTCCATAGGAAACATAAGTCTCAAATATAAGTTGTCATAGTGGCGTGACAAATAAATATTTTATGGCATTAATGTATTTGTTCCCCAACTGACTTTGTTATTGCTGACTTTATTTTACCTGTGTGTTCCGTGGTTTTAGATTCAATAAGCATAATTAGACACTCTTTTTTTGAGGAAACTCTGTGATTTCCCCCTTTTTTCACAACAAACAAGTCGCCTTTTTTAAATATCAGGTCTGGCTGATTTTCAATTTCCATTAGAAGTGTCCCTTTTACAACATAGAACAATTCATCTTCGTTTTCGTGATTATGCCAAGGGACTTCTTGCCCCTTTATTTTTACGACTTTAATATATTGGTCATTTACTTCACCTATAATCCTTGGTGAAAAATAGTTGTCAAGACTTAAAAAAGCATCTTTCAAATTCATCTTTTAAATAGTTTGCTTTTTACAATTTTACCTTCTCTTTTTGCTCGATAATAAAGTGTTATTCCAATAAGCAATAAAAAAGTTGCTGTAAGAATTGAACCCTCAATTCCAACTGCACCCCCTGTTAATAGTTCAGGGCCATTGAATTTTGATTGAATGATACTGCCCATATCATTTAGCCCTGTGAGATTTGAGCCATAAAAAGGCTGAGAAAAATTCCAGCCTAAATGGAAGAAAAAAGGCAGCCATATTCTTTTAGTATAGATAAACATCATTGCCATAGTAAACCCCCAAATCAAATATAAAAAAAGACTAAATAGGTTGGAATTGGGATTGAAAATGTGTTGAAGCTCTACTAACATTCCAATGACGAGGGTTAGATTAGTACCTAACCAATTTTCACATACCCGGATTATTAATCCTCTATGAAATAAGTCTTCAACCAAGGCCGCAAACACTAATACCGTGAAAAACTTTGTTGAGTAGTGAGTTGTTGAAATACTAATAGCTTGATAATACCCTAATAAGTATAAAATGAAAATCGATAATGAAATTGTAAAAAAACCAAAGAAAAATCCTCCAAACATTTCTTTAAGTAAATATTTTATGGATAGCTCTGTTATTTTTCTTTTATCATAAAAGCGGAATAAATAGTAGTAGGCAGCTAATAAAACTATAATGGAAACACAATGAATAATTGGGTCAGCAATACTTTTATCTTGAATAATACTATAAAAAAATGGTTTTAAAACATAGTTTTGAATTACGACAAATAGAGAAAAACAGGCGACAATTCCAATAATAATTTTTGTTATTGGAAAATGCAGCACTCTTTTAATTGATACATTCATTATTTCTTTTGATTTTTTGTATTTAAAATTTATTGCAAAGAAAACTCCTTATTACCTTTACAGCAAGTACATACAATAAAGTAGCCTACATACTAAAACTATAGTATTGTTGATTATCAATATTTTAAATTTATAAATAAATGAAGAATAAAATTAAAAAGGCACATTGTGCAGTTGATTATGCTTTCCAACGAATAGGTGGAAAGTATAAGGGCCGAATTTTATGGATATTGAGAGATGGTTTTTTGAGATATGGGGAATTAAAAAGAGCAGTGGTGGGTATAACACCAAAAATGCTTACTCAAACGCTAAAAGAATTGGAAGCCGATGAACTAATTGTTAGAAAAGTTTATTTAGAAGTTCCACCGAAGGTTGAATATTCACTTACCGATACAGGAAAAGAATTAATTCCGTTTATTAGTCAAATGAGAAGTTGGGGCGAAAAGCAAATGTCAACAAATTGAAACTTACAATTCTCAGGGTGTTGCGATATGCTTGCCACCAACTATTGTATTGCCGTAATAGCTGGTACAGTTTCTTATTGGTAATCAATACTAATTTGTACCAGCTGCTGTTTTAACGTAATGATACAAGCTGTCGCAAAGACGGTTACTAATTTCATGATCACGTTGTCAAAATTAGCGTTTACAAATTATCCACCCTTGCTTCCAACACTCCCTGCAAAGTGACACTCAGGAGATTCAACAGATCATACCCCGTGGCCATTTCAATTGCATCTACACTTGTGCGATAATTTTTCCAGCTACCCGTTGATAAATTCGAATTCGCAATACGTACAGCGATTAGTCTTGAACCAACATCTACACGGCTACTGTCATTATTTCCATTGGGAATCACTAAGG
>JANMVB010000356.1:0-11627 GCA_031392305.1 Ferruginibacter sp.
AGATGTTTTTTTTATTCCCTACGCCGCCTTCACCGGTTTAAATTCAAAAAATACATGGGTGCCATTGTTGTTCTCTTCTTTCATGGTGCCGTCTAATTGTTGGGTGAGCAGGGAGATGAGTTGCCCACCAAAGCCGGTGCCAGCGATGTTACCGTTTTTACCCACACCATTATCTGATACCTTCATTTGTAAGTTACCATTTTCGGCTTGGGATAATGTAATCTGTACTTTGCCGCTTCTTCCATCAGGAAAGGCATATTTGATGGTATTAGTGAGCAGCTCATTTACAATCAGGCCCAGCGGTACAGCAGTATCCACATCTACATTCAATGCATCCATGGCACATTCTACCTGCACCCTTTTGTGTGCGCCAAAAGAATCCAGTATGCTTTCGCTGAGGTTAATAAAATAGTCTTTCATTTCAATTGCGCCCAGGTCTTTGCCCTGGTACAATTTCTGGTGAACAATACCGATGGACTGCACCCGGTTTTGTCCTTCCTGCATGGCTTCTTTGGTGCCGGCATCTTCTACCTGGTTGCTCTGCAATGCCAGCAGGCTGCTCACTACTTCCAAATTATTTTTTACCCGGTGATGAATTTCTTTCAGTAACAATTCATTCTCTGCATTTCTTGAAACCAGCGAAGTTTGTGTGGCACTCAGTTCTGCCAGTGTCTTTTCTATTTTATCATTTTTATCTTTTAAAGAGAGGTTAGCCTTTTGCTTGTTGCGGTTGTTACGGTATAGAATAAACGAAATTATCAGTGCACTCAGCAGCAGGCCAACAGCGGTATTAAAACGCAATTGATTTTTAGCATACACATCCGCCAGGTTCAAATCAGCGATGCGTTGTTTTTCTTTTATCTCTAATTGTTTTACCTGTTTGGATTTTTCTGTGTTGGTAACGGTATCTTTTGCAGCGCTTGCAATTTTTAAAAACGAATATGCTTTTGCCGGATCAGTTTTTTCCAGCACCTGTGATAATAAACCGGCTGAATTCATTGTTACCAGGTAATTATTGAATTTCTTTGCTCCGGCCAGCGCTTCGCCTGCATAGCGCCGGGCTGAGTCTGTTTTACCCTGGTTAAAATAAATGAGCGCCAGTTCATTTTGTACTTCATTTTCAAAAAAGCCTATATCGCCTTTTGACGAAGCTAAAATCTGTTTGCAGTAATTTACCGCTTCATCATATTTTTTGCGTTTGCTGCTGATACGGGCCAGTATCATGATGGCCCAGCTTTCCTGAAAAGGAAAATAAAGTTTTGAATAAGCCTGTGTTTCCTTTGCAAAATGATCAGCAGAATCCAGGTTGTTTTGTCTTTCCTGTTGCTGCGCAAGCAGGAACATGGCACTCCATTGTGTAAAGTTATCAGACTGTTTGAGAAGGGGATGATAATATGCTTTTTGTGCCCACTGTAACGACGCTTTATCATCTCCCAATTTTTGGTAAAGCAGCCCCATCATATTGATGGCAAACGGCTCCCGTGCCGGTGCATATTGTTTGCTTAAATTGATGGCCCGGTAAGCTGCATCAAATCCTTTTTCAAACGATGCAGTAAGTGCATAAGAAAAACAAAGCGCCTCCAAACATTCCAGTTCACCCATCGGGAATTTTATTTTTCCTGCCAGCTCCAGCCCCTGGTTTCCCAGCGCAACAGATTCAGCAGCATTCATGAATGTATTGTTACGGCTGAGCCAATATAAAGCATGCACTTTGTTAGTATCCTGTATATTGCTTTTAATGATATTTTTTAAACTGTCAATAGCAGGTTGCTCCATCCGGGTGGGTTGGGCAAACAATACATTGGCACTGCAAACCAATATCAGGATGATCAGTAATTTTTTTTTAAATATTTTTTTACAGGCAAGCAGGATAGTAAAATACATAGTAATAATTTATAAGCCGTATTGGACTGTTTAAAATTACTGGAAATGATTGATACGGCTCGTTGTTATTTGCCTCCATGGTCGGTGCCTTCACCGGCCACTCTTTTAAAGGGTATGCCTTATACTTAAAATCTTTTGCCCGCCTTTTATTATAATAAGATAATTCATTTCGCTACAGGTTGGTGAGGATACCGACCCCGGATATTAATTAGTTTTAGATTAGTACCAACCACGTAAAGAAGATTTTTTGTCCAAACAGTGAAGCAATGGTCATCATCGTTGCGTCGCCCTCTTGTACTGAGTATCATTGGGGATCTTTTCTCACAATATATATTGGGCTGTTTGTTTTATCCTTTGCCTTAGGGTTTCGTATTTTGTCAAATGCTAATGCTCCTTCCCGGCAACGTCTCCCAACGGGCACAAGCAGGGCCGGGAACGTTGGCGTTTGTCGCTTACTGTTTGAGTTAGGGTAAGCCATTCTGCATAAGACAAATTAAAAGAATGGTGCAGTAACTTAATCACTTTCGTCTGATTCCCTTTAAGAGAAGTAACAAAGAAGACACAGGACGGAGTTCTGCGCCTGGCGGATATATAGTAGTTTTAGATTAGTACCAACCACGTAAACACTTTTGCCAAACCCCTGTTATAGTCAGTGCTGCTATACGACGTACCAAGTGCCACATTTGTAGTTCATACATAGTTGTTCCAGGCTATTTGCATTCATTACTTCACTGTTGGAAGTCTTCACAAGCCTTCACAATTCCGTTGGCTTTGGAAGTTGTCATGTTGCAGGGATATAAATATCAAAGGTTGCACCTTTATTTAATTCTCCATTTGCAGTGATGATGCCGTTGTGATTCTCTACAATTTTTTTTACAATTGAGAGTCCGATGCCTGTGCCGTTGTATTCGTTTTTACCATGCAGGCGTTGGAATACTTCAAATATTTTTTCGTTGTATTGTTGCTCAAAGCCAATTCCGTTGTCGGAAACTGTGATATGGCAATATTTGTTTTCCGGTGAAAGCTTTTCGTTTTTGAATTTAATTCCCTTTGCAAACTCACTTTTTATTTGGATGTGTGGCGGATTGTTTGGATTAGAAAACTTTAATGAGTTGCCTATAAGATTGTGCAGGAGTTGACGAAACTGAAAAGGAATAATATGGGCTTCGCCCAATTCTGTTGCTTCAATGGTGGCGTTTTTGTCTTTTAATTCTTCTTTTAAGTCATCTCTCACATCTTCAACAATTTTATTCAGGTCGGTATTTTCAAACTTACGTTCTTCCGTGTCGGTGCGTGAGTAAGCAAGTAAATCCTGAATAAGTGTTTGCATTCTGTTGGCAGCATTTTGCATACGGCTAAACATATCTCTGCCGTTTTCGGATAAATTATTTTCTTCTTTCTCTTTAATTTGAGTAGAAAAAGTTTGAATTTTTCTCAACGGTTCTTGCAAATCATGACTGCTTATGTAAGCGAACGATTGAAGTTCTTTGTTCATCTTTTCAAGGTCACTGTTTTTCTGCAGCAATTCTTTTTCGGCTATTTTTAATTCTGTTATATCAATTCCAATTCCCAATACCTGGCTCACTTCATTGTTTTCATTAAGTTTATAAACAGTATCTCTTGCAAGAAAAGGAACCCATTCGCCTTCTGTATTTTTTACCCGGTATTCATGATCAAAAATTTCACCCGGCTTCGCCTTTTTTATTTTCTCCATTACCTCCTTTACTTTTGGCCTGTCTTCTTCATGAACAATCATGTTCTGAATATCATCTATCTCAATGATTTCTTGTAACTCGTTACCTATTACTTTCAGGCCCGTTCTATTTAAATAAACATTTTTATTTTTTTGCACATCGTATACATAAATAACATTGGGAGAATATTCAGTTAAAGACCGGTTGAAATTTTCGCTAATCAATAATGATTCATTTTTTTCAATCAGCAATTGATTCATGATTTCCAACTCGCTGTTTTTTTGCAACAATTCTTTTTCTGCTGTTTTTATTTCAGTGATGTCAACTGCAATGCCAATAATTTGTGTTACTACATTATTTTCGTTTCGCTTAAAAACAGTGTCTCTTGAAAGAAAAGGAACCCAATCACCTTTTGCATTTTTTATGCGGTATTCATGTTCAAATACCTCGTCTTTTTTACTTTGTTTTATGCGTTCAACAATTGCTACAACTCCTGGTATATCTTCGGGATGAATAATTAAACCCTGGAGTTTTTTATTTCCAATTGCTTTTTCAGCCTGAAGGCCGATAACAGCTAAGCCACTTCGGTTGAGGAAAACAGGTTCATTTTTTTCAATGTCATGTATATAAACCACATTGGGGGAAACATTGGTAACGGAACGGCTGAATGTTTCACTGATTTCTAATGCTTCATTTTTTTCTATAAGGGTTTCATTCAGCTTTACAAGTTCTGCTGTTCTGTTTTTTACCTGCAATTCCAATTCCCGGGTAAATCTTTTTTGCTGCTCAATATCTATGGTTACTCCCACCCAGTTTTTAATATTTCCTCCTTCGTCTTTTATTGCAGCAGACCTGCACAGATGCCACCGGTATTGCCCTTCCTTATTCAGAATGCGAAATTCCATTTCAAAATCATCGCCTGTAGTTACAGAATGTGTCCACAATCTTGTCAGTTCTTCTATGTCCTCCGGGTGCATTACTTTTCCCCAACCCCAGTCTTTCAGCTCTTCGTAATTCATACCGGTATAATCTAACCAGCTTTGATTGTAATAGATTACATTGCCATTAGCATCTGACCGTGACACTTTTTCAGGCATAAGGTGAGACAACTGCCTAAAATTTTCTTCACTTGCTATTAGTTTTTCTTCTGCTATTTTAGCATCTGTAATGTCAATGCTGATGCCTGTAAGTGTTACTGCCTGGCCATTATCATTGTATTGATATTGCCCTACTGATTTTACCCAACGTAGTACTCCATCGTTTGCACGATGAATGCGGTAATCTACTTCATATTTTCTTTTTTCTTTCTTTGCTGTTTCTACCTCTGCAAAGCATCTTTCTTTATCTTCAGGATGGATACTTCATGCCAGTCTTCATAGCCAAGGTCTGTGCGGTTTTCATTATAACCCCACATACGCTTATGCAGGGTTGACCATTCTAATTTTCCGGAATTGATGTCAAGCAACCATACACCAACACCTGCCGAGGTAGTAGACAGGTCAAGATGTGTTGCTAATTTTATTAATTGTTCTTCTGCTATTTTGCGTTCGGTAACATCTATATTGGTGCCCACAACCCATTCAGCCTGCCCGTTCGCATTGGTACTAACAGTTTCTATAGCTTCTATATAACGGAGCTGATGATTATTTGCCCGGTAAATTTTAAAAGAACGATTGCTGGTGCTGCTATTTTTAATAGTATCCTGTAATATTTTTTCCTGCTCTGCAAGTTCTTCCGGAACTACTGCATTGCTCCAGGTTTGATATTCAATAAATCCATCGGCTGTTGGCGTTACTCCATAAATATAAAACATCTGTGCATCCCAACGGATTTTATTGGTTATTACATTCCATTCCCAAATGCCTACGCCTGATGTTTGTGTAGCCAAACGTAAACGTTCATCTAATTGCTTTAGTGCTCTTTCTGCATTTTTGGTAGCAGTTACATCCGTTAGTGTAACCAGTGACTCATTAATTGAATTGCCTACCCTGAAATCGAAACCGAATAATATTTCGAGCCTGTTACCTTTAATACTTTTTAAAACAGAATGAATGTTTAACCTTTTTTTTCCCTCGGCAACACCAATAATTCCTTCTTTTAATACCGGAATACTTTCTTCTGTAAACAGCTTGTGAAAGCCGCTAAGTATTTCTTCTTTGCTTTCAGCTTCCAATAAATGTATTGACTCATCGTTTACATTTTTCAGTTTTACAAATGATACCAACCGCATAATTTCTGAAGGATTTTCATCTAAATATTTCCGGAAATTGGTAATGCCATTTGTTTTCAGCAATCCAATTTCCCGGTAAAGTGCTTCATCATCTTTTTCCCATATTGCAACTGGTGAAAAATTAAAAATCTGCCGGTATAAGATTTCGCTTTCTTCAATTTTTTTCTGTGCAAACATCTGTTCGGTTACATCCCGGGATACAGCAATGAGACTGTTTATTTTGTTGCTGCCGGGAGATACTACCGGTGACACCATTACATCCCAATATTTAGGAGTGCCTTTGGCTGTGGGGCAAAATGCCTGAAAAGATGCTGTGTTACCGGCAAGGGCTTTATCAATAGCCCCATTTATCAAGTGCTTATTATCTTCTCCCCACAACTCACGCCAGGGTTTGTTTTGGAAAACTGAAAAATCATCAATCTCCATAGTGCAAAGCCCATTTACATTCATAAACTGCAGCCGTCCTTCTGCGTCAATTACTTTTACGCAATCAGGACTGCTCTCTAATACGCTGCGGCTAAACGCTTCACTCTCTTCAATTTTTTTTCGTGCAATTACCTGTTCTGTAACTTCAATACCAATTGAAATAACACTATCAATAATTCCATTAATATTTCTTATAGCCTCATGCAGGAAATTATAATAACCAATGTAGGCCTTGCCGTTGCGGACAAATTCAAGTTTCATCTCATCGTTTTTTACTCCTTGCCCTGTTTCTACTATCTTTTTAAAAATAGGCTCACTGACACTACTTAATTCAGGGGATATTTCTAAAAAAGCTTTGTTGATTACTTCTTCATAGGTTTTCCCCCACATTTGCAAGCCCA
The DNA here is from genome assembly GCA_031392305.1 of Ferruginibacter sp. Classification (GTDB taxonomy): domain Bacteria; phylum Bacteroidota; class Bacteroidia; order Chitinophagales; family Chitinophagaceae; genus Ferruginibacter. The sequence goes on from JANMVB010000356.1 coordinate 6,636, forward strand.
AATCGTTGATGTTTTCTACAATAAAATTTTTTCCACGAAAAATAGCAATGGCGACAGGCATTTGCATCAGCAGGTTTTCAAACGTGCTGAAATATTTTTCTTCGACTTCTTTTTCGAAAGATGATTTTTCAGGAGTTGTTGCAGGAGTTGATTTCATCTCATTGAAGTATTGATTATAAATTATTGAGTAGAAATTTTTCTATTGACGGTTGTTCTTTATTGGCATCAGCAATCAGTTCAAGCGATTTCTGAATTACATTTTTAAGATTATGAAACTCTGCGGGCTTGCGTATGTAAAAATGCGCACCTTTTTCATGCAAATGGTTTACTACTTCTTTGTCAAAAGAAGTGGAGAATATAATTACAGGAAGTTGTTTTAATTTTTCATCCATCTTTATTTCTGCCAAACATTCAAACCCGTTTTTGCGAGGCATGTTGAGGTCAAGATACAGCGCATCTGGAAGCACTTCTGATTTAGATAGAAAGTGCATTAGCTGCACACCGTCGTTTACGGTTGTGAGTTTTGCAGATACGGGCAATTCTTTCAAAGCCTCTTTGAAGAAAATACAATCATCCGTATCATCATCGGCAAGCAACAGATGGAGTGGAGTTGTATTCATTTGGAAAATTTAAAAATTTATAGTCAGTTGCAAAGTAGCAGGAATTTTTAAATCAAAGCAAGGGTGCGTAGGGGCAAAAGCAAATGTAGTGCACATAAACCAAAATAGAAATGTCGTACACCTCTTTTGCTTTTGCGGAAGCATGAGTTTTGTCTGACCATTTATCAGTCAGTTTAATATTTGCAAGGTCGACAAAAGCATGGCCGTTAACTCAAATATATACTAACATTTTTACTAATCCACAATTTACCAAAATAAAATTGTTCTCCTCATTGCCAGTACTTTAAATCATTTTAGCGAAAGTTTATAAAAGTTGAAAACATGCGTAAAGCCAACATTTCATGCATCCATATCCTGCAGGCAAAGCTCCCCACAGGTATAACGTACAAGAGTGCGACGCAACGATGTTGCCCATAGCTTCTCAGCCCGGACAAAAAATAAAATATGCTTACACGGAAATTGCAAATGCTTCGGCTGGATTTTTTATAAGCAATTGCTCAATGTCTGTTTGGGTGAACCCTTTATTTTTTAACAGGGGAAGTAGTTGCGTGAAAATATTTGTATAGCCGGTGAATTTGCCCCCTTCCGGTTCGCCGGGTTTATACCAGCCTGCATCATGCGATATTAAAACGCGGTGCAAAAGTTTTGCCTGCTGTAGCTTTTCTATGGAATCTGCATAGTTACCAAAATCGCCCCAGCCAATACCATCCAGACTTATCCAGGCTCCGTTGTCCGCAGCTTTCCTATGATTGCTTTTATCCTGCTCTGCCTGTGCATGCACCCACACAAATGCACGGGCATCAACGCCATTTTGTTGTAATAGTTCTATTTCTTCCAATGCAGGAATGGCTGTACCTGTATGCGAACAAATTGTAAGGCCCGTGGCACGGTGCGTAATGGCAGCGGCTACTACCAGTTTTTTATGAAGCGCTGAAAGCGGCCCCGGGCCTACGCCAATTTTTATAAAACCGGGTTTAACTGCGCTATCCCCAATACCTTTTTCAAATTCCTTTATCCATCTTTTGGCAAGCTGTTCCGCTGATTCTGTAGTTGTATGTGATGGTAAATATTTGTTATCACCTGCACCATAATATCCGGTGTTGGTTACAATCTGCAAACCGCTTATATCTGCAATCATTTTTAGTAAAATAACATCACGGCCAAGGTAAGCGGGTGTACAGTCAAAAAATGTTTTTACCTGATACTGCTTTAATTCCTGCAGATAAGGCAGTACTTTTTTTACTACTTCCTGCCTGCTCCAGCGGCTATCATTTATTTTATCTGCGCCAATAAAATCTACCAGCAAATGTTCGTGGATCAATGTGATACCCAACTGATCAGCATTAACGGGCCCATCAATCGTCATGATGATTTTTGAAGATTTTTTTGCGCTGGTAAGCAAAGCGCCTGCAGCAATCAATAAAAATTTCTTCCTGGATATAAACATAAACAGCCAATTAATTTTGCAATTTTATTATTACAATTTGCTACAAAGTTTACACCTTTTTAAAAAGGGGTAAACTTTGTAGCAGTTACTAAAAGCTGCAAGGGTTGCCAACCTTTAAAAGGTTGGCAACCCTATATCAAATGCAGTGTATTTAAAAAAGTACCACAAAGCTGAAAATGTACAAGAGGGAGTCCCGAGGCAGCACACAAAACCTTACTCGGGATAAATAATCCAAAAATTTCCCACATTGCTTCTTAGCCCCGACCAAAATAAAAATGCTTAACCGGAAATTCCAAATTCACAATATGAATTAATAACCCCAGCCCTTCATAATTTTCAGATCTTCCTGCACTGACTCAAGGGGCGTTTTTCCCTGGTAAGATTCCTGCTCAATGATGAATTCTGTAGTGCCGCCAATTTTTTTTGCAAGGTCAACTACTTCCTTTACAGGCACAATACCTTTACCCAATACGCTACTCTCGTAAGTGGCTTTCGACCCTTCTTTTTTGGCTGCCGGTATCTCATCTTTTACATGCATACTTTCAAACCTGCCGGGATATTTTTTCAACAGCTCCAGCGGCCTGCCACCTCCTTCGTACATATTGCCAATATCCATTTGCTGGGTTACCAATGCCGGGTCGGTATTGTCGAGCATTATATCATAAATCATCTTACCATTCATGTAATTGCTGAATTCAAAATCATGGTTGTGGTAGCCAAATTTTAAGCCCGAGTTTTTACACAGTTCACCGCATTTATTAAAAACATCCATAAAGCTTACGAGCCCATCATAATTTGTACGCAGGCTTGCATCGAGCCAGGGGCTTACCACATATCGTTGCCCTGCAATGGCTGCATCTTCTACTGTTTGTTTCCACACATCTGTAAAATCTTTTGAAGATTTATCCCAATGCTTATCAGACATAACTGTGTGGCCGCTCGACATTTTTAAGCCAAGCCCATCCAATACTTTTTTAAACTCGGTAGCAGAGTACCCATAAAATTTCCTCTCAACATAATTGGCATGTTCTACATCTTTGTAGCCCATTGTTGCCAGTTGTTTCAATGTGCCCAGCGGATCTTTTTTCATATCATCCCTCACCGAATAAAGCTGAACGCCCAATGTAGTTGCAGGCGCTTTGCCATGTGCAAAAATGCTATGGGAAAAAATCATTGTACCGGCAAGTGACAATGAACTTGTTGCAATAAACTTTCTTCTTGATTGTTTCATAATCTGTAGATTTAAATTTAAATTTTAATAAAATAAAAAATAGTATTAAGCATTTACTTCGCAAAAGTATCCGGCTACGGCCTCGAATAAAAAGTGCTGGAACAATTTCAACATAAGCCGTAAAGAATCTTAATAAAAATAATGGTTGTTAAAATGTATAAAATTGCTTTCCCGCCGTGGACGGTGTTTTCACCGAACACTATTTTTAAAGCCTCAGCTTTCTTTCACTTTCATTTTGTCAGCATCCCAATAAATTATTTTTTTCTTAAAATAACTTTCGTTGCATGCCAGGCAGGGCGCTGCAGCCCTAAAGCCAAATGTGGCATCTTCTATCACTGGTTTCCCTGAGCGTACACTATCAAAAAAACCAATAAAATGCTGCAGGTGTTCATCAAAATCATCCGGCTCTTTATAAATTATATCCGGCTTTTTCTCCCTTCGTCTTTCTTCCGGTGTGTATTTGTTATTATAGTTTTGCCGCAATTCATCCTGCATTGCTTTAGGGTAAGTTGATAGCGCATCCCATCCGCCCATACCTGGTGCTTTTGCCATTTTATTATGACGTACCGTTAAGCCATTGCCACCGATATCCATTGTTCCTTCATCACCGGTAAACCGTATCAGTTCTGAGCCGCCGGTGCCACTTACAAAATTTACCTGCAGCGTTAATTGAAATGGCGCATGCTCCGGCGATTCAGGATATTGCATAATGCCCGTCATTACATCGGGCACATCACGACCATCTTTCCAGTAACTCAATTGCCCCGAAGCATATATGGATTCCGGCCCTTTGGAACCAGTGATAACATGCGTGCCTGACAGCAAATGCACAAACAAATCACCCGCCACGCCGGTACCAAAAGCCCGGTAGTTCCGCCACCAGAAAAACTTTTTTGCATCGTAGGGAATCTTTGCCATACCAGCAATATACCTGTCCCAGTCAACGGTTTCAGGCGATGCATCCGCAGGCATGGTATATTGCCAGGCACCCAGTGCATCCTGCCGGTCGTAGATGGCATTTACCATATTTAGCTTACCAATTTCGCCTGATTTATACAGCTCATTTGCTTTGGCATAAATAAGGCTGCTCACCCGCTGGCTGCCAACCTGCATAATTTTGTTACTCGCCTTTTGAGCATCAATAACCCCCTGCCCTTCTTTTATTAAATGTACCATTGGCTTTTCACAGTACACATGCTTTCCTTTTTGCAAAGCCTCTTTGGTAATACGTGCATGCCAGTGGTCGCCGGTAGAAATAATTACGGCATCAATATCTTTGCGGTCTAAAATTTTGCGGTAATCATTGGTTACAAAAAGGTCTTTTCCATACAGTTCTTTTGCCCTGTCGAGCCTGCCGGCATACAAGTCACAAACAGCCACCAGCTTTACACCCGGTACTTTCAAAGCAGTCCTGATATTGTTATAACCCATAATGCCCATACCTATCATGGCCACATTAATGTTATCACCTAAAGAGATCCTTTTTTGATAGTGAATAATGCGTTCTTCAACTATTTCAGTGTTAGCCAAAGACGCTAACGGCCCGGCACCCAGCGCAAGCGAAGTACCAGTTAATTGTTTAAGAAAATTTCTACGGGAAGATGCTTGTTTTTTCTTTTGCATACGGGCAATCTTTTTAAAAGTTGAAATGAGGAATGGCGAAAAATTATCGTGAATAAATTTAAGGAAGTTTG
>JANMVB010000422.1:0-24757 GCA_031392305.1 Ferruginibacter sp.
TACGGTTGAGGGAAGCCAACTGTGGAGAAGCGACGGGACTGCCGCTGGAACACACCTAGTCAAGAACGGTTTTGAGCTAGGCGGCTTTGGCACTGGTGTCGAGGCCTCATCCGACATCCGCTATCTCACTGTGGCAGGAAATGCGCTTTGTTTCTGGAATGATTTGGCGACTCTCCCGCGCCACTTGTGGAAGAGCAATGGCACAGTTGCAGGCACCGTTTATGTCAGCTCCGCCGTTATGACTGGCGCCCCATGCGTCTTGGGAAGCACCCTCTACTATGCCAGCACTGGCTATGATGGGATGCATGTTAAAAAAAGCATCATCACAAATTTTAATCACATCACCCGCAAAAAAGTCAGCATGCGAAATGTTGTTGAGTGCGGCATTAATTTTTGCATCTTCGATGGCTTCGGGGATCACTTCTACCCCAATTATTTTTTTGGCCATTTTGCTTATAAAAATACCAATGCTGCCTGTACCACAATATAGGTCGTAAACAATTTCATTGCCGGTAAGTTGTGCAAAGTCGCTGGTAACCGAGTAAAGTTTTTCTGCCTGTTTTGTATTTGTTTGAAAAAATGATTTAGGGCCAATTTTAAAAGAATAATCAGCCAGTTTTTCAATTACATATCCTTTACCAAAATACACGGTTGGCTCCAGGTCATAAATACTGTCGTTCCACTTTGTATTGATGGTGTATAATAAAGTATTTACTGAAGGTATCTTTAGCATGATCTCATCCATCAGGCGTGTTGTTTCCACTTCATCAGTGTATCCCAGGCACATATTGATCATCAGCTCGCCGGTGGTGCAATAACGGATGATGATGTTTCTTAACCAGCCTGTATGTTGCCTGGCATCATAAAAAGAATAGTTGTTTAGCAAGGCAATTTCACGAATGCTGTTTCGGATGGTGTTGTTAATATCGTCCATTAAAAAACATTCTTTTATATCTATGATTTTGTCAAAAATCCGGGGTACGTGGTAGCCGAGGGCCCCCGCCCCCCTGCCCCCCGAAGGAGGGTTCCCGGACTCAGCTAATTCAGACAAGCTTTCGGGATTAGCTGGGTCTAAGACCCCTCCTTCGGAGGGGTTTGGGGAGGCTTCCCCTTCGGGAGGCAGGGGGGCTGGACTATGCGGCAACGTCTTTATTTCTTCTGTTGTTAAATACCGTTTATTGCTAAAAGTAAACTCGAGTTTATTGCGGTAATGTATTGTATCCTCACTTCCGATGATTGGCAGCATTTCAGGCAATGCTACTTTACCAATACGCCTGAAATTTTGCACAACTTCTTGCTGTTTGTATTCAAGTTGTTTTTGGTATGGCAGCATTTGCCATTTGCATCCGCCACAGGTACCAAAATGTATGCAAAACGGATCCGTCCTTTCACTGGAATATTCGTGAATAAATGTGGCTTTTCCCTCGCCGTAATCTTTTTTATTGGTGCTGATAAATACATCCACCACATCGCCGGGCACGGCGCCTTCAATAAAATATACCTTGCCATCAAGCCTTGCTACTGATTTTCCTTCTGCGGCGTAACCAGTAACAGCAATTTTTTCTAATAAAAATTTTTTTCTTTTCACGGTTGCAAAAATAACACCTCCTTTGATGATATGCGGTAAAAAAGGTTATTCAATTTTTTGTTGACAAGCGAAATTTTTTCATGGCACCACCGTTGTGTCACTCACTTGTACGTTATACCATTGGGCAACTTTAATTGTGATTTGCAAAAAGCCGCCTGCCCCGAAAGGTATTCGCCAACATCTGATTACTATACTATTTGTATGGGGAATATATTGGCTAACCTACAACGTAGGAAAAGTACCACATTGGTATGCTGCACAAGGGAGTGACACAACGATGATGACCATAGATAAAATGTTTGTGCAAAAGAAAATTATCTTTTTTATTTCATCGTTTTATTGGTGCGTCCTTTTTTTGACGGGGGCAATAATAAGTATAGCTGTTTGATACATTAACATATTTTGAATTGCTCCGGATTTATATTACCACTGTTTTTAAATACTTTTGTCCATATTAAATTAACCAATGAAACGAATTTTAATTCTATCCCTGGCAGTAGCAACCAGCTTTGCTGCCACAGCTCAAACCTATACCGTTACGCTTAAAGCTCCCCAATATAAAACGGGCATTGCATACCTTACCTACCACATGGGTAAAAATTTAAACATTGAAGATTCGGCTGGCGTTACCAGCAATGGAATGGCAGTTTTTACAGGCAAAAGAAAATTGCCCCCGGGAATTTATGCTATCGTTTTACCGGGTAAGCGGATCACCTACGATTTTTTTGTAGATAAAGAGCAGGTAATTTCTATAAAGATTGACACGACTGATCTTATCAATAAAACATTGGTGATTGGGTCGAAAGAGAACCTGTTGTTTCAGCAATACCAGCAATATATTGCTGGTAAGGGGAAATTGCTGGAGGCGGAAAGACAGGCTTACATGCAATCACGTACAAAGGCAGATTCATCGCTGCATGAAACCAATTACATAAAATACAATAAAGAATTGAATGATTACCGGGAAGGAATTATTAAGGCCCAACCAACATCTATGATGGCTGTTTTGTTGAACGCCATGAAAGAACCCAAAGGGTTGAATAACAGAATGCAAACCCGCAATGACTCACTCGAGAATTATTATTATTATAAAGCACACTATTGGGATGGCATCACTTTTATGGATGACCGTATTTTAAGGACCCCTTTTTTTCTGCCAAAATTTGAAAGGTATTACCGTGAAATACTGGCACAACACCCGGATAGTATTATAGCCGAAGCAGATTACCAGTTGCTGCTGGCCCGTAACAGCAAGGAAGTATATAAATTTTTATTGAACTGGCTTACGGATGAATATATTAACCCAAAATACATGGGGCAGGATGCTGTTTTTGTACACCTGTTTGAAAAGTATCATAGCAAAGGGCTCACCGGATGGCTGAATGAAAAGCAAATGGAAACAATCAGCCGGCGGGCATATATGCTGATGTCGAATTTGATTGGCCTTAAAGCTGCTGATTTAGAAATGGTTGATACGGCAGGCAAACCCTCACCTTTATACCAACTGTCAGCAGATTATACAGTTGTTTGTTTTTGGGACCCTACCTGCGGCCATTGTAAGGAAGAGCTTCCACGCCTTGATTCTATTTACCGGGCAAGCTGGAAAAAGCATGGTGTAAAAATTTATGCAGTACTTTCTGCAGATGATAAGGCAGACCTTAAACCGGAATGGATAAAATATATCCGGGAGCACAATCTGCAGGACTGGGTAAACGTTTACCAAACCAAAGAAAAGGAGGAAAGTATAAAAGCTGCTCAAAAAGCAAGTTACCGTCAATTGTATGATATTACCCTTACACCCACTTTATATTTACTTGATAATGAAAAACGTATTATCGGTAAAAAATTAACCTGGCAACAATTGGATGATTTACTGGAGGTAAAGTGGGCTGCTGCAGGCAATACGGATAAATCGAAAACCAACTAAAAATTTAATGGGCTTTACAATGAAGAAAATATACGTTATTATTTTGTGCTGTTTTGGTACAGCCCCGAGTTTTTCGCAAACACTTTTTACTTATGGAAATTATGCTGTTAGTAAAGACGATTTTTTGAAGGCTTATAATAAAAACAAAATGCCGGTTGTCAATACCGACAGCTCGTTGAAAGAATACTTAGATCTTTATTCAAAATTTAAGCTGAAAGTAAAAACGGCTGAATTGCAAAGGCTTGATACACTACAGGAACTTCAAAACGATCTGCAGAATTTTCGCAGCCAGGTAGAAGAGAGTTACATGAACGATGAAAAGGGATTGAATACCTTGATTGATGAAGCTATTAACCGTGGCCAAAAAGATATTCATGTACAGCATTTTTATATTCCCCTCGACGCTTCAATGAAGGCCACCGACACATTGAATATTTATAAAATGATGAAGGAGTTGGCTGCTGAACTCACAAAACCTACTATCAAAATTTCTGAAACAATTAGCCTGGTTAATACAAAGTACCCTTCAGTTAAAAGCAAAGACCTGGGATACATTACTGCTTTGACTTTACCTTATGATATTGAAAATTTGGTGTATGGCCTTAAGCCTGGTGAAGTAAGCCGGTTGTTTCGCACCAAATCTGCTTTACATATTTTTAAAAATGCCGAAGAACGCAGGACTGCCGGTAAATGGAAAGTAGCACAAATATTAATTGCCATACCGCCAGACGCCACGGCAGATCAATTAAAACCTATTCAAAAAAAGGCTGATTCAATTTACCTGCTACTTTCAAATGGTGCAGACTTTAAAGAACTGGCAAAAGAGGTAAGTGAAGATAAACTCACTTATATGAATGGAGGAGAAATGCCTGAATTTGGTACAGGTAAATTTGATGTTGATTTTGAAAGTAAAGTATTTGAATTAAAAAAAGACGGCGATATAACAAGGCCAATTTTAACGGAGTATGGTTATCATATTGTAAATCGGTTGAACAGGCAGGCAATACCTGCAGACAAAAGTGATGAAGCATTCGTAGCTTCTTTAAAACAACAAATTTTAAAAGATTCGAGAATCAATACTGCCAAAGCTATATTCTTAAAAGATATAAAAATAAAAACCGGGTTTAAAAGAAACAATACCATCAGAGATAGCGAACTTTTCAAATATGCTGACAGTGTATCTGCCAATGCAATCGTTGGTAAATACCCAATAAATAGTAAAACAATCTTTTCGTTTACGAAATTAAATGTGAAGGGTGCAGATTGGCTCAATTTTGTAAAGGATTACAAACTCAACAAGGACGTATATAAAGGAGAAAACAATAAAGAGCTACTGGAAAAATACATAGAAACTGCTACCCATGAGTATTACAGAAAACACCTGGAAGAATATAGCAATGAATTTAAATACCAGATGCAGGAATTTAAGGAAGGCAATATGCTGTTTGAAATAATGGAAAGAAATGTTTGGAGTAAAGCGGCCAATGATAGCATAGGGCTCAAAAAATATTATAACGATCATCGCCCCGGCTATTTGTGGGCTGAAAGCGCAACTGTTTTATTATTTAATTGCAGTGATGATAAAATGGCAACAATGGCCATTGCCGATCTTAAAAAAGGAAAAGACTGGAAGCTGATAGCCGAAGAAAGTGACGGCACCATTCAATCAGATTCCGGCCGTTACGAACTTGCACAAATACCCATACCCGAAGGCCTGGCAGTAACGGAAGGTTTAATAACTCCCCCGCTTTCAAATAGTGGAGATAATACCACAAGTTTTGCAAAAGTGATAAAAATTTTCCCTGCCCAGCAGCAAAGGAGTTTTGAAGAAGCGAGGGGCCTTGTAATTAATGAATACCAGGCATACCTGGAGGAAAAATGGATGGAAGACTTAAAAAAGAAGTACCCGATTAAGGTAAATGAAGCTGTATTTCAATCCTTACTGAAATAATTTATACTTCGCAACCGTTAAAAGTGATTCAAGTATTTATTGTCCCAACGAAAAGCAGCTATAGGCATCATCGTTGTGTCACTCCCTTTTACCGCATACCATTGGGGATCTTTAATTGCCTTTTAAATTTATCAGAAAACCAGATCCTTTGTTTTCCCTTGCCACTAAAACATACTAATGCTAGAAATACCTGGCCTGCCAATAATTTATGATGGCAGGCTTTTTGTTTTAATAGGAAATGCAAAAGTATTTAGCATAAAAATTTATTGCTCTATGCAATTATAAAACCTCTAAAATTTTATTTTATGATCACTAAGAAAATGATAGCAGTAGGTCTGCTATCGGCAATGGGAATAGGTGCAAAAGCACAGTTTTATGTACAGGGTGGATTAAATCTTGCCAATATTACTAAAACCACAGACGGGCAAACAGAAAAGAATAATTGGCTCCCTTCATTTAATGCAGGCATGATGGGAAGATTTGGCTTATCAGATGTGTTCGATTTAGAAACCGGGTTATTATTAACAGGTAAGGGCTCTAAGGCAGAAACTTATTTTACGAGTGCCACAGATGACAATTATGTTAAAACAAAATTTAACCCCATTTACCTGGAAGTTCCATTAAATGCAGTTGTTAAATTTCCACTCCAGGCAAAATCAAGTTCAAATATTTTTATCCATGCAGGCCCTTACATCGCCGTGGGTATTACAGGAAAATCTAAAGTTGAACAAAGTATTATCGGGGTAAAGTCTAGTTCTACCAGTGATGTAAAATTTAGCAATGATGATCCTTTTACTTCACGGCAGGATGATGCTGCTTATAACAAATTAAAGCGTTTTGATTACGGCCTTAATTTCGGCGGTGGTATTGATTTTGGCAAGTTTATTTTAAAAGCAAATTATGGCCTTGGGCTTGCAAAAATAAACAGTACAGAAAGCAATAATACTGCTGATGATAAAAATAAATTTCGCACATTTAGTATTTCTGCAGGCATTCCTTTAGGGAAATAATTTACCAAATTCTTTCAAAAGTTATAAGGAGAAAAATTAAAGCTTTAAGCTTTGTTTTTCTCCTTTCTTGTTGATTTGTAAGGTTACATATAACTCTATTTACCAAGGTATTCATTCAAATTTTTGTAAACATTATATTTAATTACAAAGCGCACACTTATACAAAAACTTGTGTAATAAAAACTTTATTGGAATTTACCTGTACTAAAAACACTATTCAATTTTACTTGGGAGGAATTTAACAAGATCCTTTTTATTGAAAACGGTGCAAAAAAATAGTCCTCCTGTAGAAACAGGAGGACTTTAACGATTGCTTGCTATATGAAAATCTTAATAATTTCTTAATTTTGATTTCGTTATTATCAAACTACACATTATATTTGCGCCGTACTAACGATTGATTGCTTTTCTTTAATTGACTATCTATTATTAAATAGCCCGCTTTACTTATACAAAAATAAGGCGGGCTTTAATATTTCCGGAATCAATTTATTGTTCCTTTTATGACGGTAAAAGTTAGAAATATTCTGTAAAGTGCTGTTACTACTACATTGCAGTGTTACTTATTAATGATCTCCATTACAATTTTTACCACAATTTTTTTAATAATATGCTTACTATTATTAGTAAAACCTGCAAAAAATGCTCCTTTACTTATCAAACCTTACCCACAAGGGTAAATACTTGCTAACTTAGTTTGAAATTTAAGAAATGAAAAAAATACTATTTTTTGTATGTATTGTATTTTCCGGTTGCGCTAAAACCAATGAAGATGTAGCTAAGGAGTTGATTGTGGCAAAATTAAAAACCCAATTGCCTGATTTTAAAAGCTACGAATCCATCAGCTTTAGCTCAATGGGGAGTTCTTTTTTATCGTTTGAGGAAACAGAGCGATACATTAATAATGCAAGAGCAATAAAGACATTTAAAGACTCTGCGTTTGTTTTGCAACAAATTTCCCAGGGCAAGGGTAATTCTTCGGTTGATTCCGGATTGTTTGTTAGCCAACGAATTCAACAATTACAGGAGAGTGCCCGGATCAATGACTCTTTAATTCGCATAGAAAAGCGAGCCTATACCCCAGAGAAACTATCTAAAATAACTCATTCTTTTAAAGCAAGAGATACAACTGGTATTGAAAATATTTATAAGAGAGAATACTACTTTGATAAAGATTTTAAAAAAATTATTAAAGAGAATATTTTGAGTAATTAATATTGTTGCTGCAGTTAATTTATTTCTGGATTGTATAAAAACTGAATAATTGTTATTAACGTCGATGAGATAATTGGCAAAATTATTTCTTAATAAATTACGTCCTTTACGGTGGAAATATTTCCCCAAAAATCAGTTATTATTTTATTAATCTCCCTGGTATTCTTTATTTTGTAATTTCCGGTTCAAAAATTGTCCTTCTGCTAAGATAAAATAAGGCCTTTTGTGAAATTAACTGGCATGGCAGCATTATTGTATTTAATAATTGATTGGTATTATTTTTCAATTTAAAAATTTACAATAATGGATCTTAGAAATGAAGATTTGCCCGTAACATTGCAGGCTTTTGAACTGGTAGATAATAATGAGATATTTATTGCCGAACAAGTAGTAAGTAATCAATCAGATATTAAAGCTTTTACTACTCTTTACACTGGTAAACTGATAAAAGCAAAAAAGCTTGTAGTTACAGAAAATAATAGTTATTCCTCTGTTACAACAAAAAAACGAAATCCTACAACGGGCCTCGTGATGATTATAGTAATCCTTATTTTGCTGGCGCTGGTTATTTATGGAATCTCTACCGGATGGATACAGCAAAAATTTAACTTGAACATTTAAGTTCACTAAATCTCCATTATTTAAGCATGTTTAAGTAAATGAACTAATACGTTTATTTTATCGTATAAATAGGGCTGCTGAAAATTCGAATAAAATCCTGGGACAATTTTCTAAAGAATACCGTCTCAACCAAAATGTAGATAAGTGATTTGCAGGCACCTAAACTGTAAAACTTACATAATCAATGTACTAAAAGATAGAGGTAATTTGTCTTGTTGATGCGCTAAAAAAAATCCGGTTATATAAATGAGAAAAAAGATAAGTAATTAAAAGAGCAAGTCTAAATCGAAACTTCCTTATCCGTTTCTTCAATTTCCTTTCCATCTCTGTTAAGTAAATAATCCTTGCGTTTCAATTCAAAATTACGGCCAAGATATAGGCGCCTCACCTGTTCATCTGCTGCCAGTTCTTCTGCGGTACCATGTTTAAATATCTTTCCATCAATCAGCAGGTATGCCCTGTCGCAGATGGAGAGGGTTTCATTTACATTATGATCAGTAATTAAAATTCCAATATTCTTGAACTTAAGTTTTGCAATTATTTCCTGTATGTCTTCTACTGCAATTGGATCTACGCCGGCAAAGGGTTCATCCAACAAAACAAACTTAGGATCTACAGCCAGGGCCCGGGCAATTTCTGTCCTGCGTCTTTCACCGCCGCTTAAAGTATCGCCATTATTTTTTCGTACATGCGCTAAATGAAATTCATCCAGTAAAGTTTCCAGCTTTCCCCTTTGCTCAGGTTTGCTGAGTTTTGTCATTTCCAGCACGGCAGTTATATTATCTTCTACACTCAGTTTCCTAAAAATACTAGCCTCCTGCGGCAGGTAACCAATGCCCAGTTTTGCACGCTTATACATCGGCATTTTGGTAATATTCAAATGATCTAAATATACTTCTCCTTCATCTGGTTTTACCAATCCAACCACCTGGTAAAAAGAAGTTGTTTTACCAGCTCCATTTGGTCCCAGTAAACCCACAATTTCTCCCTGCTGTACATTAAATGAAACCTTATTTACTACCGTTCGGCTACCGTAAACTTTTACCAGGTCTTTAGTTTGTATTGTTAAACTCAAATTGAAATGTTTTTGCAAAAATAAGTGATGTTAACTGGTATGCCACGGTAAGCTAGATATTATCAAAACTTTACAAGCGGATTTAGAGGCGGCAGCATTTCCATTACCTTACCGAATCAAAATTTTTTTCACAGGCACGCCGTTTATTTTTTGTCCGGGCTAAGAAACATTGGTCAACATCGTTGTGTCACTCACTCTTACGGCATACCAGTGTGGATCTTTAATTACGTTTTGCAAAGGCACCTTAGTTTTTTGCAACCTTATATAAATACCATAGAAATCAGTGTAACAGTTATTTGCAATGATAATTGCAATAAAAAACTCTGACTGGCAAAATATGTTACGAGTAGCGTATAGAAATTTTTTGTTTAAATACAACGTGGGTAAAGATGCCCAAAGGTATTCAGTACAAGAGGGCGATGCAACGATGAACCACATTGTTTCTTAGCACGGCCAAAGATTGATATAGCTTTACCGAAAAAAAATCCGTTGCAAACAGTTTTACAAACCCTAAGCAGATAATGATTGTAAACGGCCATTAAACAATACCCTGTGATACAAACACAATGTTTTTTGTGTTTACGGTTTATATTTGCATCCATTATTAAAATATGAGAGTAACCGAACACATAGCACAGGCAAAAGATACGCTGGTTTCTTTTGAGGTACTACCACCGCTCAAAGGCAAAACCATTCAATCAATCTACGACCATCTTGATGGATTGATGGAGTTTAAACCTTCGTTTATAAATGTTACATATCACCGCAGCGAAACCATGTTTAAGAAAAAAGCAGATGGTACATTTGAGCGAGTAGAGGTACGTAAAAGGCCGGGTACGGTGGCAATTTGTGCGGCCATTAAAAATCATTATAACATTGATACAGTTCCTCATTTAATTTGTGGAGGTTTTAGCAAGCGGGTAACAGAAGATGCATTGATCGATCTTAACTTTTTGGGCATTGATAATGTATTGGTGCTTAGGGGAGATGCTGCAAAAAACGAAACCAACTTTGAACCTGAGCATGACGGGCATGCCTATGCAGTGGATTTATTAAAGCAGGTGGTTGACCTGAAAAATGGTATTTACCAGGAAGAAGATATAAAGAATGGGGGCAAACCGGATTTTTGTATTGGTACTGCCGGCTATCCCGAAAAGCACTTTGAAGCTCCCAATATGCAAACCGATTTGCTGCACCTGAAAGCTAAAGTAGATGCAGGTGCAGACTATATTATGACACAAATGTTTTTTGATAATAATAAGTTTTTTCAGTTTGTAAAAGACTGCCGGGCTATTGGTATTGATGTGCCAATTATTCCGGGGCTTAAGCCCATTACAAATAAAAAGCAATTGAATATTTTACCAAAAATATTTCATGTTGATATTCCTGCCGACCTATCGGATGCGATTACAAAAGCAAAAACAGATATAGAGGTTGAGCAAATAGGTACAGAATGGCTGGTTCAGCAATCAAAAGAACTAAAAGCATTCGGGGTACCTGTTTTGCATTATTATACCCTCGGTAAGCCCAAAGTAATTTATAACGTAGTGAAAGAAATCAGGTAACTAGTTGGTGTGCCATTTTACCCATTACTTTTTTGGGATCAGGATTATTTTCATAAAAGAGCTCTTTCAATTCATTTACTAAAGCATACAGTGGAATTAATGAAAAAGTGAACTCCTGATTAAACTGCAATTGCATAAAAGCTTAACATAGTTCGACAAAAAATGCCTCTACCTTTAATAAAAAATTATGAATATTAACTGGACTGTATTGATCCTTTTTGGAATTGCAGTTATTGGATTAATTGTTTTCCTGGTTAGGCGCAACCAAAAAGATGAGAAGAAATTTGAACAACAAATGAATGATGATTTCCACAAATCAAAAGACGAAGAGGGCGATACAGAGATTGATGAAGTGATGAAATAATGTTGGCGATGGTGCAATTTGTAGTGAACCACACAAGAATTATTTTGTCCCGCCCTCATCGTTATCTGCTTGCTTTTTAAGATTTAGCCTTAAAAAAATAATCCCTGCAATACCGGCGAAAACTGAAGAGAACAATATAGTCATTTTAGAATCTGTAATTGTTTGCGTATTACTAAAAGCAAGCAAGGTTATAAAGATTGACATAGTAAAACCAATGCCCCCTAAAAGGCCTGCCCCCAGGATAAGTTTCCAATTAATATCTTCTGACAGGCTGCTTATTTTCAATTTAACGGCTGTAAATGCAAACATAAAAACGCCCAATGGTTTACCTGCAATAAGCCCAAGCATTATGCCCAATCCATTTTTTGTAACAAGCTGATTGTACCAGCCTTGTTTAAATATAATGCCGGTGTTTGCCAAAGCAAATAAAGGAAGAATTATAAATGCTACAGGCTTGTGAAGAAAATGCTGCAATTTAAATGAAGGAGAATTTTCATCTCCGTTGCCAAAAGGAAGTGCAAATGCCAGCAATACACCACTTACAGTTGCATGTACGCCAGATTGCAACATACAATACCACATAAAAACACCGGGTATTAAATAAATAGAAAGGTTGTGGATTTGTAGCCTGTTGAAAATAAGCAGTAAACAAAATATGGCAATGGCTATTGCAAAATAAAGGAGAGAAAATGTTTCTGTATAAAATAGAGCAATGATGATTATGGCCCCTAAATCATCAATAATGGCAAAGGCTGTTAAAAATATTTTTAATGATACCGGTACCTTGTTGCCCAGCAAGGAAAGTATACCCAAAGCAAAAGCGATGTCTGTTGCCATCGGGATACCAAAACCTTGTTGTGTTGCAGTTCCGTTATTTATAAAGAAGTGAATTATTGCTGGCGTAAGCATACCACCCACAGCAGCAAAAAATGGCAAGGAGGCATTTTTAAGTGTTGATAATTCGCCAATATAAATTTCACGCTCTATTTCGAGGCCAACCAGTAAAAAGAAGATAGCCATTAATCCATCGTTGATCCAGAATTCAAGTGTATGCCTGAGATGAATATGATTATTTTCAAAACCAATGGTCTGGTGCCAGAACTGAAGATACCCTTCGCCAATATTACTATTTGCTATTATTAAAGATAGTATTGTGCAGGCAATTAATATAAAGCCGCCTGCTTTTTCGCTGTTGAAAAAATCTGAAAATAATTTGGTAAGTACTGTTTTCATTTACAGCTTGCTAAACTTAAAGTTTTGTTTCAAAATTAAAAAAGCCTTGTAAATTATATTTACAAGGCTTAATTTTTAAGCTCCCCCTGCCCGACTTGAACGGGCGACCCTCTGATTAACAGTCAGATGCTCTAACCAACTGAGCTAAGGAGGAATGGTACCCATTTTTAATTGGGAGGCAAAAATAAGGCTTTTTACTTTTCAACAAAAAATTAAAACAGCTATTTAAGCCAATTGAAAAAGTTATTTTCTTCAAAACCAACAAATACACCTTCTTTTCTTATCTCAATGGGAAAAGTTTTTAAGTAATAGCCTTCTCCGCTAACATTGCGACCGTTTTTAAGATTGAATTTATACCGGTGAAGCGGACATACTATATTGCCGACTGCATCTATATAACCTTGTGCCAGGGTGCCTCCGGCATGTGGGCAGGTATGGCTGCAGCTTAGCAATTGCTCGTTGTGCAAAGCAACACAAATGGTTTTTCCTGCTATTGTTACCTCGGTCATTTTATTAGTAGAAAAATCTATTTGCGCTACATTGTCGGCCAGCTTATGCCATACGTATTTTCTCTCTGCCATTCAGTAAAATTTTCAACATTACGATCGTTATAATTCTTGTGTGTTACAATAATTAATGCTTTGTAAGAATATAATCAATAGAAAAATTCGGCCCTGTAGGGATACCTCACCTGATACATATCCCTTACTTTATTTAATATAGTTTGGCGGAGCTCTTCTACATTTATTTTTTCGGTAGCGGAAATAAAAACACAATTGCAATTGGTTTCGTTTTGCCAGCGTTGCTTTAAATCTCTCAGTATTTCTTTTTTTACATCGGGCTCCAGCCATTGATCGAAGGCTTCGGTTTCGTATTTATCCATTTTATTAAAAATGGTTACGGTAGGCTTTTCAGTAACGCCTAATTCTGCCAGTGTTTTATTTACAATTGACAATTGATCCTCGTACTGTGGGTGAGAAATATCTATTACGTGCAATAAAATATCAGCCTCTCTAACTTCATCCAGCGTACTCTTAAAACTTTCTACCAGGTGGTGGGGCAACTTGCGTATAAACCCTACAGTATCACTTAACAGAAAGGGTGTTTGTTCAAAAACCACTTTACGGGTGGTGGTATCGAGGGTGGCAAATAATTTATTTTCTGCAAATACATCACTCTTGCTTAGCAAATTCATAATGGTAGATTTTCCCACGTTTGTGTAACCTACCAGTGATACCCTAATAAATTCTCCCCGTTCTTTTCTTTGTGTAAATGACTGTTTATCTATTTCACTAAGCCGCTTACGCAGTAAGGTTATTTTATCTTTTACAATACGGCGATCGGTTTCTATTTCTGTTTCACCAGGTCCCCTTGTACCTACGCCACCACCTTGCCTTTCAAGGTGTTTCCACATTCCTTTGAGGCGTGGTAAAATGTATTGGTATTGTGCAAGTTCTACCTGTGTTTTAGCCTGCGCACTTTTGGCACGGCTGGCAAATATGTCGAGTATCAGATCGCTGCGATCAATGGTTTTTACTCCCAGTTCTTTTTCTATATTTTGTATTTGTGAGCCGGTTAGTTCATCATCAAATATCACCAGTTCCACATCGCTGTGCAGGCTTACATATTTTTTTATTTCTTCCAGCTTTCCTTTTCCTACAAAGGTGCGGCTATCAGGATGCGGCAGTTTTTGCGTAAATCTCTTTACGGTTAACACGCCGGCAGTTTCTGCCAAAAATGTTAATTCATCCAGGTAGTCGTTGAGTTGCTGCTCCGATTGATCGGAAGTTACAATGCCCACCAACACCGTTTTTTGCTCCTGCTTTAGTTGTTTATTTTTTTCTATCAAGTTTATTATTTTATTGTTGAAATCATGATAATATAATGTAGGTAAAGTTCCCCAAAGGTATGTGGTACAAGTGAGTGACACAACGATGTACCACATTGCTTCCTGGACCGGACAATAATAAAATTGCACCTCATACCAAACCTGCTATTTACAGCAAATCTTCTGCAAAAATAAAGCGTTCCGGTTGTTGCCGAAACGCTTTAAATTATTTAATTACTAATGTTACTTACCAGCAGTAGCATTGGCAGAGCTTGACCATTTTTTCATTTCATCACAATCACGGTACTCACTATCCACCATTATATAATAGCTTGAAATTTTTTGATAAAACCAGTTTTCCAGCGCTTCATTCTTTTTTTCTTCGAGGGCACGCAATGAAATGCGGTTATAGTCATCCCTTATATTTTCTTTGTGCGGCTCAGTCCTGCTTTTCAGGTAAACTATCCTCACCCCTTTTTTCCCTTTCTCATCGGTGAATTCAACCGGCTGCGAATATTGACCTACCTGCAGGTCTTTCATCATCAGCACCATGTCTTTATCTAATTGATCGATGGTTATATAAGTGCCGCCTTCATTACTTTGTTTAAGGCCGCCTGTAAATTTACTTGTTTCATCATCGCTGTATTTATTTACGGCCTCTCCAAATTGCAAAGCACCCGTAATTAATTTAGCCCTTACCGAATCCAATTTAAGTATCCCTTCGTTTAATTCTGTTTTTGTAACCTGTGGTATTTTTAAAATATGGCGTACCACTGCATCATCACCCGCCCTGCTTACCATTTGTATAATATGATAACCGAACCTTGTTTTAAAAGGGGCAGAAATCTGGCCCTCTTTTAAAGAAAACGCTTTAGCTAAAAATGCAGGGTCCCATTGTTTTTCATTTCTGTTTAAATCGTATTGTCCGGCATTTTCTTTACTACCCGGATCATCGGAATATAATGCAGCCAGTGTTTTCATATCCTTTCTGCCACTTTCTAACTGGGTTTTAAATTCTTTTAACTGATCAAGGCAATACTCCTCTGCATCACGGCTGGCCTTAGGATATCGAACAATCTGTCCAATTTCAAGTTCACTTTCGTAAAAAGGCAAACTGTCTTTAGGCAACTTATCAAAATAAATATTTACTTCTTTTGGGGTAATCCTTATTGCCTCTACAATTTTATTGCGCATGGCACCTGCAAGCTTTCTCTCCCTGAAACCCTCTTTAAAATCTTCTTTAAGCTGGTAAATTGTTTTGCCGGAAATCTCTTCCAGTTTTTCTTTAGAGCCATAGCCATTGGGGCTGGTAAAATACCTGATCTGGTTATCAATGTCAGCTTCAATTTCTTCTTCAGTTACCGGCAACGAATCTTTTTCTGCCTGTAGTACCAAAGCTTTAATACCCATCGCCTGTTCAAGCGTAAGGCATTTTGCATTGGGCGGTACGGCCATACCCTGGCGCTCCATGTCGAGCAAGCTGTTATCAATATCACTTTTTAAAACAACCTTATCGCCAACCACGGCAATGATCTTATCTGCCACTACCTTCTTTGGTTGTGCAACTGCGATGGTAAATAATAAGCAATTTATTACCAGGGATAAAACGATCTTCTTTGTATTCATTTTTTAAAAATTGATTTGTTTGCCGGCCTGCAAGGCATTGCCGCCAAAAGTAAAGAGCTATTTCATCAATAGCCCTTTTACAAGTATGTTTAACAAAAGATTAGAGCGGAATTACAGAATTAAAATCAATTTAAATTCTTTATGTTACCAGCTGAATTATTACAATCAACATCGTTGTGTCACTCCCTTGTACCCCATACCTATGGGGAGCTTTACCCACATTATATAAAAACAACTTCAATCACTTAACTATTGTACAAGAAATTTTTAAGCCCTATTTAAATTTATAAATAGGGGCAAATATATTATCTCTACAAAGTACGCTTCACTTCTACTTCTTCAAATGCTTCTACAATATCCCCCACTTCAATATTGGCGTAGTTCTTAATGGTTAATCCGCACTCCATATTGTTAGTTACTTCTTTCACATCATCCTTATAACGTTTAAGGCTACCCAGTTCGCCGGTAAATATTACGATACCATCTCTCACCAGCCTGATACGGTTGTTCCTTGCAATTTTTCCTTCAATTACGATACAACCTGCAACGGTGGCTTTATCAAATTTGTACATTTCTTTAATCTCCACATTCGCCAGTATTTTCTCTTCTACACCCGGTTCAAGCATACCTTCCATCGCACTCCTGATTTCTTCAATGGCATTGTAAATAATTGAGTATAATTTTATCTGTATCGACTCTGCCTCGGCCAGGCGGTTTGCCTGTATAGAAGGACGTACATTAAAGCCAATAATAATTGCATCAGATGCATTCGCCAGGGTTACATCACTTTCTGTAATGGCACCCACCGCTTTATGGATCACTTTCACCACAATTTCCTCCGTACTCAGCTTCTGCAATGAATCACTCAATGCTTCTACCGAACCATCCACATCACCTTTAATAATTACATTCAGTTCTTTAAAATTACCCAATGCCAAACGGCGGCCAATCTCATCCAGGGTAATATGTTTTTTCGCCCTCATTCCCTGTTCTCTCATAATCTGACCACGCTGATATGCTTTTTCCCTTGCATCACTTTCATCAGCATATACTTTAAAAGTTTCACCCGCCTGCGGTGCACCATTCAGCCCCAATATTAATACCGGTGTAGAAGGCGGCGCTTTTTCATTGCGTGCATTTCTTTCGTTATACATGGCTTTTACTTTACCGAAGTATTGACCGGATACAATCATATCCCCCTGTTTTAATGTCCCATTTTGTACCAGTATGGTTGCAACATATCCTCTTCCTTTATCCAGCGAAGCCTCTATCACAGTACCATTAGCAACTCTGTCGGGGTTAGCTTTCAGTTCCAGGATATCTGCTTCCAGTAATATCTTTTCCATTAACAAGTCAATATTAAGTCCTTGTTTGGCGCTTATTTCCTGGCTCTGGTATTTACCTCCCCAGCTTTCCACCAATATATTCATGGCCGCCAGTTGTTCCTTAATCTTTTCAGGGTTTGATCCGTCCCTGTCTATTTTATTAATCGCAAATATCATTGGCACATTAGCGGCCTGTGCATGCGAAATGGCCTCTTTGGTTTGAGGCATTACTGCATCATCCGCTGCTACTACTATCACTGCAATATCTGTAACTTTTGCTCCCCTTGCCCTCATGGCAGTAAAGGCTTCGTGGCCCGGTGTATCAAGGAAAGTAATGGCACGTCCATCTTTCAACTTTACTTCATAAGCACCAATGTGCTGGGTAATGCCTCCGGCCTCACCTGCAATTACATTGGTATTACGGATATAATCCAGCAGCGAGGTTTTACCATGATCCACGTGCCCCATGATCGTAACGATTGGCGCCCTTGCTTTTTGATCTTCTTCATTGTCATCTATATCATCATCATCTAAATCAGCAACATCTTCAACGCCAATAAACTCAACTTCAAAATTAAATTCGCTTGCTACCAATTCAATAACGTCGGCCTCTAAACGCTGGTTAATGGAAACCATAATACCCAGGTTCATACATTTACTGATAACATCCGCAAAACTTACATCCATTAAACCTGCCAACTCACTAACAGAAATAAATTCTGTTACCTGCAGTTTATTGCTTTCTTCACCTTCATTACCTCTTTGTTCTGCCAGTTCATCTCTTTTTGCTTTTCGGTATTTGGCCTTAAGGCTTTTTCCACGGCCTCCGCCGCCAGAAAGTTTTGCCTGTGTTTCTTTTATTTTATCCTGTATTTCTTTTGCATCTATCTCCCTGTCTTCTCTTCTTGCCGGAGGTGCATTACGGTTATTATTAAAGCGGTTTCCACCTTGTGTAGGAGCACTTCCACCTGGCCTGTTAGCACCTGGTGCGCCACCTGTAGTGTTTGGCCTGTTCCTGTTTTGATCGTTTCCAAAACCTGGTCTTTGTTGTTGTCCGCCCACACCTTGCCCTTGCTGAGGTCCCCGGTTTTGTGGACCATGCTGACCTGGTGCAGATTGCCCATGCCCGGGAGCACCCGGTTTTCTTTCCATTGGGATACGCTTCCTCTTTCTTTTATCATCATCCCTTTTGGGCCTGGTATCATTATCAACCGGTAACTGTATTTTGCCTAATATTTTAGGGCCTTCTAACCTGTCGGCTTTAATATTTTCAATGGTGGCCGGAGCATCAATTTTTGGTTCTTCTGTAATAATTTCCACAATTGGTTTTATCTCTATTGGTGCAACAGGTTTCTCCTCTTCTTTTTGAACAGGTACTACAGCTTCAGCTTTTTTAGTTGCTTTTTTAGGCCGGGTAGAAGAATCAATTGCATCCAGGTCTATTTTGGTAACCACTTTCGGCGCTTCAAGTTCGGGTGCTTCAATTTTTGTAATTGCTACCGGTGCAATTTCGGCAACTGGTTTTTCAATTGCCGGTTCTTCCTTTATTGGTTGAGTAACCTGTTCTATAGGAGATGCTGGTACTGGTTTTACAACTATGGATTCAATAACAGCAGGTTTTTCTTCAACAGGTAGCGGAATAGATTCTTTAACCTGGGGAGGAATGACTTCTGCAATTTTTTCTACAGGTACAGGAGTAGGTGCAGGTGTAAAAATTTCTTTTTTCTTAAAGGAAATATCTTCTTCATCCCTTTTCCTTTTTGGTTCATTTGAACCAGCACCTTTCGGTAAATCTATTTGTTCTGCTTTTTGCTTAGCTGCTTTATCCTGCTGAAACTCTGTCTGCAACACACGGTACATTTGCTCCGTAAGTTTTGCGGTAGGTTTCAGGTCTTCATTGCTGAAACCCTTTGACTCAAGAAATTCAATCAAGGTATCTTTACCTATATTAAATTCCTTAGCCGCTGCCATTAATCTTGGTGTATTAGTTACTACTTCTGACATTCTTGTATTTTAGTCAATATATTTTTTGATTGTTATTCAAGTTCGATATAGAATCATTAAAATGTACTTGCTATTACATTTTAAATCTCCGGAACAAGAAACTAACCTATTCATTTTCGAATTCTTCTTTCAATATCCTCATTACATCAGCAATGGTTTCTTTCTCAAGATCTGTTCTTCTTTCAAGCTCTTCTGCTGTAAGGGCCAATACTGAACGGGCAGTATCGCAACCTACTTTCTTAAGTGCCTCTATCACCCAACCTTCTATTTCATCACTAAATTCTTCCAGGTCAATATCAAATTCATCCACTTCACCTTCGTTGTCCCTGAATACATCAATCTCATATCCTGTTAATTCACAGGCCAGTTTAATGTTAACTCCACGCCGTCCGATTGCAAGTGAAACCTGGTCGGGTTTTAAGTAAACAGTTGCATGTTTTTTCTCTTCATCAAGATCAATGCTGGTGATTTTTGCAGGGGTTAGTGAGCGTTGTATCAGTAACTGGATATTATTTGTCCAATTAATTACATCAATATTTTCATTTTTTAATTCCCTTACAATGCCATGTATCCGGCTTCCTTTCATACCTACGCAGGCACCTACAGGATCTATCCTGTCATCAAAACTTTCTACAGCTATTTTGGCTCTTTCTCCCGGGTCTCTAACAATCTTTTTCACAACAATTAAGCCATCAAATATTTCTGGTACTTCAATTTCTAATAACTTTTCTAAAAAGGTGGAGCTGGTCCTGGACACTATAATAACAGCCTGGCTGTTTTTAAGTTCTACTTTTTTTACTACTCCTCTTACGTTCTCGCCTTTTTTAAAATAATCTGAAGGTATCTGTTCAGATTTAGGCAAAATCATTTCGTTGCCCTCCTCATCCAATAATAACACCTCTTTTTTCCAAACCTGGTAAACTTCGCCACTTACGATATCCCCCACCCGGTCTTCATATTTCTTTATTAATAAATTTTTCTTTAAATCATTTATACGGCTTGCCAGGGTTTGTTTACCTGCAAGGATGGCCCTGCGGCCAAATTCTTTTTGTATATCTACTTCTTCGTATAATTCTTCACCTACTGCATAATCCGGCTCTATCTTAATGGCATCACTGTATTCAATCTCTGTTAAAGTATTATAAATATCACCATCATCCACAATCATGCGCCTGCGAAAAATTTCCAAATCTCCTTTCTGGTCATTTACAATAACGTCAAACTGATCATCGCTGCCATACTTTTTTCGGATCAATGTTTTAAAAACATCTTCCATTACTTTCATCAATGTTGGACGATCAATGTTTTCCGCTTCTTTAAATTCCTGGAAGGAATCAATTAAATTAATACGTGCCATATACCTAACCGGCCTCACTTGTAAATCCCCGCCGGTAGGGGAGTTTTGTTTATTTAATTAAAATGCAAGTTGAACTGTTGTTTGTTTAATGTGGTCGAAAGTAATTTCCTTTAATACTTTCACTGCCTTTTTATTTTTACCCTCTGTATATTCCAGTTGAATGGAATTATCATTTACTTCCAATAATTTGCCTTCCTGCCTGGTATCGTCGTTCATTATTACCTCCACAGAACGCCCGATATTTTTTTTGTACTGGCGGATCAATTTTAATGGCTCCTCTACACCGGCGCTGGATATTTCCAAAGAAAAATTGCCATCAGGATACCAACCCTTTTCTTCGATAATCCTGTACATAGCCCGGTTAATTTTTACGCATTTATCAATGCTTAGACCTGTATCTGCATCCAAAAATACTTTTATGTTATTAGTAGGTTTTATGCGTACAGATACCAGGAAGATATCTTGTGTATCTGCCAGTAATTCGCCTATCAAATTCTCTATTGCGCTTATGGAGGTTGTATCTTGAATCATGTTAAAAGAAGAAGGGAACGATCTTCGTTCCCTTCTTCTGTTTCTTTTTCCGGATGCAAATATAGGTAAGTAAAGTTAATTGCCAAAATAGTCTCTGCTATTATTCTCTTTCAGATTTTTCATGTGCCCAGAAATTTTAACAGGTTTATTTTTATTTCATTTATACCTTTACATGATGAATATATTTAGACTTGCGCTGGAGTTATTTGCGCTCTATCTTTTGTATAAATTGATTTTTGATTTTATCATTCCTGTTGCCAGGACCACAAAACAGGTAAAAAAACAATTTGGCGAAATGAGCGCTCAAATGCAGGAAAAAATGAACCAGCAGCAACATGCTTACAACAATACTTCTGCTGCCAGGCAGGAGAAAACTGCTGGCAAAAATGATGATTATATAGAATTTGAGGAAGTGAAAAAGTAATTTTTAATTTGATTTCCATTAAATGTTTTAGTTCTATATATAATGTGGGAAAAGCTCCACATTGGTATGACGTACAAGGGAGTGACACAACGATGCTTAATTGAAAAACTTCAGTTGGTACAATAAAAACTTTGATTTTTAAATTCCCACTATAATAAGCCCAGGTCTTCTATTTTTTCATTTGGCAATAATAAGTGAGTTTGCAATCCTGCTTCCTTTGCACCATTTATATTATTAATTGAGTCGTCCACAAAAAGAGTTTCAGCCCCATTTAAATTTGCATCCTGCAAAACCCAGTTGTACGTAGCTGCATAAGGTTTGCGAATACGGATGATATGTGAATAGTAACTTTTTATGAAATAATCATTCAGCGAAGCTTTACCGGTTTGATCCATTAAAATTTTATTGAAAGCTGTGAGGTGAATACTATTTGTATTACTTAAAAGATAGAGGTTATACTTGTGTTTCAGTTGTGTCAAAATCTCCAAACTTGCCGGCCGGAAATCAAGTAAAATGCTGTTCCACGCCTGCCTCATTTGTTGCTCAGTAGTTTGCGCAAAACAATGGGGGGCCATTGCTTTATAAAAATCACCTTCATTAATATCGCCTGTTTCAAGTGCTTCAAATAAATGGTTGGCACCGGCCTGCGAATAAAATTCATCAAAATCGCTGGCCCCCAGTTTTTTAAATGCGTTTGAAGTTTTGTTGTAATCTATATTTAGCAGCACACCACCAAGATCGAAAATGATATTTTTAATTTGTGACATTAATTTTAATTTATTTAGCTGCAAAATATCTTATTTTACTTACTTTTGCCCTCCGTTATATAAAAATAACAGGGCCTATAGCTCAGTTGGTTAGAGCACCTGACTCATAATCAGGTGGTCCCTGGTTCGAGCCCAGGTGGGCCCACAAATAAAAATAGCCCCGAAATACGGGGCAATTTTTTTAGTTCATTTAACCTTTCCTTAACCATGATGGCAGCTACTTTTGCTGTCAAGCACTTATTATGAAGAAATTATTTTTTGTACCAATCCTCGTTTTTCTAACTTCATTTTTACATGCCCAGGATTCTACTTTTACACCCCTAAATACCAAAAAGAAAAAGGATTGGAGTAAAGTTACACTTGACCAGGCGGGGGATCATTTTATGATTCAACTAAGTAGCGATAACTGGGCTGGTGCGCCAGATAGTATTAAAAACAGGATGAATGGTTTATCCCGTGGATTGAATGTGGCAATAATGCTTAATAAACCTTTTAAAAGTGATCCCCGCTGGAGTGTGGCGCTGGGAATAGGCATTAGTCATAGCAGTATTTTCTTTAAGAATACTTCAGTGGATGTAAAAGCTTCCGGAAACCTGTTGCCTTTTAGAAACCTTGATTCAACGGATCATTTTAAGAAATATAAATTAGCTTCAACTTATGCTGAGGTGCCTATTGAACTCCGGTACACTTTTAAGCCTGAAACTGAAAAGAAAAGCTGGAAAATTGCACTGGGAGTAAAAGTGGGAACATTATTAAATGTTCACACAAAAGGAAAAACATTGCAGAACAAAGGAAATAATACTATAAATAGCTTGACGCAAAAAGAAAGTAAAAAATCTTTTTTTAATGGAACCAGGCTTGCGGCAACAGCAAGGGTAGGGATAGGGAATTTTTCCCTTTTTGGAGCGTATAGCATAACGTCATTCCTAAAAGACGGAGCAGGCCCAACTATCAGGCCTTATCAAATTGGCCTTACAGTCAGTGGACTATAATTAAAATCAGATTGTTAACATTATTTAGTAATACTCCCCCGCTTCAACGGGGGATTTTTGTTTTTCAATCACGTAACTTTGCACCTTATTTTACTCCATGAGCGACGAAATTAAACATGAATGTGGCCTCGCCTTTATTCGCCTTCGCAAACCTTTCAGTTATTATCAGCAACAATATGGATCAGTATTGTATGGCCTTAACAAGCTGTACCTGTTGATGGAAAAACAACATAACCGGGGGCAGGACGGCGCTGGTATTGCTACCGTAAAACTGAACGTAGAACCTGGTTATCCTTTTTTACACCGTTTAAGAAGCAGTGCAAACCAACCCATTGCGGATCTTTTTTTTCAGATAGGAAAAGAAATTGAGGAATTGGAAAAATATCAACCTGATATAAAAAATCATCCAGGCCTGATGAAGGGGCATGTGAATTACCTAGGTGAATTACTGCTGGGGCATTTACGCTATGGAACACAGGGCAAAAACAATGTAGAGTTTTGCCACCCTTTTATTAAAAGGCATACCATACCTGCCAGAAATCTTGCATTGGCGGGTAATTTTAATTTAGTTAATACTGAAGAGTTATTCGGCTTAATTAATATTGACCCAGGTGTATTTCAGCGACAAAGCGACCTAGCTGCAATGATGGAAGTAATTCATCATTTCCTGGTAAAGGCAGATGAGGCTTTTCCGGGGCAATTGGATGTTGCAAAAGTTTTAAAAAAAGCAGTACCCCTTTTTGACGGGGGTTTTAATTTTTGTGGCCTGGTAGGAAATGGAAATGCCTTTGTTATGAGGGATGCCCATGGCATAAGGCCTTCTTATTATTATGTAAATGATGATGTGATAGTTGCAGCAAGTGAAAGAGCTGCTATAAGAACTGCATTTAATGTAGGTGAAAATGAAGTACAGGAATTGATGCCTGGCTGTGCCTTACTTGTAAATACCGATGGTAGTTACCGGATTGAACAAATTGTAGAACCAAAAGAAAGAAAAGCCTGCAGCTTTGAACGTATTTATTTTAGCAGGGGAAGCGATGAAAAAATTTATAAAGAGCGTAATGCACTTGGTTATTATTTAAGTGAGCCTGTATTAAAAGCAATTGATTACGATTTAAAAAATACCATCTTTTCGTTTATACCCAATACTGCTGAAACAGCATTTTATGGGTTACTGAAAGGTGCAGATCATTATCTCAATAAGCGAAAAGTAGAAAAAATATTAAGTTGGGGAAATGATTTTGATGAAGATAAACTTACAGAGCTCATTAACCGTACAGTTAGGATAGAAAAAATAGCTATAAAGGATGTAAAGCTGAGAACTTTTATAACAGAAGATACAAGCCGCAATGAA
>JANMVB010000535.1:0-2436 GCA_031392305.1 Ferruginibacter sp.
TAATTCTACTTTGACAAGTCACGTTGAATTATTTTGAGTTTTCTTAATGCTTCTTTGCTGATGCCGGATATTTATTTGTTCCATAATCTCTTTTTGAGTGGTACCTTTTTTGGCGTATGTATTCAGTATCATTTCCCTTACATCATAAGCACTCAGCAATGGTAATTTATCTTTCAACAGCATTTTTTCACTTAGTATAAAATGCAGTGCCATCATTACCATTGCCATGTGGTGGTGCCATGCCAGCCACCCTCTTGCCTGGTATTGGCTCATGCCTGCTTCCTGCTTGGCTTCCTGAAACGAGCGTTCTACAAAGTAGCGTTGCGACTGCATTTGAACAAGCTCTTCTGTGGTGCATTCCCCATCAAAGGCGTTGCTGATGGCGTACTTATATTCCCGGCTTCCATCTTTATTTTCTGTTACCCTCAGCACCAGTTTGCGTTCCATATAATCAGATGATTCGCCATCCCACAGATATACCTTCTGACTATATCCCAAGCAGTTCAAATCGCCTTTGCCCGTTTGGCGAAGCCGTATTTTTTGCCATGCCCCACTGGCTATAGTTTTTGCAAACTCCCTTACTTCAACGGCATTGCCGGTGGCTTTATAACAGCTTGGGGTGCGGCCTGCGGCGGCTGTTTTTTCAGGTATGGCTATTACGGGTGGTTCGGTGTATATGTGTTGATCGCTGTGGATATCGAGTACAAAAAGTATCCCCATCTTATCCAGCTCCTGCTGAAAATGGTAACTGTTTCCATACAGCCCGTCTGCCCCTACATAATGAAACCAGGTGCCCAACTCTTTTTGATGCCGCACAATATCCAGGGCCAGTTCTACCTTGGTTTTACAAACTCTTTTTTCGCCTGCGGGCATAGGTGGTATACCTGCTTTTTTGCACCTTGCTTCATTGGACGTCCATTCATCTGGCAGGTACAGGGCTGTGTCTATGATGCCGTAATATTTTTCTGCACTCAATGCCCCGTATACTGCTACCTGGCAGTTATCTACCTTGCCAATAGTGCCGCAATACTGCCGGGCAACGCCTACTGAATCTTTACCCTTTTTACGATGGGCACTTTCATCTATTAACAGCCCTACACGCTGGTGACCTGCAAATAGCTGGCTGCTATCGGAGGCAACCTTATCAAAAGCTGCCCTTGCATCCCAGGGTGATTCGCTGATGAAATGTTGTATCTGGTAATAATCACTATCCGGTACACGCTCTACCATACGTTCTATATTGCGTTTCTGCCCCTGAAAAAGGCCTTTAAAATATTGAGTGGCGTGCTGAAGTTTGTCATGTGTGCCAGCTTTGAAGATAACTTTTAACGACCTCAGATAATTTTTAAGCCGGGAAAGTTCGGCAGGTAACGATGGAAGTCGCTCATGGTCTATATTTATAGGTGATAATTACATGACCACAAGTTCTGAAATTTTTACTTTCGCAACAAATAATATTTTGAGTTGTCAAAGTAGAACTAATGATTGTAAGTAAAATCAACTAACCTTGAGTGGTGGTTGAATTGGATATTGGAAATTAATAGCAATATTGTTCTGCATAATATGGTTGGCTACTGTATAAAATAACATCTTCTTACCAACGCATTTTTTTTAACGGTATGGTAATTGAACAATGATGGTTACAATAAACCATTATATCATGAACAATCAAAAA
The DNA here is from genome assembly GCA_031392305.1 of Ferruginibacter sp. Taxonomy (GTDB): domain Bacteria; phylum Bacteroidota; class Bacteroidia; order Chitinophagales; family Chitinophagaceae; genus Ferruginibacter. The sequence goes on from JANMVB010000535.1 coordinate 1,676, forward strand.
CAATTTGGTGTTTGGATGGATACTCACACTGCAGTAATAATAGGAAAAGAAGTAACGGATTCTGAAACGATGGCTGTGCTTGCTTCTGTAAAAGGAGAAAAAAATTCCCCAAACTCCAGCGAAAAAACAGAACACAACCAGGAAAAATCTTTGCAGGCAAAATTTTTTAAAGAAATTACCAACCATCTTCAAAATGCCACTTATATCCATGTAACAGGAACCGGGCAGGTACAGGAACAATTTATACATTACCTGGCTGCTACGCCTCAATTTAAAAATACCCGTACGGATGAGTCCACGGCCAATAAAATGAGTGATGAAAGGCTGGTGGAATTTATGTCGGCGAAATTGAATTAGTTTTTTATCCGCTTTAAATATATCCCGGTGGTGCTACAGGCAGGCCGGGATTTTTTTATTTGATGCAGGTTGTACGAATAGTAATTTTATTAAGCTTCGCTGGGTAATTTCTGTAATCAATTTTTATCACTGCTTAAGCAATACAGGATAAAGTTCATTAGATTCGCATTTTCAGGGTTGTTAGCTCAGTTGGTTCAGAGCATCCCGATGACATCGGGAGGGTCGCTGGTTCGAGCCCGGCACAGCCCACTTTTTTACAATTGGGAGTTTTTATTTATACAGTGCTAATTTCCAGTAATGTTCTTAAAATCACTGTTGAAGATTTTTTTGCTTCATTGGTTTTTTGTTTGCTGAATGTTGATTTGGAAATTGCTGATAATGCGATGGCCGTTTTAGCAAATGCA
>JANMVB010000404.1:0-1875 GCA_031392305.1 Ferruginibacter sp.
ATGATTTGGGCGAGGCCGAAAATGAGTGAGCAGTGATGAGTGATGAGTAATGAGTAAGGAATGAGGAGTTGTAAATGATGAGAATGAAAAATATTAAAGGGTGGAATAAAATTTAACTAAAAACGTACTTGCAGCAAAAGCAATTTATATATTATGTGCTCAAATTTATAGGTGCATTTTGCATTTTATATTTTGGTACAAAGGCCATCATCGGGCTAACTGTGCCAGGTGGATATTACAATGAGTTTGTAGAACAGTACTTAGATTTTCCAGCGTTGCTACGGAATTCGCTTTTGAATGGTACAAAATTACTGGTAGCCGCTTTTGGATATGATACCTATCTACGTGACCCTTTCCGCCTGGCATTTGTAAATGGAAAAGGTATCCACCTGGTGTATGCCTGTCTCGGCATTGGCCTGTTTAGTTTCTGGATCGCTTTTGTATTTGCCAACAAAGGGACATTCTTAAAAAAAGCAATTTGGATTACAGCCGGTTGTTTACTTATCTGGATAATAAATGTTATAAGGATAAGTGTGGTGCTTATTGGAACAAACAAAAACTGGAAGGTGCCCCTCACATTGGAGCATCACACCTTTTATAACATCATCGTATATTCTTTTATTTTTTTAATGATATGGATGTTTTACCGGTCTGAAAAAAATGGCAGGATTAATTTAAAACGCAATTAAAGATCCAAATTGGTATGCAGTACAAGTGAGTGACACAACGATGTTGCCCATTGTTTCACAGCCAGGACAAAAAATTATTCCAGTCAAATCAGGTCAGATAATCCTATCATCCATACATCCTTAAAATCCTAGTAAATGATTATTATAGGCATCAACGCTTACCATGCCGATTCATCTGCTGCCATTTTTGTAAATGGTAAAATGATTGCAGCAATTGAGGAAGAACGGTTTCGTAGAATAAAACATTGGGCCGGGTTTCCAAAATTAGCCATAGAGTTTTGTTTAAAAGAGGCAGGTGTGGAATATGAAGATGTTGATTATTTCGCCATTGGCCGTGACCCTAAAGCCAAGTTTTGGAAGAAAATATTGTTCCTGGTAAAAAATCCCGGGGGTAGTATTGGTGCGGTAAAAGACAGGTTGCAAAATAGCAGAAAAGTTTCTTCCATCGAAAAAGAACTGGCAACTATTTCCGGCCTTGCTGAACAAACTTTTGCAGGTAAAGTACAACAGGTAGAGCATCACCGCAGCCATCTTGCCTCTGCTTTTTTTGCATCGCCATTTGATGAAGCAGCCTGTGTTTCCATCGATGGCTCAGGTGATTTTTCCACAACGATGATTGGGGTTGGTACGGGCAGTCATATTGAAGTGATGGATTCGGTAGATTTCCCCCATTCGCTCGGCATATCTTATACAGCATTTACCCAATTCCTGGGCTATCCCCATTATGGCGATGAATATAAAGTAATGGGAATGGCGCCTTATGGGCAGCCGCTGTACCTGGATAAATTGGAAAAAATTATTGAGCTTACAAACGATGGGTTATTTAAATTGAATTTAACATATTTCCGCCCTGCAACGCAGGGTGTAATCACTTATGGAGATGGCAATGTGCCTATAGTGGCTCCTATGTACGGTCGGCGCATAATAAAAGAATTTGGTATTCCCCGAAAGCCAGCAGAACCACTGTTGCAATATCACCACGACCTTGCCGCCTCCGTACAGCGGATGACAGAAAAAGTAATTTTTCATATACTAAATCACCTGCAAAAAAAAACTGGCCTGCACAATCTTTGCCTTGCCGGCGGTGTAGCACAAAACAGTGTGGCCAATGGTAAAATCACCAGCAACACAGGTTTTAGAAATGTGTACATACCTTCTGCCGGGCATGATGCCGGCATTGCTATGG
>JANMVB010000560.1:0-8953 GCA_031392305.1 Ferruginibacter sp.
GTTGCTTTAGCCATGGCAGCACAGGTTACTACCATGAACCGTGTAAACGGTGTGTATGAACGTGAGCTTGCCATACGAATGGTATTGGTGCTAAATAACGACCTGTTGATATACACCAGTGTGAGATCTGACCCTTATACAAATGCTAACACCAATGGTGAGATGCTGGGCGAAAACCAGGTAGCTATTGATTCTATCATTGGAGATGGTAATTATGATATTGGCCATGTATTTAGTACCGGTGGCGGTGGTATTGCAGGCAGGGGTGTGGTATGTGTAGGCGGCCAAAAAGCAAAAGGGGTAACAGGCACGAGTTCGCCCATTGGTGACCCGTTTGATATTGATTATGTAGCACATGAAATGGGGCACCAGTTTGGTGCAAATCACCCTTTTAATTCTTTAACAGGTGCCTGTAACGGTAATGGTGAGTTATCTACCAATGCAGAACCGGGCAGTGGCAGCACCATCATGGCGTATGCAGGTATTTGTGGGTCAGATGATCTGCAGGCTAACAGTGATGCCCAGTTTCATGCAGTAAGTTTTGATGAAATTGCCGATAATACCAACAATTCACTTGGCAGTGTGTGTGCGGTGGTTACAAATACGGGTAATGTTCCGCCTGTTGTAAATGCGGGAGTTGATTATATTATTCCTGCATCTACTCCTTTTATTTTGTCAGGCGGTGGCACAGATGCCAATGGTGATGTATTAACTTTTAGCTGGGAGCAAATAGATGTAGGCGGAAATTTTGGTCCTTTAAACAACCCCATAGGAGCTGCACCAATATTTCGTTCATTCGTACCCGTTTCCACACCGGTAAGATTTTTTCCTAAACGTTCAGATGTTATTAACAATATCACCACCAAAGGAGAATTATTGCCAACATATAGCCGCACACTCAATTTCAGGCTCACAGCAAGGGATAACCGGGCAGGTGGGGGAGGCATTTGCTTTGATGAATCTGCCATTACAGTAAGTGGTACTGCAGGCCCGTTTGTAGTTACCTTTCCTAATGTTGCAGGCCTTACCTGGTTGGTTAATGATTTTAAAACAATTACCTGGAACCCCGCTGGTACAGAGGGTGCCCCCATTAATTGCAGCAATGTAAAAATTGAATTGTCAACTGATGGTGGCCTTACTTTCCCCGTTACACTTGTTGCCAGTACACCTAATGATGGCTTGCACGAAATACAGGTTCCGGCAAATATTACCACTACAGCGAGGGTTAGGGTGATGGCTGTGGGAAATGTTTTTTATGATATGTCTAATTTCAACTTTGCCATTCAAAATTCCGCTGCTGATTATGCATTTAACAATCCTCAGCCTGTTGCTGTTTGTGCAACCAATAGTGCTGCTACCGATCTTAAAACGGCTTCATTAAACGGGTTTGCCACAGCTATTAATTTATCCGCTGCTGGTTTTCCGGTGGGTACTTCTGTTTCTTTTTCTACTAACCCTGTAGCACCGGGAGGTACTACAATAGTTACCCTAAACAATACCGGCGCACTTTCAGCAGGCACTTATAATGTTACCATCAACGGAGATGCTGGTGGTGTAATAAAACAAAGGATTATTTCCTTTGTGGTGAGTTCAATTCCTGCTGCTCCTGCTACCCTAATTTCACCTTCAAATAATGCAACCGGCTTGCAGGTTTTACCTTCTTTCAACTGGTCTGCTGTTGCAGGTGCTACAGCATATTCACTTGAAATAGCAACCTCAAATTCTTTTAGCACGGTTTTACAAACCATCAATAATATTACCAGCCTGCCTTATCAGCTAATTACACCTTTGGCAGAAAATACTATTTATTACTGGAGGGTAAAATCAACAAATGGTTATTGCACCAGCAATGCTTCTGCAACCGGCATTTTTAAAACAGGCATTACTACCTGTAGAAACAGTACGGATGTGCCTAAAGCAATTTCGGGTTCAGGCATTCCCATGATTACATCAGTAATTAATATACCTGCCAGCGCTGGCGTTGCCATTTCAGATCTAAATGTAACCGGCCTCAAAGGCACGCATGGGTATATCAATGATCTTACCATTACGCTAACCAGTCCCATTGGTACAGTAGTTACGATGTTTGATAAAATCTGCGATAGTGAATCTAATTTTGATCTTAACCTGGATGATGAAGCCGCTACAACAATTTTTCCCTGCCCGCCAATTAATAATGTAACCGTAACACCACAAAGCCCTTTGTCAGCATTTGATGGGCAAAGTAGTACCGGCACCTGGACACTTACTGTACAGGATAATTTTGATGGAGATGGCGGCTCATTAACCGGCTGGGGACTTACAATCAATAATTGCCTTATAAAATCTTCACCAATCATTACTGGCCCGGCCTGGACGCAGCTATGCCCACCAACATCCGGCACATCACTCACTTCAAATATCACGGGTGTTGCTTATCAATGGCAGGTGAATACCGGTAGTGGCTTTGTTGCAATTGCGAATAATGCCAATTACTCCGGAGTAAATACGGTTACACTCACTATAAGCAACGCACCTTCTTCCTGGAGTGGCTTTCAATACCGCTGTGTAGTGGATGCAGCCAACAGTAATGTATTCACGTTAGGTTTCGCCAATTACTGGAATGGTTCGGTAAGTAATGCCTGGGAAAATCCCCTAAACTGGAGCTGTAATGCAGTACCCGATGCCAACACAGATGTTTTCACAAACAATGGGACCATCGTAGTAAATTCAAACGCAATCTGCAGGAGCCTTTCTGTTAACCCAACCGCATTGGTCACAGTGAATACAGGATTTAAAATTACGGTAGTGCATTAGCAGGAATGTTTTTATTGATGAATTAATTTTTGTTGTCCGGGCAGATGATTTTCAATTAAGCTTCATGGGCGTCGCACTCTTGTACTCCATATCTATGGGCAACTTTAATTACGTTTTAAATTAAGAACTTGTTGGAGTCAATTATGCAACCGCCGGGAAAAAGAGAAAATGGAGGTTACTCAGAGAACAATTTCAATCTCTGCGAAAACTCTTTCAACCCATTTTCTCAGCGGTGTAAAAGAGGTAAAGCATAATAGTTGCAAGTTTATATGAATGCTTCAACCAGGTTATCAATTGCAATATTCTTTATCATTAATAATATTTTGTAACCCAAAACGGCTTTACTTACCACTCATAATTATTTACTGGAAGCACCAGCTATTTCATTTTTTGTTACCTTTTAAAATACATACTTTAGTAACATTAAAAGCCAACCCACACAAATTTTTATTCAAACAATTTAGTTTAAACCTTTATCAGATTTATTTATGAAGCAACAGATTAAAATCATTCACCTCCTTGTTATTTGTTTGCAGGTATTAGCTCCTGCTTTGTTATTTGCAATAGATCCCACAGATACCAGGATGCTTGCCCAGCCAACGATCAGTAAAAATAATATCGCTTTTATTTATGCCGAAGATTTATGGGTAGCCAATGCCGATGGCAGCCTGCCCCGGCGGCTCACCATTGATAAAGGGGTAGAATTTAACCCGGTGTTTTCTCCTGATGGCAGCATGATTGCCTTTAGCGCACAGTACGATGGAAATACAGATGTGTTTATGGTTCCAGTTAGCGGTGGTGTGCCGGTTAGGCTTACCTGGCATCCCGGTGCAGATGTGGTAAAGGGCTTTACACCGGATGGTAAAAATGTACTGTTCACCAGTAGGAGGGCAGCTTTCAATAACCGTTACACACAATTGTTTACTGTACCGCTTGGTGGTGGTTTTCCGGTGCAGCTTGATATACCCAATGCCTTTCATGCATCGTATGCACCTGATGGAAAGTGGATGGCTTACACACCGTTGGCAGAAGCTTTCCGCCAATGGAAAAATTATCGTGGAGGCACCATTTCTACTATTCAGTTATTTAATTTCCAGGATAAAAGCATTGTAAAAATTCCTCAGCCTGCAGGCGGGTGTAACGATACGGAGCCGGCATGGGCAGGTAGCAAAGTTTATTTTTTGAGCGATCGCAATGGAGAATTCAATCTTTATTCATACACCGTTGCCTCTAAAGAAGTAAAACAACTCACTACGCTAAAAGACTTTCCAATAATACATATGTCAGCAGGCAGTGGCAAAATAATTTTTGAGCAGGCTGGTTATTTACATACCTATGATGATGCTTCAGGTAGCGTTAAAAAACTTACCGTGCCCATTGCCGCCGATCTGTTGGAACTAAGGCCACGTTTTGTAAAAGGCAGCAGGTATATCCGCAGTGCAGGTTTGTCACCTTCTGGTTCCAGGGCCGTATTCGATTTCAGGGGAGAAATTGTAACCGTGCCTGCTGAAAAAGGCGATGCCCGCAACCTCACCAACACCACCGGCGCTCACGAAAAATATCCTGCCTGGTCACCCGATGGCAAATCAATTGCTTATTTCTCAGATGCTTCCGGTGAATACCAGTTGCATATCAGGCCACAGGAAGGCAAGGGTGATCCTAAATCATTTGCCTTAAAGGGAACAGGATTTTATGCTCATCCAAAATGGTCACCAGATAGTAAACATATCTGCTATGTTGACAATGGCCGCAACCTTTACCTGCTGGATGTATCCAGCGGCGTAAGTAAAAAAATTGATGGGGATGAATTGTATGTGCCCGGCCCTTTCCGGGAGCAGTTTGGCGACTGGTCATCCGATTCAAAATGGATGGTTTATACAAAAGTTACCGGTACCAACTTTAAAAGAGTTTTCCTTTATTCAGTGGACCAGGATAAAATATTTCCAATTACAGACGGGCTGAGTGATGTATCTGATCCAACCTTTGATAAGGGGGGCAAATATCTTTTTTTCTTTGCATCAACAGATGCAGGCCCAGTAGTAAACTGGTTCGATCAGTCGAACAATGATATGATTTCTACCAATTCCATCTACCTGGTTACGCTACAAAGAGAAACCATTTCACCCTTTGCCAAAGAAAGTGATGAAGAAGAAATAAAGGCAGAAGAGAAAAAGCAAAAGGATAAAAAAGATAGCACCGATACAAATAAAAAACCTGCCACTTTAAGAATAGACCTGGAAGGAATAGAAAGCCGTATTATAGATATACCATTAAAACGCGGCAATTATTCTTCACTGGGTATGGGTGTTGAAGGAAAGCTGTTATATATATCTGCCGACTTTGGCACCGGTGATAACGCATTCCTGCATGAATATGACCTTAAGAAAAGAAAAGACAATACCGTGATGGAAATGGATGGATATATCCTCAGCAGCAACGGAAAAAAAATGTTGTATGTAAAAAATAATAACTGGGGTGTTACCTCCGCCGGCGAAAAACCTGATGCTACCAAGGGTGCATTAAATACTGCAGATGTACAGGTGAAATTTGACCCAGTTGCTGAATGGCAAAATATTTTTGAAGAAGCCTGGAGGGTAAACAGAGATTATTTTTACGACCCTGGTATGCACGGTGCCGACTGGCCAGCCATGAAAAAGAAGTATGCAAAATTTCTTCCCGATTTAAGTTGCAGAAGCGATCTTAATACACTTATACAATGGATGTGTAGTGAACTGGGCGTGGGCCATCACCGCCTGCAGGGCATTGGCGAAAGATTGAATACACCTACTGTAGTAACAGGTGGTTTACTCGGTGCAGATTATGCTTTAGCAAATAACCGTTACCGGTTTAAGAAAATATATGGCGGCCTCAACTGGACACCTAATTTACGCAGCCCCCTAACTGAGCCTGGTGTAAATGCGAAAGCCGGAGATTATATCTTAGCAGTAAATGGCCAGGACATTACCACTGCTGAAAATTTGTATAAATATTTTGAAGCAACTGCAGGCAAAATTGTTGAACTTACCATCGGGCCTAATCCTGATTATACAGCATCAAGGGTAGTGAAAGTAGTGCCGGTTGAAAATGAAGCTGACCTGCGCAACCGGGATTGGGTAGAGGGTAATCTTAAAAAAGTAAATGAAGCTACCAACGGCCAGGTGGCTTATGTGTATGTGCCCAATACTGCCGGCCTTGGCTTCGAATATTTTAAAAGGTATTTCTTTCCACAGGCTAATAAAAAAGCCATCATTATTGATGAACGTTTTAATGGCGGCGGCCAGTTAGCCGATTATTATATCGACATTTTACAGCGCCCTTACCAGGCCCATTGGAACATGCGTTATGGTAAAGATCTTAAAACACCCAGCGCCTCCATACAAGGGCCCAAAGTGATGATTATTGATGAAACTGCGGGCTCGGGTGGCGACATGCTACCCTGGATGTTTCACAAATTTAATGTGGGTACCATCGTAGGAAAAAGAACCTGGGGTGGGCTGGTAGGTGTATTAGGTTTTCCGGAGTTTATTGATGGCGGAAGTGTAACCGCACCCAATGTAGCTATCTGGACAAAAGATGGTTTTGTGGTAGAAAATACAGGCGTACCACCAGATATTGAAGTAGAGCAAACTCCCTCAGAAGTTATAAAAGGAAATGATCCGCAATTGCAAAAAGCAATCGAAGTGGCATTAAAAGAATTGGAAAAACATCCACAGGAAGATCCTAAACGTCCGCCATTCCCGAAAAGAGTGAGGGATTAACATGGGATATTATAGTGTGCAGCACAGTATATTTTTGTTGTCCTGGCAAAGAAGTAGCTCTGTGGTACATCGTTGTGTCACTCACTTGTACGGCATACCTTTGGGGAACTTTAATTACGATATAGATAAAGTTTACACCTTTATAAAAAGGTGTAAACTTTATACTTTATCAATGGCAGGGTACCAGCGCTGTGACATTCTTGTTACTAATCTCGGCATCTGAAGGCCACCAGTATCTTCAACAATAATTTCCTCAAATCATTCGTTTTTCAACAGTGGCTAAAGCATTACAAACCAGCCTGATAAGCCAAAAGGTTGGTTTTATGGGTTTTGGATGTTACCTTCGCCCCACATTTAAGAAATTTTATTTATTAATTGTTTGTATTACAAGGTTCAAAGAAAAGAAAAGATAAACAGCCGAATTAAAGATTTTTGAGACGACCAAATAACACAAGATTAAGTTGTACTTACGTGTAAACCTCAAATTTTACGTATGAAACACTTATTTTTTGTTGCTGTTGCCGGTGGCATTTTTTCAGGAACAACAATATCTGTAAAAGCTCAAACCAATGTCAGTATCGAAAGATTGATTGACAAATCCCCCTCCACAAATTCGCCGAAATTTATTGAAGGCATAGAGCTGATGCCCGAAGTTGCTACAACTCATTTACCAGTTAAAACAGTAAAATTTAGTGCAGCAGAATTTGCTGCGCCAGAGGCTTCATTTGCAGAAAATATTGCATCCAAAAGCATTGAAGCATTTTCAGCCTTACAGTTTAAATATGCAATGCTTACTAACAGGGATATAGAAAGCCTCTCTAATTTTCCCCTTTATAGCTTTATTGATAACTGGTGGGGCACCCGTTACCGCTATGGTGGCACCAGCCGCAGCGGCATTGATTGCAGTGCCTTTACCGGTAAATTATTATCAGATGTATATGGCAAAGCTGCTCCCCGTACCGCAAAAGATCAGTTTAATAGTTGCACAAAACTTTGTGCTAATGAACTCACCGAAGGCGACCTCGTTTTCTTTAACACCAGGGGCGGCATAAGCCACGTTGGCCTGTACCTGGGTAATAATTATTTTGTACACAGCAGTGTAAATGGTGGTGTTACCATCAGCAGTTTAACCGATGATTATTACAGCAGAAAATTTATATCTGGAGGAAGGATAATTCAGCCCCCAGCCGCCCCCGTCCCCTAAAGGGGAGGTCTTCGACGAGTATGCCGTCAGCAAATACCCAAATAAATCATTGTTTCATTTATCAAATATTGTGAGAAAAGATCCACATAGGTATGCCGTACAAGGGAGTGACACAACGATGATCACCATAGCTTTCTTTGCCCGGACAAAAATAAACTTTATAAAAATTTGAGCTCGTTGAAGACCTCCCCTATAGGGGACGGGAGCTTAGGCCGGGGGCATCCCCACCTTCTTTTTAAACGTATTCCACACCGGCAGAATATCAGCAGATAATTTTAAGTATAATGTGCCTGATATATAGATTATGAGAAAGCAACTGCTTCTTATAACCAGCCAGAGAAAGCCCTGGTACTTATCAAATAAAAAATAGCAGCAGTAAAAAGCAGCCACGCCTAAAATAATGGTGTACAACGTTTCTTTAGTGAAGGGTTGCATGTTGAATTTCTTTTTCAAATACCAGAAACGGATGCCATTGTAAACCGTAAACGTAAAGAGATTAGCGATTGCGGGGCCAGCGATGTCAAAATAATATTTGGTTAAAATATAGTTGAGCGGCAATGTAATTATGAGCAGAAAAACTCCTGTAAAAAATTCAAACTTCCACAGGGTGGATGTTGAAATAACCTGGCTGTTTACGCCGGTGCCCATATCCACAATACGCATAAGGCCAATAAAAAAGAAAACCCATTTGGCATCCAGGTATCCTGCCTGCAGATGAAATGTAAAGATGCCATCCGAAAAATTAAGCCATATTAATGCAAACATGCCAACTGCAAATATTAACTGGTTGATGGAAGACTGCCGGTATATCCTTAGTATCCTGCCGTGATCTTTATCTTTCCATGCCTGTGATAAGGCGCCGATGGAAGAGGAGATGATGCCCCGCTGCGGAGCCTGTATAAGGCTGGCCATATTTTGTGCAAGCGAATATACCGCTACCGCTGCCAACCCGTTTACTGAAACAGATGCAAGCAATATAGTATCGAACACACCGGCAATGGCATACACTAATGTACCCCCATAAATAAATTTTATGAGGCTGATGATTTTTTTGAAATATTTTTTGGTAACAATACTTACTTTAAATGTAAGGTGTATGTATCCTTTTGCTAAAAGATATACCAGTAAAATAAGCGCAATGCCGAGGTAAGTAAAAGAATAAATTTTTATAAACAAATCGAAATTGCCCAACCAA
>JANMVB010000569.1:0-6387 GCA_031392305.1 Ferruginibacter sp.
TGATTCAAAAAGATTTTTTGCCACACGATCTGCACCCTTTGTTGCAGCACAATGATTTTGACGGATGTGTAACGGTGCAAAGTGACCAGGCTGAAATTGAAAACGAATTTCAGTTACTAAATGCCGAAGCATTCGATTTCATCAGCGGTATTGTTGGCTGGGTAAATCTGCAGGCAAAAGATGTGGAAGAAAGGCTCGCATATTACAGTGGCTTTAAAAAAATAAAAGGTTTCCGGCATGTACTGCAAGGTGAGCAAGACAGGGCACTGATGCTGAAGCCTGCATTTATGAATGGCATCAGGCAGTTAAAAAAATTTGGGTTCACTTACGACATACTTATATTCCCTGATCAGCTAAAATACATGGAAGAATTAGTGGGCAATTTTCCTGATCAGAAATTTGTGCTTGATCATATTGCCAAGCCCAATATAAAAGCAGGTGAGATAACTGAATGGGAAAATAATATCCGGGCTTTGGCAAAGTATGAAAACCTGTATTGCAAAATATCAGGGATGGTAACAGAGGCAGACTGGCAACACTGGAAGGTGCAGGATTTTGCGCCATACATGGATGTAGTAGTACAAACTTTTGGTACCAACCGGATCATGTTTGGCTCAGATTGGCCTGTATGTCAGGTAGCCGCATCTTATGATGAAGTAATAGAAATTGTAACAGCATATTTTGCTGCATTCACCGATAATGAAAGGGCACATTTTTTTGGGGGCAATACAATTGAATTTTATAATCTTTAAAAATATTTAAATGGACCTGGGTTTAAAAGATAAACTAATAATAGTAAGCGGTGGCGCTAAAGGAATTGGTGAAGGCATTGTAAAAGTACTGGCAGCAGAGGGGGCTATCCCGGTAATCATCGGTAGAAGTGAAGCCGATAATGAAGTGACGGTGAAAGAAGTAGAAGCTGCCGGTGGCAAGGCTTTTCAAACCGTGGCAGAATTGGGTGATCCGCTGCAATGTGAAGCAGCCATAAAGTGGGTGATACAAAAATTCGGCCGCATCGATGGGCTGGTAAACAATGCAGGTGTAAATGATGGCATCGGGTTAGAAAGTGGTAACTACGAAAATTTTATAGCTTCACTGCATAAAAACCTGGTGCACTATTACCTGCTGGCACACCATGCCCTGCCCCAACTTAAAATGTCAAAAGGTGCTATTGTAAACATCACTTCAAAAACTGCTGATACCGGGCAAGGTAATACTTCTGCATACGCTGCATCTAACGGGGGTCGCAATGCTTTAACCAGGGAGTGGGCAGTGGAGTTATTGAAATACGGTATCCGTGTAAATGCCGTAGTGGTAGCAGAATGTTTTACCCCACTGTACGAAAAGTGGATACAAACATTACCCAACCCACAGGAAAAATTAGCAGAAATAGAATCAAAAATCCCATTGGAAAACCGCATGACCACCGCAGAGGAAATTGCTAATGCAGTAGCATTTTTATTATCACCACGATCAAGCCACACCACCGGCCAACTGGTTTATGTGGATGGCGGGTATGTGCATTTGGATAGGGCTCTGGCTAATGCTCAATGAATAGATGAAAAATGATGTGATCATTTCAATAATATCAAACGATTATTCACACACACAAATCAATAATTAGCGTATGAAACACTTACTCAACATTTCTTTATTCCTTACTTTGGTAATTTGCTCTTTTACCAACCCACCCAAAAAAATAAAAGTGGTATTTTTTGGTGATTCTATTACCCAGGCAGGTGTGCAGCCAACAGGCTACATCACAAAAATGGATAGCATGATCAGGCAAGCGAAAGTGCCCGATTCAATAGAACTCATCGGTGCCGGCATTGGAGGCAACAAAGTGTACGACCTGTATTTGCGAATGGAAAAAGATGTGCTGGAAAGAAACCCCGACGTAGTGGTAATTTATGTAGGTATCAATGATGTATGGCACAAAGCCAGCTCGGGTACCGGCACTGATGCTGACAAGTATGAAAAATTTTACCGGGCCATCATTAAAAAATTGCAGGATAAAAAGATCAAAGTAATTGTATGCACCCCATCAGTAATCGGTGAAAGAAACGACAACTCCAATCAGCAGGATGGCGACCTCAACAACTACAGTAATATCATCAGGAACATCGCCAAAGATTTGTCGCTGCCAGTCTGTGATTTGCGCAAAGCATTTGGTGATTATCTCAAAGCCAACAACCCCGCCAATGCAGAAAAAGGAATATTAACAACTGATCGGGTTCACCTCAACGAAAAAGGAAATGCATTTGTAGCAAGTGAAATATGGAAAGTGCTGGGGGCTGTGGTGAAATAAAGGCCTACCAGCTTGTTTAGGCAGAAAAAAGGTGAGGTCTGGATGAAGTAATACTAATAAACCAATAAAAAAATACGCATGGAACGTTTAAAATTCATTCGCTACACCGCCGCTGCCGGTGCTGCATTAATGCTGCACCCATTTGAAACCCTGGCTTTTTCCGCAGAGAAAAAAACGAGGCTTGCGCTTGTGGGTACAGGCAGCCGTGGCTCCTCCTTTTGGGGAACCGACCTGTTGAAAAATTTTGATAACCAGGTAGAGTTTGTTGGCCTCTGTGATATAAACCCCGGCAGGCTTGAATATGTAAAAAGTACCTTCAAAGTGGATGTACCTGCTTTCACTGATTTTGAAAAAATGTTACGTACCACAAAACCCGATTACGTAATTGTAACAACCGTAGATGCCACGCACGATAAATTTATTATAAAGGCGCTTGATATGGGTGTAAATGTGATCACCGAAAAACCAATGACCACCGATGAAGTAAAGTGTAAAAATATCCTGGCTGCCGAAAAAAGATCGGGCAAAAAAGTAGTAGTAGCTTTCAACTACCGCCACAGCGTACACAATATGCAGGTAAAGGAATTACTCGCCAAGAACCGCATCGGTAAAATTGTATCAGTCGATTTTAACTGGTACCTCAATGTACACCACGGCTCCGATTATTTCCGCCGCTGGCATGGAATTAAGGCGAAAAGCAATTCCTTGTTTGTACACAAATCAACCCATCATTTTGATCTCATAAACTGGTGGCTCAATTCAGAACCGGTGGAAGTGATGGCCTATGGCTCGCTGGATCATTATGGAAAAAATAATGCCTTCCGTGGCACCACCTGCCGGGGCTGCCAATATAAAGACACGTGCAAATTTTATTGGGATATTACCAAAGATGAAAAGCAAACAAATCTCTACTCAAAAAATGAACAACACGATGGCTACGTTCGTGATGGTTGTGTATGGCGCAAAGAGATTGATATCTACGATAAAATGTCTGCACAAATTATTTATGCCAATGGCGTTACTGCCAATTATTCCCTCACAACTTATTCGCCTTACGAAGGCTGGCAGATTGCATTCAATGGCAAGGATGGCCGCCTTGAAACGTGGGAAGATATTCCCTACCTGCAAAAAATGCCCGACGATCAGTCGAAGCACCACGCCATTGAAATGACCCAGGCAGATGATGCCATTGCCGGCGATGTAAGGGAAATTATGGTGATGGATAATTTTGCAAAAAACTATGAAATATTTACCACACCAAAAATAAAAGGGGGCCATGGCGGCGGCGATATCCGCATGCAGAAAAGAATATTTGTAGATAAAACCGACAATCCGCATCATGTAATGGCAGGCACAAGAGAAGGTGCTATGTCAATTTTAATTGGTATAGCCGCACGTAAAAGTATTGAGCAAAAAAGGCCGGTAAAAATCAGCGAACTCACAGATCTTGTGCCAATGGCAAACAGGTTTTCGTAGTGTTTTTTATTGTGTTGCTTATTGTTTGTCCTGGCTGAGAATCTATGTGGATCATCGTTGCATCGCCCTCTTGTACTAAATACCAATGTGGATCTTTACCCACATGATAATTAGGAAGTAATATTAATCAAATTCTATTTTGGCATACATAAAACTTCGTGCCTTCGTGCCTTTGTGGCAAAACTATTAATTTAAAAACCAATAATATGCGCTACAAATTAACATTGCTTGTTCTGCTACAGATTTTTATATTCAATTTTACCTATGCTCAAAGCAAAGATGAAAAAGTAGTAACAGCCGCAGTAGAAAAGCTTCGTAAAGCAATGGTAGATGCCGATAGCCTGGTGCTTGCCACCTCAGTAACGGATCAGCTAAACTATGGCCACTCCGGCGGACATATTGATTACAAGAAAGAATTTGTGGAAAAAATTGTAAGTGGCAAATCTGATTTCGTAAGCATTGAGCTTGCAAATCAAACAATAATTCTAAGTGATAAAACAGCCATTGTACGCCACGATCTTAATGGCAAAACAAATGACTCTGGCAAGAGCAGCGAAGTTCATTTGCATGTAATGATGGTATGGCAAAAGATTAAAGGCGACTGGAAATTACTTGCCCGGCAGGCCATAAAAAGATCATAAGTTGATGAACTGGTTTTAATGTCATCGTTACCGGCATCGTTTGCGCAAATAAAGCTGTTACAATACTATTCTTCATTAAAATTTTATGGTAAAATTGACCTTTGAAATGAATACGAGATTGCTTTATAATGGTGAGTTCCATCACCAAACTTCTTTTAAAATGAAAAGATCTGTATGAAAAAAGTTAAAACGAACTGCGAAAAAAGTAATTATAAGATCTAAAGTTTCTAAACAAATATGGCAGGAAAAACTCCCCAAAGATTTGCCGTACAAGGGAGTGACACAACGATGTTGCCCATAGCTACCAATGTCGGCTAAATAATTTTTTCCAGGCGTTTACACAGAAAAAATGTTTCCAAACATCGAGAGCATGAAAATAATATTGACCATTTTTATCGCATTGTTTTTAGCATCACAAATAAGTGTTGCACAGCAAAAACCATACTCCCAACAAATGGCACAAACTGCTATGAATTTATGGAAGGATTCTTTTTCGCTGAATGGCAAACCAGCCCGCTGGAGTTACGACCAGGGCGTAATTTTAAAAGGCATTGAAGGTGTGTGGAAACTATATGGCGATGCAAAATATTATGATTACATACAACACAGCATGGATTATTATCTACGTGAAGATGGTACGATAAAAGATTACAGAAGGGATGAGTACAATATTGATCATCTTAATAATGGCAAGGTGTTGTTAACGCTTTACAATTACAGTTGGAAACCGAAATATAAAAAAGCAGTTGAGCTGCTGCGTACCCAATTGAATGATCATCCACGTACGAAGGAAGGCAGTTTTTGGCACAAGCAAATTTACCCGTGGCAGGTATGGCTGGATGGCTTATACATGGGCCAGCCATTTTATGCAGAATATGCAAAGCACTATGAGCAGGACACAGTTTTTAATGATATTGCCCGCCAGTTTATTTTGATTGAGAAGCATACCCGTGATGCAAAAACAGGGTTGTTGTATCATGGCTGGGATGAAAGCCGTGAGCAAAAATGGGCTAATAAAACCACCGGCAATTCACCTCATTTTTGGGCAAGGGCGTTGGGCTGGTATGGGGTGGCGTTAGTAGATGTGCTGGATTATTTTCCACCCAATCATCCGGGCAGGCATGCTATTATCGGCATCCTCAATCGTTTTGTAAAAGCAGTTACAAAAGTGCAGGATGCAACCTCTGGTGTATGGTATGATATCGTTGATTTACCAGGCCGGGCAAAAAATTATAAAGAATCCTCTGCATCGGCTATGTTGGTTTATACCATTGCAAAAGCAGTTCGTAATGGGTATGTGCCGGCTGGCTATTTACAGCAGGCAAAAAAAGGATATGCCGGCATCCTCAAAGAATTTATTGAAGTGGATAGCAACGGGCAAACCAACCTCAAAGGCACGGTTACAGTTTCGGGCCTTGGCGGCAAACCTTACCGGGATGGTAGTTATGATTATTACATGAGCGAAAAAGTAATCACCAACGACCCCAAAGGCATTGGCGCATTTATTATGTGTGCTGTAGAAATGGAGACGGCTGCATTGCCAAAGCCAGGCAAAGGAAAAACGGTATTGCTGGATGGCTGGTTCAACAATGAGTGGAGAAAAAACCTGTATGGTGTTGTATCCCGCCGTCACTATACCTGGGATGATACAGAGCATGGCGGCATCAGTTTGCTTGGCAGTATCTGGCAAAATTATGGAGCTACACTTTCAACATTACAGGTTGCCCCAACACCTGTAAAATTAACAGGTGCTTCGGTTTATATCATCATTGACCCGGATGGGCCAAAAGATAATAAAGCACCTAATTATGTTAGCGATGCGGATGCAAATAGTATTGCAGCCTGGGTAAAAGCTGGTGGCGTATTGTTATTGATGGGCAACGATTCATCCAATTGCGACCTGCCACACTTTAATAAACTGGCCAATAAATTCGGGATTAATTTTTCTGCAAAAAGTATCAA
>JANMVB010000612.1:0-4126 GCA_031392305.1 Ferruginibacter sp.
TGCAAACCGGCATCCTGATGCGGTACGGTTTCGACGGGCCACGAAAAGGTATATGGAAAGCGAAGGAGCTGGAAGAAGCTATTTGCGAAACCTTTGGTTGTAAATATGCACAACTGGTAAGTAGTGGTACCGCAGCTTTAACTACAGCCTTAAGTGCGTTGGGTATCGGATATGGGGACGAGGTTATTATCCCTTCTTTTACATTTGTGGCAAGTTTTGAAGCAGTGATAAGCGTAGGCGCAATACCAGTACTGGTTGACGTAGATGATACCCTAACATTAAGCCCGTTGGCAGTACGCAATGCCATTACCTCCAAAACAAAATGCGTAATGCCTGTACATATGTGCGGCAGCATGGCCGATATGGATGAGCTAATGGCCATTTGCAAAGCGCATCACCTTTTTTTAGTGGAGGATGCATGCCAGAGTATAGGTGCTACTTACAAAGGAAAAAAACTGGGCACCATCGGTGATGCCGGTACTTTTAGTTTTGATTTTGTAAAAACAATTACCTGTGCAGAAGGCGGCGTGGTAATGACTAACACAGAAAATATTTATACAACAAGTGATGGCTATAGTGATCATGGTCACGATCACAAAGGTGCCGACAGAGGTGCGGACCTGCATCCGTTTATTGGATACAACTTTCGCATTAGTGAATTACATGCGGCGGTGGGCCTGGCACAAATTAAAAAGCTGGATACATTTCTTTCGATACAAAGAAAAAATCATGCGGCATTGAAAGGAATGCTTTCTACCATACCTGAAATTACTTATAGAAGAGTGCCCGACCCCGCAGGCGATAGCTGTACATTTTTAAGCTGGTTTTTACCTACCGAAGAAATTGCAAAAGCGGTAGTGGCTGAAATGAAAACGCAGGGAATTATAGCCGGTAGCTTTTATTGGTTTGACAATAACTGGCATTATATCAGCAAATGGGATCATCTTAAAAATGCTATTACCTTAAATAAATTACATCACGATTTAAAAGCTGCTGTTATTCATCATGCCACTAAAGATTTTTCTGCCAGTGATGCGGTAATGAGCCGTTGCATTTCTACACTCATCAATTTATCCTGGACAGAAGAACAGTTAAAGACAAAAGGAGAGCAAATGGTTTCGGCAATAAGGAAAGTGCTACAGGAGCATTCGGTAGCTTTCTAATGGGCGGTCAAAAATTTACATAAAAAAAGCATCAATCTAAATTGATGCTTTTTTATAGCTGCTTACAAAACCTTTATCATAATATTTTTAAAATAAGCTTTATTGCCATGATCCTGCAGGGCAATCATCCCTTTTTTTGCAACACCGTAATCAGGATAATCTTTCCATTTTCCTTCCGCCCGTTCTTTGTTCCATTTATCATCCCAAGCCTGGAACTCAATTATTTTTTCATCGTTCAGCCAATGTTCTACATGGCCTTTATTAAAAACTATTTTGCTTGTGTTCCATTCACCCACAGGCTTTAGTTTTTTCTTTTCATTGGCAGTATTCATTGCATAATCTGCCCCTGATTTCTGCCAGTCTTCCAGTTTATCAGGAAAATCGATGTCATCAATCATTTGGTATTCTGGTCCGGTTTCGTAAGGAGATTTGTATTTTGGGCCTTCCATTACATGATACATAACCCCGCTGTTTCCACCCTTGGATATTTTCCATTCCCATTTCAGTTCGAAATTTTCATAAGATGCGTCAGATACAATATCACCGCCATGAGCATCTGCCGCTGCACCCAGGCAAACCATTGCACCTTCTTCAATGGTCCAGTTTTTTATTTCACCGGTTTTGTTGAACCCATGCCAGCCCTTCAAAGTTTTTCCATCAAAAAGAGAAACCCATTCTCCTTCGGTTTCTTTCAAAGCAGCAGTATCAGTAGAGATAGAAACCTGTGCGGTATCTGTATCTTTTGCTGCTGGTTCAGTAGCATTATTTGCGCATGAAACTGCACCCATTAAGAGTATCATAGCACCTGTTGTTTTTAAGTTTGTAAAATTCATACGTTTGGTTTTATTTTTTTACTAATTGCATTTGTTCGGGGTTCCATAAAATTGCTGTATCCTGGTTATAGCTATCATTGCACAATAGGGCCGGGGCCGCTGCCCTGTAGCCAAACACAGTATCTTCTGCTACTTTACCGCCATTTTTGATAGCATTAAAAAAGTTTACAAAATGATCGTAAGGCCCACCCATATAATCCCTTTCTGCTGCAAATTTATATTCTTCAGGCGGCAATATTCTTTTACGTCCAGATACGGGGGTGCCGGCTTTTTTCATTTGTTCAATATAGAACGGATCATCGGAAGCAATCGTTTTATTTCTTTTTAAGGTAACATCATCCCAGGTTACATCCATGGACCCTTCGCTGCCTACCAATTTTAAGTAAGTGGTACCACTAGTACCATCCACAAAATTGCAACGAAGCGATAGATTAAAAGGAGCATGCGCCTGACTTTGCGGATAATCAAAAGTACCCAACAGTACATCCGGTACCTCACGGCCATCTTTCCAGTAGCGCAACCCGCCGGAAGCATATATTTTATTGGGGCCAAACGAATCCGTAATAAAATGAAGGCTCGAAAACAAATGAACAAAAAGATCGCCTGACATACCCGTTCCATAATCACGGTAGTTTCTCCACCGGAAAAAACGGGTGGCATCAAAAGAACGCTTTGTTGTATTGCTAACGTACGTATCCCAATCTACAGTTTTAGCCGAAGCATCCGCAGGAATAGGATATTGCCAGGCACCGGTAGGAGAATGGCGGGCCCAAAAACCCTCTGCATAATTCAATTCGCCAATAGCACCTTCCTTCAATAATTGTTTTGCTTTTTCATTGCCTAAAGAAGAAACACCCTGGCTGCCTACCTGGAATATTTTACCTGTTTCTTTTTGAGCTTTTATTACGGCCGGTCCTTCTGTTATAGAATGAACCATTGGTTTTTCGCAATACACATGTTTACCCGCCCTCATTGCATCTATTGAAATTTGTTGGTGCCAATGATCGGGGGTTCCAATAATAACAGCATCTACATCTTTGCGGTTTAATATTTCTTTATAGCTCCTGGTTGTAAACAAATCCGCACCCCACCGTTCTTTTGCCTCCTTTAAACGGCCATCGTACAAATCGCATACAGCAATAAGTTTGATGCCCGGAACTTTTAAAGCAGTTAATGCATCCTGTGTTCCCATGCCCCCGCCACCAATCAGTGCAATATTTATGTTGTCATTGGCACTTTGTGGCGTACGTTTAAGTTTTTCAAAATAGCGGTTGGTATTTTCAGTGGCAAATACATTGGCTCCTGCTGCCACAGCGGCTGAAGTGGTAGCTAGTTTCCTAATAAAACTTCTGCGTGATGATCCGGAATTTTCTTTCATGTAATAAAATTATGGTTGATGAAATTGAATTTAATGGTGAAATGTTCAATGGTCAATGGTGAATCAATGCAGTTTAATTAAGAAAATATTTGTTTACGAACTTTTGTTTTTCAATTAAACATCGTTGTGTCACTCACTTGTACTTTTTCAGCAATTTGGAACTAAAAATTCAATAGTTTTTATGTTCAATAGTTGCAATTTTTGGCAATCGTTTTTTAAATGCAGGTTGCCATTTTAATTAATTGAGTTCCCTGATTTTTATATTCTTCCACCTAACCTTAATACCGCCCCCATCGTGTATCTGCAATGCAATAAACCCTTCGCCGGCTCCAATTTTTTCGTCTTTAAAGTAAACCATTTTATGCCCGTTTAACCAGGTAGTAATTTCATCACCCTTTACGATGATTTTCATTTTATTCCAGGCATCTTTTTTTAACCATTTTTCATCCTCTGCATTTGGCTTTATTAACCATCCACGGCCATACGATTCGTATATACCACCGGTATGTTTATTTTCAGGAGCCACTTCCACCTGCCAGCCGCTTATTTTAGTGCCATCTATTGAAGACCGGATAAATACTCCGCTATTGCCATCAGCCTCCTGCTTAAACTGTAGTTTTAACTCAAAATTTTTATACGATTTATTAGTTGATAAATAGCCGTATTGCTTATCCGGCCCACTTTCACAAATCAGTTCCTTATTTTCAACATACCACTTCTCTGTACCGTGGTTTGTCCAGCCGGTAAGGTCG
>JANMVB010000640.1:0-1745 GCA_031392305.1 Ferruginibacter sp.
AGTTTATAACCTTTTACTGCCCTTGTAAGAAAATCGGCCAGGTTAGTACATTTTGCGGGGGCAACAAATTCGTGCAGGTAAGTTGCTTTTGTAATGGATGGATCTATTACTGAAACTACTTCGTAACTAAGGCCGCAATCGAGGTGAAGGTGCAGTTCAACTTTTGGTAGCTGTTGTATATTCATGCGCTAAATTTTAATGATTATAGCATGGTTTTATTGCGGGTAAAAATGCCCGGTGGTTATAACTACCATCGATCCTTACAATTTACTCATTCAGCAAAAAGGGTAGTATTTCTGTAATAGTTTGCACCTGCCGGAAGTTGGCATGCTCCACGTGATGCTCTACTTGTTCATGCTCCCACGTGGTATGATAAGGAATGTGCACACCATGCCCGCCAATAGCAAGTACGGGCAGTACATCCGACTTAAGCGAATTGCCCATCATTAAAAATTCTGATGGTTGTATATCCAGGTGCTTTATGAGTTTTTGGTAATCTGTTTCCTGCTTATCACTCATAATTTCGATGTGATGAAAGTAATGCTCCAACCCAGATTTTTTTAGCTTCCGTTCCTGGTCGAGCAGGTCGCCCTTGGTAGCTACCACCAGGCGATATTTTCCCTTTAAAGCCTTTAGCACATCTTCTACACCATCCAGCAATTCGATGGGTTTTTCCAACAACTCTTTGCCGTATTGTATTGCTTTGGCAAGCACCTCAATATTAAGCGTATTGTCAGAAATCCGCATACCGGTTTCAATCATAGAAAGCATAAAACCCTTTACCCCGTAACCGTAAAGCGGCAGGTTTTGAATTTCTGTTTTAAACAATTCTTTAGCAAGGGTATGACGGGGCAGGTAGTCTTCGAGCAGGGCACAAAATTTCTGCTCTGTCTCCTGGAAATAGGGTTCATTTATCCAAAGTGTATCGTCGGCATCGAAGGCAATTATTTTTATATTCATAACAATTGGTTTATCGTGAAGGGCAATGGTGAATGGTGAATTCTCAATCTTGAAATATTTTGTTAACAAACATTTGTTTTTCAATTAAACATCGTTGTGTCACTCACTTGTACTTTTTAAGCAATGTGGTACAATGAAATACAAAGCCCGAATTTAAAATCGTGAATGATGAATCGTGAAATGATAGAACTGGGTTAGCGTGTTACCTATTCACCATTCACGATGATAGATTTAGCGTTAACAGCACCACACACTCAATATGGTGCGTATGCGGAAACATATCAACAGGCTGAATTTTTTCGACTTTATATTTTGCTGCAAGCAGTGCCAGGTCCCGGGCCTGGGTGGCGGTGTTGCAACTTACATATACAATTTTAGGGGCGGCAATCTCCAGTAGTTTATTCACCAGCTTTTCGTGCATGCCTGCCCGTGGCGGATCGGTAATGACAACATCCGGGTGGCCATGCATGTTAAAAAAAGCATCATCACAAATTTTAATTACATCACCCGCAAAAAAAGCAGCATGCGAAATATTGTTGAGTGCTGCATTAATTTTTGCATCTTCAATGGCTTCGGGGATCACTTCTACCCCAATTATTTTTTTTGCCAATTTGCTTATAAAAATGCCGATGCTTCCTGTACCACAATAAAGGTCGTACACAATTTCATTGCCGGAGAGTTGTGCAAAATCCCTGGTAACCGAGTAAAGTTTTTCTGCCTGTTTTGTATTTGTTTGAAAGAAGGATTTAGGCCCAATTTTAAAAGAATAATCTGCCAGTTTTTCA
>JANMVB010000654.1:0-6304 GCA_031392305.1 Ferruginibacter sp.
CATGTTTTTCTACAGCCGGTGAATCCAGCAGTACAAAAATATAATCTTTACCCTCTACTGTTACAATGGCATCTGTAGGTACAGCCGGTACAGTAGCTTTTTCCAGGCTGATAATGGCCGTTACATTCATACCATCTATCAGGCCGGTTTTATCTCCCTGCACTTTTGCATGTACCGAAACTGCTTTGCTATCGCCTTCAAAAGATGAACCGAGTGAATAAATTTGTGCATCATATTCTTTACCCGGATTGTTGGTAACCGTAAAATGAATGGTTTGATTATTTTTTAATTTGGGTAAATCTTTTTCATACACAAACAAATCCAAATGCAACTGGCTGTTGTCAACTATTTCGGCAACTGCTGTAGTAACATCCACATACCCCCCCATTTTTATCATCACATTGCTTACCACGCCACTGATAGGACTTGCAATTGCCAGCACCGAAATTAATTTACCATTAGCAATTCTTGCAGGATTAATGCCCATCAATTGTATTAGCTGTGCCAGCGTTGATTGCAGTGTTCGCAATGTGCGTAAACTTGTTTCGGCAGATTGTAAATTTTTTAGTGCGCCTGCATTACCTGCATTTAATTCTTTTTGTCTTTTTACTTCCAGCTCTGCGAAAGTGATTTTTCCGTTCACATCCAGGTAATCACTTTGTACCTGTATAAATTGAGGATTAGCTACCGTAGCAATTGTTTGACCTCTTCTTACAAAATTGCCCGGCTGTACCAGCAGTGATTTTATTACACCGCTATACAATGAATTTACACTGGCTTTGTTTTGATTGGGTACTTTCAACACGCCATTGGTTTTTAAAGCAGCAGTGAGTTGTTTGTTTTCAATAGTTCCTAATTCAATGCCGATACTTTTCATTTGCTCATCAGTTAGCGTAGCAATGTTTGGATTTTCACTTTCATGTTCATCATGCCCGGCTTCTGCTGTTTTTGTCGCTTCTGCGTTGGTTGCCGCTACATTGCTTTTGTCTCCGCAAGAACTAAAAGTAATGATTGATAAGGTTGCTGCAATAGCTATAAAATAATTTTTCATTGTTGCTTTTTATTGATTGTTGTAATAATAATATTGGATAACCGACTGGTTATACTCATTGAGTTTTTCAAGATATTTTTGTTGAATTTCTATCGCCTGGCTTAAATACTGTGAGAACTCAGCAAAGCTTATTTCACCGGCTCGATATGCAAGCGATGATGCTTTTATAATTTCACCGGCTTGCTTTAACCCCGTAGTTTCATAAAAATAAAGCATACTGTTATTGCGCTTTGCCTGCTGATATATTTGCACTTGTTGGTTAGCTAACAACTGGCTGTCGTATTCAAATTGTTTTTGCTGCAAAGCCCTGTCTGCTTCTGCCACCTTTACTTTATTGCGGTATGCATTGGCACCAAACAAAGGAAATATTGCAGACACTGAAAAGCCTGTAAAGGGATTACTTTCGCCCCATAAGCGTTGGCTAAAAAAACGCCCTGCAAACTCTGGTTTGTTTTCATTTTTAGCAACAGCAATACCTGCACCGGCAATATTAATTGTTTGCGCCTGCAGGGCAAGTAAAGTATTGTTGCTGTCACCGGGCAAAGCAGGCATGGCTAATTTTTGCAAAGGTATTTGCATTGGCAATAAGCCTTCGTTTGTATTAAGCAGTTGCATTAAAACCTGTTGTTGAATTTGCACATCGTTATTAAATTGTTGCAATACTGCCTGCAATTCCATCATACGCACATTGGCTGCAATGCTGTCCAGCCCGGGGCTATCGCCGGTTTTTACTTTTAGTATAGCAGCAGTATGGAGCGATGTATAAATACTATCCAGGCGCTGAAACAATTCTTGTTTATCCTGCAAATACCAAAGCTGGTAATAGGCAGCACGTACATTTTTTTTCATCTCCAAATCAATCACAGCCGAGTTGGTTTCATAATATTTCATTTGCTCACTGTACAATTTTTTTTGTGCACCATACAAGCCGGGCCATGAAATAGTTTGTGTAAAACCAATTTTTAAAATGCCTTTATTATCGCTTGGGCGCAGGTCTTCATTTTCGGCAAACACCCCGGTTTTTTGAAATACCGTCGCAGTTTTTATTTGTGTAGTTGCTTTATTTATTTGCTGCTTGTTTATTTGATATTGCAAATTATTTTTTGCCATTGCAATAGCTTCGTCAGCAGTTATTCTCTTGTAAGCTTGTTGCGCCCTGACTGAAAATGAAAAGAAAAAAACACAGCATAAAAAAAACATTTTAATGCCTGTTAGTCCATATATATTCTTAAATATTTTTTGTTGTACAATCTGTGAAGCTATGGGCAGCATCGTTGTGTCACTCCCTTGTACCGCATACCTATGGGGAACTTTAATTGTATGATAATGATCAACACGATTGAAAAAATATATTGAAGCATGCTGCACAATTTTTTGTTTCAATAAGTCGCCGGTTTTAAGAAGAGTATTTACTGCTGAATTGCTACAAAACTCAGTATTACTTTTGATTTGGTGTATGGCAACTGTAAGATTATTTAAAAGATATACCCTCATATTTTTCTTTACACATAACGCAATTAAAGATCCAAATTGGTATAACGTACAAGTGAGTGACACAACGATGTTGACCAACGCTTTTATGCTGGTTACATAATTATTCCCTTTACTTTTTATGTTCACTTTGTTATCTGCATTTTTTGAAATGATTGCCAATTGATTTTTACACATTGGTTAAAATTTATTTCTTTTTTGAAAAAATGATGTATAAACACGGCAGCACTACCAGGGTTAAAACCGTGGCAGTAATTAAACCACCTATCACAACGGTAGCGAGTGGCCGCTGTACTTCGGCACCGGCACCACTGCTTAATGCCATGGGCAAAAAGCCGAGGGCTGCAACTGCCGCCGTCATTAAAACCGGGCGCAACCTTATTTGTGTACCCTGCAGTACCCGATCTGTTACATTGGTAACGCCATCTTTTTTTAACTGATTGAATGTACCGATTAAAACTATGCCGTTTAGTACGGATACCCCAAATAATGCAATGAAACCAACGCCTGCAGAAATACTAAAGGGCATACCCATAATAAGCAATGTGAGCACGCCGCCAATGGCACTCATGGGGATGGCGGTAAAAATAAGCAGGGCATTTTTTAATGAGTTGAAAGTAAGGTAGAGCATAAAAAATATCAGCAGCAAAGCCACAGGTACTACAATCAGTAAACGTGCCGAGGCTTTTTGTAAATTCTCGAAAGTGCCGCCGTAAGTATAATAATATCCAACAGGCAATGTTACTTTTTCGTTCAGTATTTTTTGGGCTTCCTTTACAACTGTTTCCACATCTCTTCCGCTTACATTAAAACTGATGTACACCCTGCGTTTGCCGGCCTCACGGCTTATTTGTGCCGGGCCTGTTTTAAATGAAATGGTGGCTACCTGTGATAAAGGAATTTGATTGCCATCCTTCATGGGGATATACAGGTTGCCTACATCTTCTATCGAACTGCGGTGGGTGCTGTCGAGCCTTACCACCAAATCAAATTTTCTTTCATTCTCATACACGGCCCCTGCTGATTGCCCGGCAAAGGCGGTGCTGATGACATGGTTTACGTCTTCGATATTTAAATCATACCCTGCCAGTTTTGCACGATCGTATTCAATGGTAATTTGTGGTAAACCATCTATCCGTTCTACCTGTGGCGCAGTGATGCCTTTGATGGGGCGGATGGCATTGGCAACTTTGGCTGCATAGGTGGCCAGGCTATCTAAATTTTCGCCAAATATTTTAATGGCTACATCCTGCCGTATGCCCGTCATCATTTCGTTAAAGCGCATTTGTATGGGCTGACTGGGTTCTGCAATTACACCGGGTATGGTAGAAAGTTTTGCTCCCATTATATCTGCCAGTTCATAAAAATCATCCGTGGTTTTCCATTCCTTTTTATCTTTCAATATCACCATAATATCACTTGCTTCGGGTGGCATAGGATCAGTAGCTACTTCCGCTGCACCGGTTTTACCCACCACCATTTTTACTTCGGGAAATTTTTTTAACATGCGTTGCGCCAGCATAATTGTTTCGGTGGTTTGTGATAGAGATGAGCCCTGCGGCAAAACAAACTCGATCGCATAATCGCCTTCTTCCAGCGTAGGGATAAACTCGCCGCCGAGGTTTTTAAAAATGATCAATGACACAATAAAAAGTGCCACTGCTATACCCACCACTGCATATTTTATTTTGATGGCCCCATCAATTACGGGCCGGTAGAGGCGTTGAAAAAAATCCATCATGCGGTCGCTAAAATTTCTTTTATGGCTAATTTTTTTTGGAAGAAATAAGGCACACATCATTGGTATATATGTGATGGAAAGCAGCAAGGCGCCCAAAATGGCGAAGGCCACGGTCTCTGCCATTGGCCGGAACATTTTGCCCTCAATTCCTGTGAGTGTGAGGATGGGGATATACACAATGAGGATAATGATTTCGCCGAAGGCAGCACTGCTGCGGATTGCAGAGGCAGACTGATAGACTTCTTCATCCATTTGTTGCTGAGAATATTCAGTGGGCAAAGTGGCAACCTGCACTTGTTGCGCATGCATAGCTGCCTGTTGTTTTTTTGCTAAGTGATGCAGGGTGGCTTCCACAATAATTACTGCGCCATCTACAATCAATCCAAAGTCTATAGCGCCAAGGCTCATCAGGTTGGCGCTTACGCCAAACAAATTCATTAATGCCATGGCAAACAGCAATGAAAGCGGAATGGCGGAAGCTACAATTAACCCTGCCCTGAAGTTGCCGAGAAATACTACCAGCACAAATATTACAATCAATGCACCTTCAATCAAATTTGTTTTTACCGTGTTGATGGCCCTGTCAATTAAATTTGTGCGGTCTAAAAAAGCTTCTATTACCACATCATCCGGCAATGATTTTTTTATTGTCTCCATCCGCTCTTTTACAAGTGCTACTACGGCAGCACTGTTGGCCCCCTTCATCATCAGTACCAGGCCACCTACAACTTCTTTTTCTCCATTGTACGTCATGGCACCATAACGTGGCGGCGAGCCAAATTGCACCGTGGCGACATCTCTTATTAATACGGGAATACCGTTTTGTTGCTTGACGATGATATTTTCAATGTCAGCAAATGTTTTTACCAGGCCCACACCCCTGATGAAGTAAGCGTTTGGTTTCCGGTCAATATATGCACCGCCGGTGTTTTCATTATTTTTTTCGAGCGCCGAGAATATTTCGGGTATGGTTACATTCATGGCTTTTAACCGCTCCGGGTTAATGGCTACTTCATACTGTTTGGTGATGCCACCAAATGCTGTTACTTCGGCTACTCCTTTTATGCCATTGAGCTGACGGCCAACAATCCAATCCTGCATGGTGCGTAAATCCATGGCGGAATATTTTTGCTCACTCCCTTTTTTTGGATGGATAACGTATTGATAAATTTCTCCAAGGCCAGTTGTAACCGGTGCCAGTTCAGGTGTTCCAACGCCTTTGGGAATTTGTTGCTCCGCTTCTTTTAAACTTTCATTAATCAGTTGACGGACAAAATAAATATTTTCACTTTCATCAAACACTACGGTGATCACACTTAACCCAAAGCGGGAGAAGGAACGCATTTCTACTACGCCCTGTATGTTTGACAAAGCTTTTTCAACCGGATACGTAATATATTGCTCTACCTCCTGTGCCGCCAATGTAGGGGCTGTGGTAATTACCTGCACCTGGTTATTGGTAATATCCGGCAGGGCATCAACGGGTAGCCTGGAAGCACTCCACAAACCCCAGATAATTAAGGCCAGCGTCATCACCCCGATGATGAGTTTATTTTTTATACTAAAATGAATGATTTTATTGAGCATGATAAGTGGATTGGATAATAACAGAATACATACATGTGCTTTAGGCATAACGGGTGTTATACTAAAGTGCAATGCTTTACCAAAAAAAGAGAATGCTTAACTGAGCTTGGGCGGTTGCCAAACAGAATGAAAATCGTAGGAATTAAAATCGTCGTTGTAGTGAAACTTTAGTTGATGAAAAGCTGCTGCAATATTTTTAGCAGGTGCAGCCGGCTGATGAAATGCTGCTGCAGCGCAACAGGCACAACTGCAAAAAGGGGTGCAGGCTTCACTTTGGTGCTCATGCTCCTGGTGTTGGCTTGCAGTTGAAATTTTTTGTTGTAGGGTTTCATTGCATTCATTGCTGTCGCCACAGGGAAAACACCCGAGGGCCAGCATATAAAAACTCATTATGAATGCCAAAAATTTCATTGATGCAAAAATAGTGTTTTATA
>JANMVB010000005.1:0-8326 GCA_031392305.1 Ferruginibacter sp.
TAAAGAATCCCTGCTTCCAGAGGTAATGATTATATTATCCTTACTGGTTAGTTCTACTACAGGTTTATAATCCGGCGCTCTATAATAAAAGTGGTAAAACACTGTAGCTAACAGGGCTACAGAAATGAGCAATAATAACGAAACCAATATTAATAATGACGACCTGAAATTTTTCATTGAAGGTTTACTATCATTTATAACAACCTGGATTACAGAAAATCCAACAGCTATTTAATTACATGCTGATTAACATAAGCTGATATCCATCCAACCTGTCCGTTCTTTACCAGGTAAAATTGTTTCTTTTCATAAATTCCGGTAAACTGGCGCATTATTTTAAGCAACAAACCCGTACCAGCCATTAATGAGCGTTGATCAAAAACCTGGTGAACCCTTTTTATCTCTTTTGCTATTGCAGCATTATCAAGTCCTTTTTCAGTTACATTTTTTACGATTGATTCAGCAGAAAGAGCTGCATACCTATTCTGCAACATCTCATAAAATTTTTCTACCTCCGTGTAGGTTACCGGTACTACGGAGTTGTCATTTAACTCGGGGTGTAGCAAGGTTGCAACTGACCAACTGATCCCACCACTAAAGGCAACATAATCACTCATGGCATAAGCACCACTTTCATTTACTGCATAAATAACTTCTGCATCGGCTGCACCGGCCAATACACGGTATAACTGTTTGCTGAAATTATTTATGCTCTTATCATCTTCGCAGCGTTTTTCAGTAGCGTTCGCTGTACTTTTTGTACCCCAGTTAAGCTGAAAAAGTTTCAGGTCTTTTGTATTTCCATTGGGAAAATAACCACCCTTCGAATTTCCACTGCCGATATCAATTAAAAAAGTAGCATACCTGCGGGAGTCTGGCACAATGCCTAAATGACTTAGGCGGGCTTCCTCAGCCACATCTACTATTATTAAATTACGGCCTGGTTCTTTAACTTTTACAGTAAACGAATCTGAAAGGCTTTTAATCCAGCTTTTTTTATCTTCCTTCTCAGCCTGCATTTTTACCCCACTGCTTACAACAGAAAAAATACGTTCTGATGGAATATTATAATCGTTTACTGCAGTGGTATATAATTTACATAAAGCATTTAAAGTAGCCTGGAAAGTTACAGGGGTAAAGGAAATAAAATCAGTATTAATAGCCGTATCTTTTAAAGCGTTGAACGCACCACTTTTTTGAGCATTTTTCCCTATTTCAATAACACTGATTTTAACACCCTTGCTCCCAACCTCTATCCCGGCATACACAGTGGAATTTTTAAATTTTAAATTGAAATTGCCCTGTGCACTCAGCATAGAGGAATAACAAAATAATATGCCGGCCAATAAAATATTTCGCTTTATAAACAGATACAACATGTAGAAATTTTAGTTTAATGTTTAAAAGTAATGAAAAACAGTATGCCCCTCTTGAACTGAAACTGTTTGTGAAAAAAATGTGATTAAACTCAATGGTTGGTGCTCCACATAGCAAGTAAACTGTTACATTTTGATATCGGTTATTCAAAAAACAAATACTGGCAATGAAAGGCACTCAAAATTAAAGACCGGTTAGCAACCTGTTCCGATTTTAGGATTTCGCCTCCGCAATTTGGAAAATAGAATAAATTTAAAAGCTTTAAAATACTGAAAACCAATGCTTTACTTTTTGGCATTATTTAGGCAATAAGGTTAACAGAGAAAGCGAAAATGATTTGAGGAGAATAGGATAAGTAAAATAAAAAATTTTAAAAAAAATTATAGGGTTTCAGTGTTAAATTAAAGATAGCCGTTGAAATGGATTGGATCACCATTTTAACGGCTTTTTCTTTTGTGGTAAGTCTGGCAAATTTTATTAATAATGCCGCATATAAATATAAGAAACGGTAAAGTACAGCATTTCTCAAATACACTTTTTGTCCGGGCAGAAGTATTCCATGGCATCATCGTTGCGTCGCACTCGTGTACAACATACCAATATGGAGCTTTAAATGCGTTTTAAATTAAACCGTAGTTGAACAAATAAAATAACAAATTGTCAGAGGATTAATAATCCTCCCCGTTTTACGCTTTATCATCCACATAATGGATTACAATTCCACAAATGGGATGTAATTATGCAGTAAAAAATACTAACCCCTTACAAATCAATAGTTTAATTTTTGGCATAATTTGAGCAACTATCATTGCAGAACAAACACTTTAAAAAGAGAAAAAGAAACGTGGTAATAAATAACTAAGAAAAATAAAAATTTTAAAAATAATTATAGGGTTTCAGTGTTAAATTAAAGATGGTCGTTGAAATGGATTGGATCACCATTTTAACGGCTTTTTCTTTTGTGGTATATTAAAATATCAATTAAAATTCACCGCTTGAACCAGCCCCTCCAAAATCGCCCCCTCCAAATTTAGTAGCATTGGAAGTTGCCGGAACCTGCGAAAATGTTTCCGCCAAAATTAAAGATTCAATTGTTTCCATTTCCTTTAAATCAGTGGAGATACTTTCATTACGTGTAAATCCATATTTTGGTTTTTTGAGATATTTTATTAATCCATAGGAAATAATTAAAAGCAGTATGCCGGAAATTACCATGATAATTTCTACCGGTGCAAAATTGTAATAATATCTTACCGTAACTATTATTGCTGCAATTAATAACAACCCTACTCTAATAAGAATGGTATCTTTTTCTTGAATGCCCCTTGCGATAAAAATAAGTGGTATGGTAAAAGTGAATATCCAAAAAAGCCAGCCAAAAGGGATCTGCTCATTATCAGCAAGGTTCAAATGAAACATTTCATTACTCAGCTCCCTCACTACAAAATAATTACCGGCACCATAAAATATTATCAATGCAGTTATCATCATTATTTGCAGGCATTCTGCATACAATACTGCCTTTGCAACCTGCTTTGCTTTTACACAAAATAAATAAACACCTGCCGATATTGCAATTAAAATAAAGGGAACAATTGCCTTTAATGTATTGCCGGATTTTGAAGAAATAAAAAAGAAAAATCCCACTAAAGCAATAAAGGCCATCAGCGACATAACCCTGTCAGTAAACCTAACCACGCAGTATAAGGATATAAAAAAAACTAGTAAGCAATTACCAGTTTCACCGACATCTGCCAGGTAGCAAACCCCACCAAAAAAACAACCGGCTGCTATCCATAGCAAAGCATCATCCACACCTGACCGATAGTGATTTTTTGTTTGCACCATCCATTCAAGTGCGGCATAAGCAAGCAAGCCGAAAAATATGGCCAGGCCGCCAAGGGCATTATCTAATGCATCAGAAAATAATAGCGCAATAAGCCCAAAAGAAAATAAAAGGATAATAAAGGTCAAAAGAAAAAGGCCGGTACGTACAAATATATTTGGCGAATAAAATAACGATGGGTGCTGCTCATTAATCCGCTGTAACTCCTCTTTATCAATACAATTTTCTGCATAAGCTTCCGTTGCCTGCTCCCGGATAATTAAATTTTGCAACCAGGTTTTATTATATGCGATCATGATGTTTTAAATTTTTTATTGGTTTTAATTAAAAACATAACCATCCCAATTGCGGAAATTATAAAATATAAAAAACTTAGATAAACATCTCCCAATCCAAAGCCTCCAATCCGGCTGATGAGGTCGATAAAAACATAACTCAATGTGGTATAAGCATACAGAGTTATTATCAATAAAAAATAAAACGATTTTTCTTGTAGTGCTTTGCGGTAAAAGAAATAGCAAATGCCAGTTAACAATAAAAACCAAAGAAGATATATAATGCTGAAATGAACCATGCCTGCAAAACAGGATATCAATAAAACGTGAACACCAAAATTGGTATAAGAAAATTCAAAGTGCTTTTTAATATTTCTATGATAAGTAATCCATCCTGTTGATAGCAGTAATGTACCCAACAACAGGCCTGTAAAAATGATCCTGCTGTTATCAAAATCATTGGAGTTTAAAATATGTAATGGGGTAATAGTAAGGCCCAGCCAGGTGCCCAGGTTTGTAATAGCCATGCACAGTATGCCAATATGATCAAAATAGTAGGCAGAAAAAAACAACACCAGCATGGGGAAAAAAGTAGCAGCACCATACCTGTTTCCAAAAACATTGTATTGATATTGCAGGTATGCCACAAATATGATAAAGGAACTACAGCCAAGTAATAGCACGTAATCAAAAAATGAATTGGGTGCATTTACTTTCCCGTTTGAAAATGATAATTTATTTTTAGTGCAATAAAAAAAACTCCCACCGCAAACCAAAGCAATAAAAAGTAAAATTGCCTGGTGGCCAATGGTGTCAATATTTTTATAGACCAATACACCCAACCCGCCACTCAATAATAATACGCCGAGGTACAGCAGGGTTTTTATTTCCCAATGCAGGGAATGTAATTTTTTTTCAGTGACAAGTTTTACCCTTGCATAGGAATTTGCAGAAATAATTTGAGCAAAATATAATTTCTCAAAAAGCTTTATATCCATATATCTAAATGTGAATGATAAAGACTAAAAATACTCAAAAACTATTAACAAAGGAAGATGCAACCATTCAGCTCATAAACCAAATTGAAAGAAGGCTACAATTTGTTGACAAGCATTTTATCAATGGTCATCATCGTTGTGTCACTCACTTGTACCGCATACCTATGTGGAACTTTACCTGCATTATATGGAGCAAAAAAGAACAGGTTTACCAAGCAAACTCAAAACCGAAAACTCAAAACCGAAAACCGAACTCACTCTACCCAATCTGCTATAAAAATATTGGTATCACGGGTGCCGCCATTATTTCTGTTACTGCAAAAAACAATTTTTTTACCATCAGGACTAAACATAGGAAAAGCATCAAAGCCTTTATCACGGCTGATCTTTTCTTTACCGTTTCCATCTGTATCCGACAGGTACATATTAAAAGGAAAACCTCTTTTGTACTCATGGTTACTGCAAAAAATAATATGCTTTCCATCCGGCGTAAAGTTGGGTGCCCAATTGGCCTGCTTCAAAAATGTTACCTGCTTTGCATTGCTTCCATCAGCATTTGCAATCCATACTTCCATGTTTGTAGGTGCCACCAGGTTTTGCGCTAATAATTCTTTGTATTCTTTAATCTCTGCTTCTGTACCAGGCCTGCTGGCCCTCCAGATTATTTTAGTGCCATCAGGGCTAAACCATGCGCCTCCATCATAACCTAAAGTGTTGGTGATGCGCTTTACATTTTTACCATTTAAATTCATGGTATAAAGATCGAGGTCGCCATCCCTCATGGAAGTAAACAAAATTTTATCCCCTTTTGGAGATATGGTTGCTTCAGCATCGTACCCTTTTGTTTTGGTGAGTTGCTTTATAATTTTGCCATTGGTATCAGCCTTAAAAATATCAAAGCTTTCATAAATTGGCCAGATGTATTTATTGCCATACTTCGACCTGTCTGGCACCGGCGGGCAATCCTTACTACCCAAATGCGTGGAGCCATAAAGTATATGTTTACCATCAGGAAAAAAGTAGGCACAGGTAGTTCTGCCTGTACCGGTGCTTACTAACTTAGGTTGAAATTTTTCACCCATTTTCGTAGGCACTGCTCCCATCCATATCTGGTCGCAGGCGATGCCTTCTTTTGTATTGCTCTTTTGAAAAACAAGGTATTTGCCATCGAAACTAAAATAAGCCTCGGCATTATCGCCGCCGAAAGTAAGTTGCTGCACATTGGCAAAATGCGTTTCGCCGGGGAATAAAATAGTATCTGAATTATCAGCGCCAATTGCTACCGAAGCTGTTTTTCCAGAAGCTTGTTGTTCGCTGTTGGCTAACCTGTTTATGTCAGTTCCAACTTGTGAAATGCCAAAAAATAATAAAATCGTAACTGGAAATAAATACCTCTTCATTCATAAAAATTTTGTGGCGCAAAGTTAAGTGCAGGAAACTATTAATTCGCCGAATATTCGCATTGATTAAAAGGCCTGCCATTTTAAAATGTAATTTCCATCGTCATTTAAAATGCAGAAATATTGAGCATAATTATATTTTGTAGGTAAAGTTCCACATAGGTATGACGTACAAGGGAGTGACACAACGATGCTGAGCAAGGATATAATGTCTGGACACAAAAAATATAATTTTTTACAAAACAAAAAACGCAGTACTTAAATAAGTAACTGCGTTTTTTAAGATAATTGCGTAAAGCTAATTTTTAAATAAAACCAGCAGCGTGGCAAGTTTTTCTTTTAATTCTTTTCTGTTTACAATAAAATCTAAAAAGCCATGCTCTAATAAAAATTCACTTCGCTGAAAGCCTTCGGGAAGGTCTCTTTTGATGGTTTCTTTTATTACCCTTGGCCCGGCAAAACCAATGAGGGCACCGGGTTCGCCGCAAATAATATCTCCCAACATGGCGAAGGATGCCGTGGTGCCACCAAAAGTGGGATCGGTGCAAAGGGATATGTAAGGGATTTTTGCATCGGTAAGCTGGGAAAGTTTACCGGAAGTTTTTGCCAGTTGCATCAGCGAAAAAGCACTTTCCATCATACGTGCCCCGCCACTTTTATTAATGATCATAAAGGGTACCTGGTGCTTGATGCAATAATCGCAGGCCCGGCAAATTTTTTCTCCCATTACACTGCCCAGGCTGCCGCCTATAAATTCAAAATCCATGCAGGCCACTACCAGGTCGTTACTGTGCACCTGGCCATGCGCTACGGTAATTGAATCATGGATATCTGTTTTGGAATAGGTTTCTTCCAACCGCCTGGCGTAAGGTTTAAGATCTACAAAACCCAGGTAATCTTTGGAAACGATATTGGCAAAAAGTTCAGTAAACTGGTCGTTATCAAAAATGATATCAAAGTATTCGCCACTGCCAATGCGGTGATGGTAATTGCACTTGGGGCATACAAAAAAGTTTTCCCTTAAATCGGTAATGGTGCAGGTGAATTTGCACGACGGGCATTTTGTCCACAAACCTTCCGGGGCATCTGCCTTATCTTTAGTGGGTGTTAGTATCCCTTTTTTTATGCGTTTAAACCAGTTGCGTTTTGTCTCTTCGGTTTCACCATCTTCTCCTGCCAGGTTTGCGTCAAAATCTTCTTCTTTTATCATTAAATTAATTTTGCCTTAAATAATTTTCAGCCTTTTATAATAATGGCGGATAACTATAAGAAGTCTTTAATTTGAATAAAATTGTTGCTGGTATCTACTATTTTTATAGGCTGGATTTCTTTGAGCATCATCTAAAAATACTAATTATTATCAGGCGTTGCGGTTAATGCAATTCAAATCATCGAAGGCAACTTCCAATCTTTTAATAAAAGTTTCTTCTCCTTTGCGTAACCAAACCCTGGGGTCGTAATATTTTTTGTTTGGTTTATCTGCACCATCCGGGTTGCCTAACTGGCCCTGCAGGTAAGGTTCGCTTTTTTTATAATTTTCTAACACACCTTCCCAAAATGCCCATTGCATATCGGTGTCAATATTCATTTTGATGGCACCATAACCTAGTGCTTCACGTATCTGGTTTTGCGGAGAGCCGCTACCACCGTGAAATACAAAGAACACAGGTTTAGGGCCTGTCTTTAATTCCTGCTCAATAAATATTTGGCTATTGTGTAAAATTTCAGGGCGCAACTCTACATTGCCCGGCTTATAAACACCATGTACATTTCCAAAGGCAGCAGCTACGGTAAACAATTTACCCACCTTGCTCAATTCGGTATAGGAATATGCCACGTGTTGCGGCTGTGTATATAATTTGTCATTTTCAACATCGCTGTTATCCACGCCATCTTCCTCACCACCAGTAACACCCAACTCAATCTCTATACTCATACCGAGGGGGGCCATTCTTTTAAAAAATTCAACTGAAGTATGTATATTTTCTTCGATTGGTTCTTCACTTAAATCCAGCATGTGTGAACTAAAAAGTGGCTGACCTTTTTCTTTATAAAACTGTTCACCTGCATCAATTAAACTACTTATCCATGGCAACCATTTTTTTGACGCATGGTCAGTATGAATTACCACGGGTACACCGTAATACTTTGCTACATTATGAATATGCAACGCACCGGAAATACCACCTGAAATATTGGCTTGAAGTTTATCATTGGGCATACCCTTACCGGCCATAAATTGTGCACCTCCATTACTAAATTGTATAATTACAGGGGAGTTTACTTTAGCTGCTGTTTCCAACACGGCATTGATAGTGTTGCTACCAATGCAGTTAACTGCCGGCAATGCAAATTGATTGTCTTTTGCATCATTGTATAATGCTTCTAATTCAGCGCCGTGTAGTACCCCGGCTGTGTATTT
Source organism: Ferruginibacter sp. (assembly GCA_031392305.1). Classification (GTDB taxonomy): domain Bacteria; phylum Bacteroidota; class Bacteroidia; order Chitinophagales; family Chitinophagaceae; genus Ferruginibacter. The sequence continues at coordinate 8,319 of JANMVB010000005.1, forward strand.
ACTCATAT
>JANMVB010000050.1:0-5700 GCA_031392305.1 Ferruginibacter sp.
GCGCACGCTCGAGCAGGTGGTCGAGAAGCTTGACGTAATCGCCGCTCAGCTCGTGGATGTCAACCGTGGCTGCTCGACCGGCGCCTGCCCCACATCGAGCAAGATCCGCGACGCGATGACCTTGTTCCTGCGCGCCAACGGCAAGGTCCCCGACTTTCTCGAGGTCGGGTATGGCGCGTTCCTCGAGATGTACGACTGGCACGTGCGGAACCAGCAGCCGCTCGCGCCAGTCATCTGTAGCAGCATTTAATGCAGCCGTAAAGCTTGCCGGCAATACGGATGCAGCGGCACTCGCCAACAGGGCTTTATTAAAAGTAGCTGACCTACCTGATGGCAGGCCAGAAGGGATCAATTCTTTTGAAGTAGGTTACAAGAGTGTGCTGTTTAATAATAAAGTGTTTATTGATATAGATGCATACACCAACGTGTACGATGGCTTCCTGGGACAGGTGCAGGTTTTTGTACCAAAGGGAGAAACAACAGGAAGTGATGCTGCAGTGATAGCAATGGTTGACAGGAACCGGGATGCAACTGTTGCAAGTGGCGGCAATGCTGCAAGCAAAGGGCAGGAGCGGTACAGGGTTTATACCAATGCCAAAAACAAATACACTACTTATGGTTCTTCACTTGGACTTACTTATAATTTCTATAAAACCTTCACCATTTCAGGCAACTTTAATTTTAACAGCATCAAAGCAAATGCTAATCCTGATTTGTTTATTACTGGTTTTAATACACCCAAATACACCTCGAACTTATCATTTGGTAACAGGGCCATTACCCCCAAAATAGGGTTCAACATTGTTTGGAAATGGCAGGATAGTTTTTTATGGGAAAGCCCGTTGGTTACCGGAAGAATTGATGCAGTAAATAATATTGATGCACAAATAACTTACAGGTTACCTGCTACAAAAACAACCATAAAACTGGGGGGGACCAATGTATTAAATAACAGGCGCATTCAGTATGCAGGCGGGCCAACCATCGGGGCCTTGTATTATGTAGCATTTACGGTAGATGGTTTATTGAAAGGCGATGATAAGAAATAGATTGGGCTATGGATAGGGGACTCTGCAAAAGGATGTAATAGTTTTTGTATAGCGAATATTTTTCAACTGCAGCGTCCGCTAACATCAGCACACTACCATGCAGCGAATTCTTCGTGGAAGGTATCAAAACAATTCATGTTAAATTATTGCTGCTTTCAATTTTATAATAATCTTTACAGCATGAGAAAAAATTTATTATTCCTTTTGGTTTTTGTGATGGGTGCTACTTGTGTTAATGCCCAGGCAGTTAAAAGTACCGAACATGTAAACCAACTTTGGTTTGCCTATTTTAATCAAACCAGGTTAAGCAACAAATGGGGGGTATGGAGTGATGTGCATTTACGTACCAAAGAAGATTTTGTTGATAATTTTTCGCAGGGCATTGTGAGGCTGGGGCTTACTTACTATGTAAATGATGCCACCAAATTAACAGCGGGCTACGCATTTATCAATCATTTTCCGGCAGATGCACATAAGAAAATTTCGCAGCCGGAGCACCGGCCCTGGCAGCAGGTGCAATGGCATACTAAATATGGCAAAAAAAGAATGATGCAATGGTTCAGGTTAGAGGAGCGATACCGCCGCAAAATATTAAATGATTCAACGCTGGCAGATGGCAACACGTTTAATTTCAGGATTCGTTATAATATCTGGTATGATGTACCATTGAGCAAAAAAGGCATTGTACCGAAAAGTTTTTCATTTGTAGTAAATAATGAATTGCACATCAATTTTGGCAAGCAAATCGTAAACAATTATTTTGACCAGAACCGTTTTTTCCTCGGCTTAAAATACCAGGTAAATGAACACAGCAATTTGCAGGTAGGTTATATGAATTTGTTTCAGCAGTTGGGCGTCGGAAATAAATACAGGAATATAAATGCAATTCGTTTATTCTATTTTCAAAATCTTGATCTCAGGAAAAATAAATCATAGAAGCTTTCTGAATTTAAATTTTGAAGCAGGAATGGACGAACTAGCACAAATTTTATGAATGAAAAACAAACTTTATTCGGGAATATACTGGGCGCAGTACTCATCCTATTTATCCTTGGTGCTGCTTCCAAATAAATTTGGATGATTTCTTATTTGAAAGTGTTATTATCGGGGAGTTACGGACAGGAGTTGGGTCCTGATGAGGGTTGAAGTTGGGTTCAGTTGCTCTTTTATTTTAATCATCGCATGAAAAAATCCTTATTGCTCTTTTTATTATCACTGTCGGGCACTTCTTTTATAGTTGCCCAAACAATCAAAAATACTGAAGATATCAACCAGCTTTGGTTTGGATATTTTAATCAAACCCGTTTCAGCAATAAATGGGGCCTGTGGGCCGACTTGCATTTGCGTACAAAAGAAAAATTCGTAAAAAATCTTTCACAGGGTGTAGTAAGGGTGGGATTAACCTGGTATGTAAATGACGCGACAAAACTTACAATGGGATATGCTTTTTTTAATCATTTTCCCACGGATGCTAATAAAAAAAAATCGCAACCGGAGCACAGGCCATGGCAACAAGTTCAGTGGCAAAAAAAATATGGTAAAAAAACGATGATCCAAAGGATCAGGCTTGAGGAACGGTATCGCCGGAAGATTTTAAACGATTCAACACTGACTCAGGGTTATAATTTTAATTTCAGGATGAGGTATCAAATAGCGTATGAGATTCCGATAAGTAAAAAAGGGATTGTGCCTTATAGCTGGTCTTTCGTAGTAAATGATGAAGTTCTTATCAATTTTGGCAAGGAGATAGTTAACAACTATTTTGACCAGAACCGTTTTTTCCTCGGCCTAAAATACCAGGTGAATGAGCACAGCAATTTACAGGTTGGTTATATGAATTTGTTTCAGCAATTAGGTGCAGGAAATAAATACAGGAATTTAAATGTGATAAGGGTTTTTTATTTTAAAAATATAGATTTGAGAAAAGCTCAACCTGGTACGCAAAAATAGGAGCACAGCCCAGTTCAGCCCCCCTGCCCCCCGAAGGGGGGGCTGAAGAATGTGAATTCGATGACTTGAATGAAATACTTAAGAGGAGATTTTGGAGGATGAGATTTCTATTCACAATATTGAGTGTAAAATTTTGGCTGTTTTTTATCACGTGAGAAAAGTTCCAAATTGGTATGACGTACAAGTGAGTGACACAACGATGATGAGCATTGCTTTCTTTGCCCGGACAATAATAAACCTTATAAAAATTTGAACTATTGGAAGGCCTCCCCTTTAGGAGACGGTGGAAAAATGAGCTCTACGAATTACTCCCCTTTAGGGGACGGCGGCAACCACTCCGCCAAATACCCCGATATAATTTTAGACTCTACCATAAAACCATCATGGCCGTATTCGGAATCAATTTCAATAAGGCGGGCATTGGGGATATGATGCGCCAGAAACTGCTGCTCTGCCAGCGGACAAAGTATATCGCTGCTGATGCCGATGATCAATGTTTTTTGATGAATGCTTTCGAGAATGGGCACCGTGTTGCCGCCTCGGCTACGGCTAATATTATGACTGTCCATGCTCTTGGTAAGTTGCCAGTAACTGTAAGCATTAAAGCGGCCCATCAGTTTTTCGCCCTGGTAATTTATATAAGAAGATGCTTTAAAATTATCCGTTTTTTCGTGGTTGGTATCTGTTTGCTGCTGCACCATTATTCCATAATTGCGATAGGTGAGCATGCCGATTGCCCGTGCAGCTTTTAATCCTTTTGCGCCTGCATCTGCAGAAAGATTGAGCCAGGTACCATCTGCCTCAATGGCCAGCCGCTGTGCAGTATGTGTGGCAATGCCCCACGCACTTTCTGTGGCAGAAGTAGCCAACAGCAACAGGCGGTCGATAACATTATTTTCCATTACAGCCCATTCCATTGCCTGGTAGCCACCCATGCTGCCGCCCATTAATAAAAATATTTTTTCAATGCCCAGGTGCCTCCGTAAGAGTATATGTGCCTGCACCATATCACGAATGGTTACCAGCGGAAAAGAATTGTAATATGGATTGCCGGTGGCCGGGTTAATGCTTAATGGACCGGTGGTGCCATAGCAGGAGCCCAGTATATTGGCGCAAACAATAAAATATTTTCCGGGGTCAATTACATGATCGATGCCCACCACACCATTCCACCAGGCAGCGGCGTTTGAGTTGGCTGTAAGTGCATGGCAAATCCACACCACATTGCTCTTATCATCGTTGAGATTTCCGTAAGTAGTATAGGCAATGGAAAGTTCGCCCAGGGTACCGCCGCATTCCAGTTCAATCTGATGAGGATAGTGAAAAAAGTTCATTAATAAGTATAGATATAAAAATGCAAAGTAAAGGCTTGCACGAATTATATTTGTAAAAAATTGCCAAATGATAGAAATAAATTTAACCAGGAAAGCAGGTGACTTTGGGTTTGAAGCTGTAGATGCAAAGGGAAACACCATAAAAATGGACACAAGCCCGGAGAGCGGTGGCATAGATTATGGCATTCGCCCCATGCAGGTTTTGCTGATGGGCATGGGCGGTTGCAGCGGTATAGACATTGTGATGATACTTAAAAAGCAGCGCCAAACCATTGAAAGTTTTTCAATGAAAATAGAGGGTGAAAGAGAACCAGGAAAAGAACCTTCGCTATGGCAACATGTAAAAATTGTATTTACGCTTACCGGCGAAATAGATATTGATAAAGCCGAAAGGGCTTGCGAATTATCAATGAAAAAATATTGTTCGGTAGCTGAAACATTGCGCAGGGGTGGAACTGTTTTGAGCTGGGAGGTGAGGGTGAATGAGTAACGCCCCCGGCCCCTAAAGGGGAGTAATTTCGAACAGCTCAATTTGCCCCCGGCCCCTAAAGGGGAGTTTGCGAACAGCTAATGGTTTTTTTGATACTGTTTTTATTGAAAAGTATATTTTTTGTACTGAACTTCTGAATTACTATTAAGCTTCATTGGCGTCGCACTCTTGTACATTTTATTTCTGAGGAGCTTTAATTGTGTTTTGTCTTTGCAATTTTAAATAACTTCCAGCAATACTCTTTAAATCACTTTTCAAATTGTACTTTATAAGTTTTTCCCTTTCATTCATCGTCGATCAATTATGAATCATGTTCATTGAACCATTGAACCATCAACCATTAACTATGAACCATCAACCATCAACTATTAACCAATCTTAATGAACCCAATAACAAAAGCCATACGCATACAAACAGAACGTACCAATGAAATGGAACATGCTACCCCGATGTTTCTTACCAGCAGTTTTTGTTTTGATAATGCAGAAGATATGAGGGCTGCCTTTGCAGACGAAACCGATGACAACATTTACAGCCGTTTTAGCAATCCCAATGTGCAGGAGTTTGTAGATAAAATGGTAGCGCTTGAAGGAGCAGAAGCAGGCTATGCTACCGCCACAGGCATGAGCGCTGTGTTTGCTTCTTTCATGGCTATTTTAAAACAGGGCGATCACCTGCTTTGCTGTAGTTCTATCTTTGGCAGTACACATACCGTTATAAAAAAATACCTGCCTAACTATGGTATTGATTACAGTTATGTAAGTGCTGATAAACCGAATGAGTGGGAGACTGCCATAAAGCCAAATACAAAAATGATTTATTTGGAAACACCCACCAACCCGGGCTTAGCCATCATCGATCTAGCATTTGTAAACG
>JANMVB010000061.1:0-28185 GCA_031392305.1 Ferruginibacter sp.
GATTAGTTTTTGTAATTATTCTAAATAATAACAACCCTGCACGAGAGTGTGGGGTTTGTTGTTTATTGCCCTGGCAGAAGAAGCTCTGGGGAGCATCGTTGTGTCACTCACTTGTACGAAATACCAATGTGGAGCTTTAATTGCATTTTAGGTATAACACATTAGCCTCCTGCACGCCGTTGTTGTATATTCGTTGGTTGGGTTGGCAACACCAACAACTAAAAATCAGCAACAGTAATTAGCGAAAGGTCACCGGCTCAGCCAGCCTCGTTAGAAAACGTTGCCGCGAAGAGAGCAGGGAAATGTGGATTTAAAATATTCCTGAATAAAAAAGTTACCATGCTTGCAATTTCATGATTTGTTTTTTAATTTTAAACCAATATTTTTTTTCCGGAAAGTATTCTTCAGCCTGCTATTTTCACTTTTTCAAAACCTCTTAAGTCCACAGGAAAAGCCCAGTAATATCCATCTACCCAATTATCTCATCCCACTTCGAAAAAGTAGATAAATTCTATGCCTTGCATCTGGCAATTACTAAGCATTTTAATTACAAATTAAAAAAAACAAGCATCATGAAAAAATTATTATTGCTAACAGCGACTGGAATGTTATTCCTTTCGTGTAAAAAGGAGATTGTACAAAACCAAAGTATCGAAAGTGAAGATATCCAGCTCGCCAAGGGAGCGGCACAGGTATCGGGGCAGGCCAAGGGAGCAACCCAAATTTCAGGCATTGGCTTTTTTGCAACACCGGCTGAATGCGACGTTCCAAGTCAGGGTGCCACCTACGCCATAAAAATGACGGGGGATCTTGAAGGTTGTTTCTACGTATTCATAGATAATTTCGATTGCTCACCCAGCGGAACCTACCGGGAAACAGGGAGAGAATATTTTGTTGGAACCTATAATGGGGGCAGCGGCACCTTCTGGACGAATTACAAATTTGAGGCTAAGTTTGAGGGTTGTGCCCCTGACGGATCTTATTTAGGCGCTGAAATTTTTGGACGTTGTCAGCATCCTATTATTAAGGGAAGTGGTACAGGCGTTTTCCAGGGTGTTTCCGGCCGTATGGATTTTAAAGACGACATCGCAGCGGGCAATTTCCCGTATCGGGGTCACTTTCTGTACTAAAATTAACCAGCCTTAGGTTTCGATTTTTAGCAGGACGGTCACAGGCTGACGGAACATCGGGTAATTTGCATGAGGTTGGACAGTTACGGGTTGGAAAACAGCATCGTGTCTGTCCAATTTTATTTTTTGGATAATGGGATTTAACTGGCTATTTATTCAAACGATATTTATATTATCTTCAAATCATTAAGTCAGTAGTATAGAACCGTAATAGCTTAACACTTTATACCAAAACTATGCATCCCCTTTGCACCAACTGCAACCAGGCAATAAACCAGGAGCAAAATTTTTGCGCCAACTGCGGCCAAAAGGCTCACCTGCACCGGCTAAGCTGGCACGATATATCACACGATGCCATCCATTATTTTACCCATGCTGATAAAGGCATCTTTCATTTGCTGATACAACTTGTTACCAAAACAGGTACCGTGGCCAGGGAATTTGTAGAAGGAAAAAGAAAAAAATATTTCCCCCCTTTCAATTTTTTTTTGATTGTTGCCGCTATTTATGTTTTTGTTTCTACGCTAAATACGAAACCCAAGGTACCAACAGATGTTTTAAAAGAACATCCTGATTTAATTAAAATTCCTGATGCAAAAAAGCGACAGCATGTGGTAAAAATTTATGAAAGGGCAGCAAAGGCAGGTGTGTTTATGAAAAAACATTCCAATAGCATTTCAATGGTTGCCGTTCCTTTGATTGCAGTAATTTTTTGGTTGTTTTACAGGCGCAGTGGATATAATTATGTAGAGCATCTTGTTGCAAATATGTATATGGCACCGTTTACTTTATTATGCCATGTATTGATTTTTTTACCGGTTGGGTTTTTGCTCAACATTAAAAATCCAAACTATGTACTGATTGCGTTTTTTATTTTTCAAATCATTTATTTTTCAATTTTCTATTATCACTTTATAAACAGCAATAATAAATCTGCTGGTATTAAAGCATTTTTTGTTTCCCTCTTTGCAGTTGTTTTTTGGGGTGCTTTAAGTGTTACACTTATCAGGTTATACATCACAAATGGTTTTTGGGGATTGTTGAATTAAAGGGCATAGTGGTATTGACTTTTCACAAATTAAAGCATCTGTTTGGCTAATTTGATTATAATGTAAAAGTAAGCCCCGTTAAGAATAACGGGGCATGTACCAAAACTAACTGCTTATGAGAAAAATTGTGAATTTTATTGTTTTGGTTTTTTAATTTGCTTAGATGTAAAATTAACACAACCCAAAGTCTTTTGCAATACCCGTAAGTGGGTATAGATAAAGGCCACCTTATTTAGAATATTTCATGCTCCAAAATCTTATATTCCCGGTAGTTGTAACTCCTTTACTGTAGGTCATCAATTATATATCGAAAACTTTGAACATTTATTGCTTGCTTTAAATCTTATCCACGTCTTTAAATAATAGCGTATCTTTTATCCTGGTGGAAGCACCATAATAAAAGCCAGTTTCTTCAACATATTTTGAAGGATTTCTGAATGTGTCGAAAATAATATCAAATAGGGGCAAGTCAGAATAATTAAAAGCATGAATTCCTTTTGCATGATGCACCGCATGACTTTCAGGCCGTTGTATAATATAACCGATCCACGGTGGAGTTTTGATATTTGCATGTTGAAAAATGCTGAAGAAATTTGTAGCCAAAAGCACAATAGTTATTGACTGTGGTGATAGCCCTCTTGTACTTTTTAATATATGGCAACGCTTTCAATTTGCGAATAACTTTTAATTTATAATGAAGGGTAAGGATTGCTAAGTTTTAACTCAAAAAATATTTACTTAATACCCGGTTGTATTTAATTAAAAACGTAATTAAAGTTGCCCACAGGTATGCCGTACAAGGGAGTGACACAACGATGTTGAACATTGATAAAACGCTGGTTAAAAAATTGTATTTATAAAATCCACATTATGATAAGGCTCTGTGTTTGCCGGGTGGAGGACAAAATAAAATTATCATTTTATACACTTGTAGAATGTAAATAATTATTTGGAAGTTGCAGCTTTTATAGGTTATACAATCTTTTGATTAATTGCCTTTGCAACCATTTCGGTTAATGATGCTACATGTAGTTTTTCATATATTTTTTTTACATGGCTCCTTACTGTCTCGTAACCAATATACAGTTCGGCACCTATCATTTTATAACTCAATCCGTTTACAAGACAGGTGAGCACTTCTTTTTCCCTGGCCGTTAAATGATAATCCGGGGCCTTTTCGGGGTGAAGGTGTGCTGAAAATGATTGCATTTTGTTAAAGACTTTTCGTGCTATGCTGGGGCTCATGGGCGAACCGCCATATTGCAATTCCCTGATGGCTTCCACCAGTTTGGTATTTAAAAAATTCTTTAACAGGTAACCTGAGGCCCCGGCGCAGATTGAATCAAATACCCGGTCATCATCTTCAAAAACAGTCTGCATTAATATCTGTACCTGGGGAAATTCTTTTTTTATTGCCAGCACGCCTTCAATTCCTGTCATGCCGGGCATTTCTATGTCCATCAGTACAATATCGGGCCGGCACTCTTTGGTATCATCCACACAATCCAACACATGGCTATACGACCCAACCACTTCAAAATCATCTACTGTATTTAACAACATACTGATACTTTCCCTTATATTTTTATTGTCATCAAAGATTGCAATGCGTAGTGGCATGTTAAAAGTTTATTTATAAAATTGGTTTAATAAATTAAAAAAATATATCCCCAAATTAGGGTACAGGAAATTCTAATTGTATTGTGGTACCATTGTTAAGCTGGCTTTCAATAGTAAAAATGCCATTCATTTCCTCTGCTCTTCTTTTCATATTTACCAGGCCATTGCCTTGTAACAATTTAGTACCATTAAAAGTAGCAGGAGTGGTATTAAAACCTCTACCATCATCTTTAATTTGCAATGTCATTTTATGATGATGGAATTGCACATTTACTGTGATACTACTGCAAGCTGCATACTTCACTGCATTATTAATTGATTCTTTAAAAATGAGGTAAAAGTTCTTGCGTTTCGTCATACCCAGGTTGAGGGTTGTAATGGCCGGGTTATAATTAAAGAAGAATTTTATTTCTTTGGCAGCCAGTAATGGTTTAGCGAAAGACTCCATTTTTTGTAAAATGATATCCATATGGTCGTTGGCTGGGTTGATGGCCCATACTGTGTCACTCATTTCGCCGATCATATCAACAGAGGCGTCACTAATTTTTTCAAGCGCATTCTGTAAAGCTTCCTGTTTTTGTTGCTGGTTGTAAATTTTTGCCACCTGGCTATACACGGAAATACTACTAAGGGTAGAACCAACATTATCATGTAGGTCACGGGCAATTTTATTACGAATAGCCTGCCTTTTTAATAATTCATTGATGCGGTAACGGTAGAGTGCATACACTGTGCCGGTTACTAAAAAAATGCTTATTAAATAGAACCACCATGTTTTCCAAAAAGGTGGTACTACAGTAATAATTATAGAACTTATGTCTCTGTTCCAGTTGCCTTTTTTGTTTGAGGCCCTAACCTTAAAAGTAAAGTTGCCATCTTCCACATTGCTGTAACTTACAATATTTCTGCTTCCGGCATCTACCCAGTCCCGGTCGTAACCTTCAAGTTGATAAGCATATTGTATTTCGCCATTAAAAAAATCCGGTGCAGAAAATTCAATTGTAAAAAAATTCTGATTGTATTGCAACTGTAATTTTTTTTGCAGAAGCAGGTGGCTGAATGATTGATTGAAAATTTTGAAATCTGTAAAATAGCAAGCGGGCTGGCTCGTAACTTCTGTTACGGTTTCTGGTTGAAAAGGGATAAAAAAATTAGAGCCGGCCACATATAGTTTGCCTGCCTCATCCTTGTACATATTGCCCCTTACCCCACCGGATTTTTCAATATCAGGTAAAGCGTAATTAATGAAAGACTTTGTTGTTATGTTATATTTAACCAGGTTACCATTACTGATCATCCACACATTATCCTTACTGTCGTTTTGTATCCCTTCTAACAAATTGTTGCTTTCTGTAAAATGCTGAAATTGACTTTTTTGCCTGTTAAAATAATTCAGGCCGCCACCATATGTACTAATCCATAGGTTTTGTTTTTTATCTTCTGTAATATCAAAAATGTTATTGTTGGTAAGCGAATTTTTAACCATTGGATTATTATCAAAATAATGTACTCCACCGGTACTATTCTTTTGCCAATTACCCAAACCGGATTTCGCAGTTGCGAGCCAGGTTTCATTGTTGCTTGTCTTATACAGTTTGCGAATAAGGTTATCTTTCAGGTTAAACTTATCAATGATGTTTTTATCTGCATCCATCCGGGAAACCCATTTTTTGTCCACCAGGTCGTAATAAGCTAAATAATGTCCATAGGGCAACACAATCCACACCGGATGGCCAAAAAGAGTATCAGATATAATGGAGACAATCCTTGAATCAATAATCTTATTCATCACAGCATCATTACTGGTACCTGGTAAAGCAGATAGCTGCCTGGTGTTAAGATCATAATTAAAAAGAGAGATGTTGGTTCCCAATAAAAAATGACCTTCACTATTCTCCCATTTATTTTCACTTACCTCTTTTGGCTTATAAATTTTTGTAACCGCTAATGGCACTCCGGCAAAAGAAAGCGGGTAGTGCCTGAAGGGAGCATCTTCTTTTTCCTGCACAAACAAGCCTTCGCTTGTACCTATCAATAATCCATTTTTAGCATCCTTATAAAAATCATGGATCACCAGGTTATTGCTGGAAGAGGGTAAAAAATATTGTTTAAAGGCTTGTTGCTTCGTAAGGTGGATACTGATGCCTTTATCGGTACCTAACCAAATTGCTCCTTTTTTATCAATGAAAATGCAATAAATGGTGTTTGAAGCTATGGTACCTTCTTTGGATGCTTCATGCTTATAATTGTAAAATCTATTGGTCTGCTTTTCGTACAGGTGCAACCCATTGTGCTTGCCAGCAATCCATATATTTTTAACATCATCTTCGGCAAAATCCTGTGCCTCGTCGTCGTTAAATGTGTAGGCATCCCGGGTATTATTTTTAAATATAATTTCTTTTCTGGTTAAATGATTTACCTGGTACAATACTTTGTCCCAGCTACCCAGCCAGGTATTTTTATCTTTGTCATGGAAGATGGCACTGATGGCAGCATGTGGCAGGTCAGCATATAAATTATTATATCGTTCATCCATTTCATAAATAAGGTTACTGGTATTTATTTTTAATAAGCCACCACCCTGGCTGCCCACCCATAGCTGGTGTCCTGCAACATTGCAAAAAGCGAGAGCAGTTTTTCTGCTACCTGTTACAGGAATCAAAAAGCTTTCCGTTTTTTTATCAAATCGTATCACGGATTTTCCGCTGGTAGCAAGCCACAGGTAACCATATTCATCTTGTGTAAGGGCATTGATAATATTAACCGGGATAGTAGTTGAATCTCCTGGTATGTTTTTATATTGTTTAAATTGTTCGTTGGGCAAAGCCCTGTAATTATATCTGTTTAGCCCTCCATCGGCAGTTGCAATCCATAATATTTCATTTTCATCTTCCAGTAAATCAGTGATGATATTTCCTGAAATGGTGGAGTTGTCATTTGGATGATGCCTGAAAATTGTAAAGTTTTTTCCATCAAATCGATTAAGCCCATCATTTGTACCAATCCATATAAAGCCACGTTTATCCTGGGTAATACAATTTACATTGTTGTGAGAAAGGCCATCCTGTATTGTGAGTTTATTAAAATACCGGTAGGGGAGTTGTGCAAATAAATTTGCAGAAAAAAAATGTATAAAGCAGTAGCATATTAATAAGTGCCTCATGTAGCTGTTACTGTTTTGCCAAACATAAATTTAATCAATATAATTTCAATTTGTAAATAAACTCACAACTCCTTACCCTTATAAATTAAAGAGTTATTCGCAAATTGAAAGCGCTGCCATATATACAAAAGTACAAGAGGGCGATGCAACGATGCTTATTCAGGGCTCAATTGCCTGGACAAAAAAAATAAAAGTATGGATTTTGAAACTACTTTAATGTAAGTCACTATTGATAGTTATGATTCAATGTAACCATGGTAGCATATAAGTTTTAAACTGGCCCCCGGGTAACCGGAAGGCCAGCTCAATTGTAACACTTTCCACTTTATTTTTTTCAATGAATACGAATCAATTCAACCATAGAATTTTTATTGTATTCCAATTCAGGATAAATATATTATTGCAATGACTTTGGTTCGCTGTACAGAAAATCATCCATCACCACAAGGTCTTTATTACCACCGTTGCTTATATCTTTTGCGCCTATTGCCAGTAACCCATTTCCCACAGTAATTTTTATACGGGTCACTTTATCATCCGGAAAGCTTACTCCAATTAATGAAAATCCCTGTGGGGCTGGTAAGGCACTGAAAATGCCCAGGCTTTTAATCCCGTTAAAATATTCAACAGTGGTGGAGCCGGCCACATCCACATCGGAGAATATTACTGCAAAGTCATTCACCGAAGCGTCAGTTAATGTACCTGGTACTTTGAAAGTTACTTCTGTAATAACATTACCCAGGTATGCAAATAATTTTTTCTTACTAAAAGCTGCAAACTGGCTTGCATAGCTTGCATCAATATCTGCAAAACCAGTACTGTCCACCCTAAAGCTGGTGCCGGTATTGGTAGTAATGAGGCCACGTTTTCTGCCAGCGGGCAAGGTCGCATCCGAAGCACCAAAAAAATCAAATGGAAAATTATTGGCGTTGGTTAAGTTCGCCGGCACACCATCCCAGTTTACTTCTCTTCGTCCACTGGTTGCGCCTGGTGTGTTGTTTACTACTGCACCAGCCCTGTTTCTAAACTCATTTAATTTAATTACAATAGCATTGCTGTCGCCTGCTGACGATGCAACTATTGCATTAATAGTTGGTGGTGCCGGATTTTTGTAGTCATCTTTACTACAGCTTGAAAATAAAAGTGTTGAACCGGTTATCATTGCGGTTACTACAGTACAATTTTTTACAAAGGTTTTCATTTTTTTTAATTTTAATAATTTTAAAATTGAAGGTTTGTTGTTTTTTAACGCTGCAAAATTGCAATTAAACAATCCCCTGTTCAATAGCCGAAACTGTTATATCTCATCCCTTATATCGGGGATAGGGGTCGGGGCGTAAATAGAAAAAATGAGGTCAGCAACTAAAAATGAATATTTGAAATAATCTGCTTTAGTATGTAAGCATGGTATTTTGTAGATTAGGTATCAGGATGGCTGGTTAACATTGTACAGGGAGTTTTCAATAATTTATAAATTATTGAAAGAGTTGTATAAAAGCATCCCTTTAATTATATTAGCCGTTCAACCTGCACTATGATTGAAAAAATGCCCTTAGAGAATTTCCTGGTTATAGATATTGAAACTGTTTCCGGAAAAAATAATTTTGAAGAACTCTCCGCAGAATGGCAACACCTTTGGGAAGAAAAAGTGATCCGTACTCTTCCTGTAAATACTTCAAGCGCAGAATATTATCCACAAAGAGCAGGCATCATGGCAGAGTTTGCAAAAGTGGTTTGTATTAGTATAGGTTATTTTAAAAGGGATAAGGAGAACTACCAGTTTCGGGTAAAATCCATTTTTAGTGATGATGAAAAAGTATTGTTACAAAATTTTGTAAACACAGTTAACCAGTTGGAGGCGGTGCACAAGCGCTGGAGTTTTACCGGGCATAATATCAAAGAGTTTGATGTTCCCTTCCTATGCAGGCGGCTGCTCATCAACGGGCTTGCCATTCCAACTTACCTCGATTTTCAAAATATGAAACCCTGGGAAACAAATATGGTAGATACTTTTCAGTATTGGCGTTTTGGCGATTATAAAAATTTTACCTCTTTAAAATTATTGGCCGCAGCTTTAAATGTCCCATCGCCAAAAGACGATATAGATGGTAGTATGGTAGGAGAAGTTTATTGGAAAGAAAAGGACCTTAAGCGCATAGCAGTTTATTGCCAAAAAGATGTTGTAACCGTAGCCAATATAATTCTCCGCTTTAAAAATTTGCCTTTATTAACGGAAGATCAGGTTGTTTTTGTAAAATAATATCGTCTGAATATCTGGAAACTTGTTTTCAAAATGATTCATCAATTTTTTAGTTAACCAGCCATTAGAATAAATCATTCTTTTTGTTGTCCTGGCAAAGGTATTTCATGGCATCATCGTTGTGTCACTCCCTTGAACCGCATACCATTGTGGATCTTTTCTTACGTTTTAGAGAAAAACATCAGTTTTATTAAGTACATCCTGCGGTTTTTTTTATCTCCGCCTTGCCTTGCCAACACATATAATAACTGTATTTGTCCATTTCACAGGATGCAGTAAAAGAAAACTTCAAAAAACTTTTAATTTTCCCTTTGCTATTTCAAATCATCCCCTTACCTTTGCACTCCAAATTAAAAAACGAAAGTTTAAAGTTCTTTAAATATGTCACAGAGAATCAGAATAAAATTACAGTCTTACGATCATAACCTGGTTGATAAGTCGGCTGAGAAAATCGTAAAAACGGTGCGTAGTACCGGTGCAGTAGTAACAGGGCCAATTCCTTTACCAACACACAAGAAAATTTTTACTGTATTACGTTCTCCTCACGTTAATAAAAAAGCACGTGAACAGTTTCAACTGTGTACACACAAACGTTTATTAGACATTTACACCAGCAGCAGCCGTACGGTTGATGCATTAAGTAAGCTAGACCTTCCAAGTGGTGTGGATGTTGAGATCAAGGCCTGATGAACCTTCCGGTTAATACGGAAAGGCAGAAGGTTAGTTCTTATTTAAAATATTGAAACATCTAACTCCGCAACATTCGGAGCGCTGGATATAAAAAAGATACAATGAAAAGTATTATCGGAAAGAAGATTGGTATGACCAGTGTCTTTGATGCATCAGGCAAGCAAACTGCCGTTACAATCATAGAGGCTGGGCCATGTGTGGTTACACAAAAGAAAACCGTAGAATCAGACGGTTATAATGCCCTCCAGATCGCATTCGGCGACAAGAAAGAAAAACACTCCATTAAAGCTGAGGTAAATCACTTCGCCAAAGCTCAGACATCTCCCAAAAAAGTAGTAAAAGAAATACGCGATAGCGAATTAACGCAAGCCCTTGGTGAAACCATTACGGTTGACATTTTTGCCGAAGGCGATAGTGTTGAAGTAGTAGGCACAACCAAAGGAAGAGGTTTCCAGGGTGTTGTTAAGCGTCATGGTTTTCATGGAGTTGGCGGACAATCCCATGGTCAGCACGACCGTTCAAGGGCCCCGGGTTCTATTGGTAACTCATCAGATGCGTCAAGGGTATTTAAAGGAATGAGAATGGGTGGCCGTATGGGACAGGATAGGGTGAAAATGAAAGGATTGAAAGTAGTAAAGATTTTCTCTGAAAAGAATTACATATTAATAAGTGGGTCTGTACCGGGCCACAATGGTTCAATCGTTTTAATACAAAAGTAAAAAGCTAATTAGCTAATTAGCCAATGTGCTAATGTGCTGATTGTTGATAGATAAAGATTTTAAAATAAAATGTGATTCATTAGCACATTAGCAAATTAAAAATCATGCAAGTAGATATTTTAAATATAGCAGGCGGCAAAACAGGAAGAACCATTGAGTTGCCGGAAGAAATTTTTGGTGCAGAGCCAAACCAACATGTTGTTTACTTAGCGGTAAAACAGTATCTGGCTGCTCAGCGGCAGGGTACCCATAAAGTAAAAACAAGGGCAGAAGCTAATGGTTCATCTAAGAAATTAGTAAAGCAAAAAGGAACTGGCGGCGCACGTAAAGGTAATTTACGCTCGCCTATTTATAAAGGTGGTGGTTCAATTTTTGGACCAAAACCTCACCTCTATGGTTTTAAAGTAAACCGTAAAGTTAAAGACCTTGCAAAGATCAGCGCCTTGAGTGCAAAAGCTAAAGACAATGCGATTGTGGTTGTTGAAGATGTAACAATGGATGTTCCAAAATCAAAACAATTTGCCGGCATTATTAAAAGCCTGCAGCTGAGCGATAAAAAAACATTGTTTGTTTTACCAGAGGATAGTGAAAATGTTTACATGAGCTTACGCAATATTGCCGGTGTTCAGGGTTCTTTGTTGAGTGATGTAAACACTTATGATATTGTAAATGCAAACATGATCGTGTTCTGCGAAAGTGTTGCAAAGATTTTTACTGAAGAGGAAGAAGCAGTAGAAGCATAAGATCAATTAGTTAATTAGCTGATAGGCTAAGGTGCTAATGAATAAGAATTAAAAGTTAACAAGTTTTCAATTAGCAAATGAGCTAATTAGCAAATTATCAAATTAGAATTATGAAACTGTCTGAAGTTTTAATAAAACCGATATTATCTGAAAAGGTAAATAAGCAAACTGACAAAATGAATCGCTACGCATTTGTAGTGGGCAGAAAGGCTAACAAACTGGAGATCAAAAAAGCGGTAGAATCGTTTTACGGTGTTCAGGTCATCAATGTTAATACCTCTGTAACACCTGGTAAAGCTAAATCACGTAATACAAAAGCCGGTGTTGTTAGTGGCCGTAAGCCAGCTAAAAAGAAAGCTTATGTAACCGTAGCAGAAGGTGAAAACATTGATTTGTACGGAACAGTTTAACCCACTTCCATTCCCTAAAGGGGTGAAAAGCAAAATAATTTAATAACGAATGGCATCAACTGCCGCAAAAGTTGAAATAAAAATAGTTTATGGCACTTAGAAAATACAAACCGACAACAGCAGGTACACGTTGGAGAATTGGTAATGCTTATGCAGAAATCACCACCAACATACCAGAAAAATCTTTGCTGGAGCCGCAAAAAAATACTGCTGGACGTAACTCCCAGGGTAGAAGATCTATGCGATACATGGGAGGCGGTAACAAGATTATGTACCGGGTTATTGATTTTAAGAGAGATAAGAAAAATATACCTGCAGTTGTAAAGAGTATAGAATACGATCCAAACCGTACCGCATTTATTGCTTTGTTGAATTATGTGGATGGTGAAAAGCGTTACATCATTGCCCCGAATGGTTTACAGGTGGGTGCAACAGTTTTAAGCGGTGATAATATTGCCCCGGAATTAGGTAATGCATTGCAATTGAAATTTATGCCTTTGGGTACTATGGTGCACAATATTGAAATGCAGCCAGGACAAGGTGGAAAGTTGGTTCGTAGTGCTGGCGGTAGTGCTCAGCTTGCGAATAAGGAGGAAAAATATGGTATCATTAAAATGCCAAGTGGTGAGTTAAGAAAAGTGTTGATCAATTGCTATGCAACAGTTGGAGTTGTAAGTAACAGCGATCATAACCTGGAGAGTGCAGGTAAAGCTGGTAGAAACAGGTGGAAAGGTATCAGGCCAAGGACCAGGGCTGTTGCGATGAACCCGGTAGATCATCCGATGGGTGGTGGTGAAGGTAGGGCTTCAGGAGGTCATCCTCGTAGCCGTACTGGTAAGTATGCAAAAGGACAGGTTACTCGTACAAGAGGAAAAGGATCAGATAAAATGATCATTGTAAGAAGAAATGGTAAAAAAATAAGCAACAAATAAGTAATCAATCATTGTTAAAATATCCTGGTGATAAATCGGGAAAATCAACAGAAAAAATAAAATTATGGCTCGTTCGGTAAAAAAAGGTCCTTATGTAGATGCTAACCTCGAAGTAAAAGTGTTAGCGATCAACGAGGGTAAAAATAAAAAGGGTGTTATTAAAACATGGAGCCGCCGTTCTACTATCACTCCTGATTTTGTAGGGCATACTTTGGCGGTTCATAACGGTAACAAATTCATCCCGGTTTATGTAACAGAATTTATGGTAGGTCATAAGTTAGGTGAATTTGCACCAACCAGGAATTTCAGGGGACACTCAAGTAAAAAGATATCTTAATAAGAAGTTGATAGTTGATGGTTGATAGTTGAAGGTTTTCAACAATGAACAGTAAACGGTAAACAACAAACAAATTTGAAAATGGAAGCAGTAGCTAAACTAAACGATTATCCAACATCACCACGTAAAATGCGTTTACTGGTTGATCTGATACGTGGTATGGAAGTGGAAAAAGCTTTAGGCGTTTTACAATTTAATACCAAGCACCCGGCGGTTCCTTTGTACAAGTTATTAAAAAGTGCCATCAACAACTGGGAGCAAAAAAACGATGGTATAAAGCCGGAAGATGCAAGGTTAGTTGTAAAAACAGTAATGGTTGATTGTGGAAGAGTGATCAAGCGTATGCGTCCGGCTCCACAGGGCCGTGGCTACAGGGTTCGCAAACGTAGCAACCACGTAACATTAATAGTAGATAGCAAAAGTTAATAAAATTAATTAAACGAATTAACCAACAATATGGGTCAGAAAACAAATCCGATTGGTATCAGACTAGGAATCATCCGTGGATGGGACAGTAATTGGTATGCACACAAAAAAGATTTTGGCAACAAGTTAATTGAAGATCATAAAATCAGAACTTACCTTAATGCCCGTATTAGTAAAGGTGGTATATCAAAAATTGTTATTGAGCGTACACTTAATAAACTAATCGTTACCATTCACACATCAAAGCCAGGTATTATTATTGGTAAAGGGGGTGGTGAGGTTGATAGGATTAAAGAAGAATTGAAGAAATTAACCGGCAAAGAGGATGTTCAGATTAATATCCTTGAAATCCGTCGTCCTGAACTGGATGCACAAATTGTAGCTGATACAATTGCCCGCCAGTTAGAAGGAAGGATCAATTTTAAGCGTGCGGTTAAAATGTCTATTGCCTCTGCATTAAGAATGGGTGCAGAAGGAATTAAGGTAAGAGTAGGTGGACGTTTAGGAGGTGCAGAAATTGCACGTAGCGAAGAAATTAAACAAGGCAGAACACCATTACATACGTTGCGTATGGACATAGATTATGCAAATGTATTTGCACAAACGGTTTATGGTAAAATTGGTATTAAGGTGTGGATTTGTAAAGGTGAGGTTTTGGCAAAGAGAGATTTGAACCCAAATATATTAGCCGGTGGTGGTAAAGAAGGTGCTCCGGAAAGAGGATTTGATAATCGTGGTGGCGGTGATAGAAGAGATGACAGGCGTGGCGGTGGACAAGGTGGTGACAGAAGAGGTGGTGGTGGCCAGGGCGGTGGAAACCGTGGTGGTGGGCAACAAGGTGGAAGAAGATAATTTAATTTACAAATGTGAAAATAGCGCAATGGCTCAATTGAGTAATTGTCAAATTGAGAAATTTTCAAATTATTAGAAATGTTACAACCAAAAAGAGCAAAACATAGAAAGGCGCAGAAAGGCCGAATCAGGGAAACAGCAAAGAGAGGTACCACTATTGCTTTTGGTTCATTTGCCTTAAAGGCGTTAGAGCCTATCTGGTTAACTAACAGGCAGATTGAAAGTGCCCGCCAGGCATTAACACGTCACATGAAGCGGGAAGGAAATGTTTGGATCAGAATTTTTCCGGATAAGCCTATTACCAAAAAGCCAGCTGAAGTAAGGATGGGTAAAGGTAAAGGTAACCCTGAATATTGGGCAGCAGTAGTAGAACCAGGCCGCATATTATTTGAAGCGGATGGTGTTCCCTTACAAACAGCAAAAGAGGCATTTGAACTGGCAGCACAAAAATTACCAATTGCGGTTAAGTTTGTAGTTAGAAGAGATTACCAGGCATAGATAAAATGTGAAAATGTGATAATTGCTCAATATGAAAATGTAAAGCAATTTTTAAATTTTCAAATTTTCAAATTTTCAAATTAGAATATAATGTCAAAGAAAGTAGATTTTTCAACGAGTATAAAAGGATTAGGACCGGATGAATTGAAAGCGAAGATCGCTGAGGATGAATTGCGCCTGAAAAAAGTATCTTTTGCTCACAGTGTTACTCCCCTGGAGAACCCGGTTAGCATGCGTTTATTGCGCAGGGATATTGCCCGTTTGAAAACAGCATTAAGAAGTAAAGAACTCGGTTTATAATTAAACCATAAATTTTGCAACAATGAGCGAAGTAGTAACAACAGTTGAAAGAAACTTGCGTAAAACCAAAGCCGGAGTAGTTACCAGCAATAAAGGTGATAAAAGTATTACCGTAAAGGTGGAAAGAAAAGTAAAGCATCCGCTTTATGGTAAGTTCGTAAAAAAATCTACTAAATTTCATGCGCATGATGAAAAGAACGAGTGTAGTATAGGTGATACTGTTAAGATAATGGAAACCCGCCCTATCAGCAAAACAAAACGCTGGAGACTGGTTGAAGTTATTGAGAAAGTAAAATAAAAATGTATGATGGCGGATGTATGATTTCTGATTTTCCCATCATCTTAAGTATTAATTTTTTTTAATTGATTTACGATTCCTGGTTTTATAAATCAGACATCAAACATCAGAAATAATAAAGAAATGATTCAGCAAGAAAGCAGATTGAACGTAGCAGATAATAGTGGCGCTAAAGAAGTGTTGTGTATCCGTGTGTTGGGTAACTCTGGCCAGGATTACGCTAAAATTGGCGATAAAATTGTGGTTACTGTAAAAGATGCAACTCCTAATGGTGGTATTAAAAAAGGAACTGTAAGCAAAGCCGTTATAGTAAGAACTGTAAATAAATTACGTAGAAAGGATGGTAGCTACATCCGCTTTGATGATAACGCTGTGGTGTTATTAAACAATGCAGATGAGCCAAGGGGCACACGTATTTTTGGGCCAGTGGCAAGGGAGTTGAGGGATAAGGGTTACATGAAAATTATTTCGCTGGCACCGGAAGTTTTATAATACTGCCGGCATTGAAGGCACGTGCCACAAAGTTGTAAAAGTACAAGTGAGTGACACAACGATGATGATCAAGGCTTAGCGGCCGGTTAACAAAAAAGAAAAAAAGCCGAAGGGCGCATTAATAAAATGAGTACAAGATTTAAACCTAAGTTCAACATTAGAAAAGGCGATAACGTAGTAGTTATTACCGGTGAAGATAAGGACCTGAAAAAGCCACGCAAAGTGATGGAAGTAATTTTGGAGAAGGGCCGTGTATTGGTAGAGGGTGTAAACATCGTTACCAAACATACCAAACCAACTTCACAAAACACCAAAGGTGGTATAGTAAAAGTAGAAGCTCCTATCAACATTTCGAATGTGATGCTATGGGATGCAAAAGCCGGTGCACCTACTAAAATTAAACGTAGCAGGGAAAACGGTAAATTAATCAGAACATCTAAAAAATCAGGGGAGGCTATAAAATAATGAGTACTTCAACTTACACTCCAAGATTAGCAGATAAGTACACTAAAGAAGTAGTACCTGCTTTAATGAAAAAATTCGGTTATAAAACTGTTATGCAGGCGCCAAAATTGACCAAGATTTGTTTGAATCGTGGTGTTAACGGTGCTGTTGCAGATAAAAAATTAGTTGACATTGCTGTTGAAGAGTTATCAACGATAACTGGGCAAAAAGCAGTGGCCACCATGAGTAAAAAGGATATCTCCAACTTTAAGTTGCGTAAGGCTATGCCAATTGGTGCAAGGGTTACACTTCGTGGAGTAAAGATGTTTGAATTCCTGGATAGGTTTGTATCTGTTTCTTTACCTCGTGTACGTGACTTTAAGGGTATCAATGATAAATCATTTGATGGCCGTGGTAACTACACATTGGGTATTACTGAACAAATAATTTTTCCTGAAATTGATATTGATAAGGTAAATAAAATTACCGGTATGGATATCACTTTTGTAACAACAGCAGGTACAAACGAAGAAGCGTTTGAATTGTTGAAAGAGTTGGGAATGCCTTTTAAAAACGTTAAAAAGTAAATTCAAAAATATAACATGGCAAAAAAATCAATTGAAGCCAGGCAAAGAAAGCGTGAAGTAATGGTCGCTAAATTTGCTGAAAGAAGGGCCGCTTTAAAAGCAGCCGGCGATTATAAAGCTTTGGACTTATTGCCAAAGAATGCATCACCGGTAAGGTTGAAAAACCGTTGCCAGTTAACCGGGCGTCCACGTGGATACATGAGGCATTTTGCTTTATCCAGAAATATGTTCAGGGATATGGCACTGGAAGGTAAAATACCAGGAGTAACTAAAGCTAGCTGGTAATGCCGCATCTCAGCTAAACAGCGGAGAGTTAGGATATCGCATTGAAATAATTTATTAATCAACTAATTGAAATAACAATGGTTACTGATCCGATAGCAGATTTTCTTACAAGAATACGTAATGCACAAATGGCAAACCATCGTATTGTAGAAATACCTGCATCTAATTTAAAGAAGCGCATGACTGAGATTTTGTATGACAAAGGTTATATTTTGAAATACAAATTTGAAGATGACAATAAGCAAGGTGTTATAAAAATTGCTTTGAAATATGATGCAGCTACCAAATTGCCGGTAATACAAAGCCTGGAAAGAGTTTCACGCCCGGGTTTGCGTACTTACGCAAAGCCAGATGAATTTAAGAGAGTAAAAAATGGTTTGGGTATAGCAATCGTGTCTACTTCAAAGGGAGTAATGACGGATAAAGAAGCTAAGGCGCAGAATGTGGGTGGTGAAGTGTTGTGTAATATCTACTAAATAATATGCTAATTAGCTAGTATGCTAATGTGCTAATGAATACACGATTTGACAATTAAGCCCCAGTCGTGGCTGAACACGAATCGGATTAAATAACGAACAAACAAAAATCGACCATGTCAAGAATAGGAAAAAAACCGGTAGAATATCCAGCAGGAGTGACTATCAATATCGGTACAGATAACGTTGTTACTGTAAAAGGACCAAAAGGTGAATTGAAGCAGGCTGTTGACCGTGATATTAAATTGGAAATTAAGGATGGTCATTTGGAGTTGGTTCGTCCAACTGACCAGATTCGCCACAAAGCAATGCATGGTTTATACCGTTCATTGGTAAGTAACATGGTTAAAGGTGTTACTGAAGGTTATACCAAACAATTGGAATTAGTGGGCGTTGGATTTAAAGCAGCAAACCAGGGCAACATTTTAGATCTTGCATTGGGTTATTCTCACAATATCATTTTTGAAATACCGAAAGAGTTAACAATCGCTACGTCGCAGGAAAAAGGACAAAATCCAATTATAACATTGGGTAGCGTTGATAAGCAATTGCTTGGCCAAGTATGTGCTAAAATACGTGGACTACGTAAGCCTGAACCATACAAAGGAAAGGGTGTTAAATTTAAGGGCGAAGTATTGAGGAGAAAAGCTGGTAAGTCGGCTGGTAAATAACGCCCCTGTCCCCTAAAGGGGGATAAGAGACACTACTAAAATTAAAAAGCTATTAATTCGCTTCTTCCCCTTTAGGGGATAGGGGTTCAAAAAATAAGAATATGAACAGCAAATCAAGTGCAAGGCAAAAAATTAAATTTCGTATCCGCAAAAAGATAAATGGAGTTGCAGGCAGGCCGAGGTTAAGTGTTTTCAGAAGCAATGCTGAAATTTATGCACAACTGATAAACGATGATAATGGAGTTACTATCAGTTCCGTTTCCTCAAGAGATAAGGACATTCTTGCTCAAAAGGTAAACAAAACAGAGAAAAGTAAATTAGTAGGTAATGCAATTGCAAGAAAGGCATCTGAATTAGGTATTACTACTGTAGTTTTTGACAGGGGTGGATATATTTATCATGGCCGTGTTAAGGCAGTAGCAGAGGGAGCAAGAGAAGGTGGATTGCAATTTTAATTTTAAATTTTCTAATAAGAACTATACATGTTAAAAGCAAACGATAACAGAGTAAAAGCAGGAGACCTGGAGTTGAAAGAGAAAGTGGTTTCAATCAACCGTGTTGTAAAAACAACAAAGGGCGGACGTGCATTTAGTTTTTCTGCACTGGTAGTGGTGGGTAATGGAGCAGGTGTTGTAGGACAGGGGCTAGGTAAAGCCAAAGAAGTACAGGAAGCAATTACAAAAGGAATTGAAGATGCAAAAAAGAATTTAATAAAAGTTCCTATTATGCATGGTACTATTCCACACGACCAGCTTTCTAAGGAAGGTGCAGCAAAGGTGTTTATTAAGCCTGCGGCACATGGTACAGGCGTAATTGCTGGAGGTAGTATGCGTGCTGTATTGGAAGCTGCTGGTATCACCGATGTATTGGCCAAAAGCCTGGGATCTGCTAACCCCCACAACGTTGTAAAAGCAACTGTTAAAGCATTGGCTACATTACGTGAACCAATTGCTGTTGCAAAAACAAGACAAATTTCTTTAAAGAAAGTATTTAACGGATAAACAAAAGGTGTAAGGCAAAAGGTGGAAGGCATAAGGTGAAAACCTCTAACCTTAAACCCAAAACCCAAAAACCAAAACCCTAAGGGCATGAAAAAAATAAAAGTAACACAGGTTAAAAGTATCATTGACCGACCGGAGCGCCAAAAAAGAACAATGGTTGCATTAGGTTTGAATAAAATGAATAAGTCTGTAGAAGTTGAAGCTACACCGCAGATATTGGGCATGGTTCGTAAAGTGAATCACCTGATTACTGTAGTAGAATTAGCTTAATCTGAAAATTGCTCAATCGAAGTTCCTTATTAACTTGAGCCATTTTTCAAATTTTTAAAATTAATTGCGAGGGGTGATACCCCGTAAGTACAAAATCAACAGTAAACATGGAATTACACAATTTAAGACCAGCAAAAGGAGCAACGCATAAAGCAAAGCGTATTGGTCGTGGCGAAGCAAGTGGTAAAGGTGGTACATCTACCAAAGGTAATAAGGGTGGACAGAGCCGTGCAGGTTACAAAAGTAAAATGGGATTTGAAGGTGGGCAGATGCCAATTCAACGTCGTATTCCAAAGCGTGGCTTTAAGAATATCAACCGGGTAGAATACAAAGTGATCAACCTCGGTCAGATTGATCATTATGCTGAAAAATATGGTATTACTGAATTCAATTTGGAAAACCTTTACATCAATGGGTTAATAAGCCAGAATGATAATATTAAAATATTGGGTGTAGGCGAATTGAAAGGTAAATTTGCTTTTAAGGTAAATGCTGTTAGTGCAAATGCAAAAACTGCCATTGAAGCTGCCGGAGGTACAATAGAGTTAGTTAAATAAATTTCCGATATTTACAGACACATTCCTGCTTGCCATATTAGGGCAGGTACGAAAAGTGTCTTTTTAGTTTAACGAAAACAATTAAATCTTTTCCAGTCTGTGAAGAAGTTCATTAAAACACTCAAAAATATCTGGAGCATAGAGGAGCTACGGAATAAAATATTATTCACTTTATTGTTGATATTTATTTATCGTATTGGTTCTTTTATTGTTCTTCCGGGTATTGATCCTAATAAATTAGATAATTTAACCGCAAGTGCAAAAACCGGCATGCTTGGTTTGCTGGATGCTTTTGTAGGTGGGGCATTTTCCAAGGCCTCCATTTTTGCATTGGGTATTATGCCCTATATCTCTGCATCTATTTTTATGCAACTGATGACCATTTTGGTACCTCAGATGCAAAAGGTGCAAAAGGAAGGTGAAAGTGGCCGGAAAAAAATTAATCAATGGACACGTTATCTCACAGTTATTGTTACCGCCTTTCAGGCAGCAGCTTATATTGGGTATCTTAAAAGCCCGTCAATTGCGGGTGCAATTATTCCTTCTTATAGTGCATATTTTGTAGTTTCTACAGTAGTAATTTTAACAGTAGGAACATTGTTTGTAATGTGGCTGGGTGAAAAAATTACCGATAAAGGTTTGGGTAATGGTACTTCAATTATTATCATGATGGGTATCCTTGCCAGGCTACCGGAATCATTTATACAGGAGTGGACATCAAGAGCTACAAGTGGTGGTGGTGGATTATTATTATTCCTTATTGAGATTGCCTTTTTAGTTGCAATTATTATGGGACTTATTATGTTGATACAGGGTACCAGACGAGTTCCTGTAAATTATGCAAAACAAATTGTTGGTAACAGGCAGTTTGGAGGTGCAAGAAATTTCCTGCCTTTAAAAGTAAATGCCTCGGGTGTAATGCCAATCATATTTGCCCAGGCTATTTTATTTTTACCAACAATATTTAGTGGCTTTACTGGTGGTGGATGGGCTAAATATTTTACAGATCATACCAACGTTGTTTACATGATCGTGTATTCGGTTTGTGTTATAGGCTTTACTTTTTTATACACAGCTTTAATCTTCAACCCCAAGCAAATGGCTGAAGATTTAAAGAGAAATAACGGATTTATTCCTGGCGTAAAACCAGGTCAGCCTACGGCAGATTATATCGGTACTATTATGGATAGGATTACCTTACCAGGTGCGGTACTATTGGCTTTTGTAGGTATATTGCCAGGGATTTTTCAACTGGTATTTAATACACAACAGGGTTTTGCAAGTTTCTTTGGTGGTACATCATTACTAATTATGGTGGGTGTTATACTTGATACATTGCAACAAATAGAAACACAATTATTGATGCGCCAGTACGATGGACTAATGAGTACCGGAAGGATTCAGGGAAGACAAACAGTTGCTTCAGGAATATAGTCAGGTCCTTCTTTCAGGTCGCATTACAATGATATATTACTTTTTTGAAAACCCTGGCAGATTACGTCGGGGTTTTCATTTTTAAAATATTAAGAAATGGTTCATTATAAATCTAAAGCAGAAGTTGATTTAATTAGGGAGAGCAGTTTGCTGGTAAGTAAAACCCTGGCGGAAGTGGCAAAGATTGTACGCCCCGGTATTTCCACCCTCGATTTGGATAAAATAGCAGAAGAATTTATATTGGACAACGGCGCAACACCATCCTTCAAAGGGTTCCAGGATTTTCCATTTGCCTGTTGCATTTCGGTTAATGATGCAGTAGTGCATGGCTTTCCAACAAAAGCACTTTTAAAAGAAGGTGATATTGTAACCGTGGATGTTGGTGTATATAAAAACCGCTATCATGGTGATAGTGCCTATACTTTTGCAGTGGGTGAAATATCGCCGGCAGTACAGCAATTATTAAACGTAACCAAAGAGTCGCTTTATAGGGGAATTGAAAAAGCAGTACATGGCAATAGGGTGGGTGATATAGCATTTGCCATTCAGCAATTTACTGAAAGAGAGCATGGCTATGGTGTAGTAAGAGAACTGGTAGGACATGGGATAGGCCGCGGTTTACATGAAGAACCGCAGGTACCCAATTATGGCAAAAGGGGAACCGGCCCTAAGTTAAAAGAGGGAATGGTTATCGCTATTGAACCTATGATTAACCTGGGTACAAAAAATGTTTATCATGATAAAGATGGGTGGACCATCAGGACTGAAGATGGTAAACCTGCAGCTCATTTTGAGCATACTATTTGTATTCAGCGTGGCAAAGCAGATATACTATCCTCATTTGTTGAAATAGAAATTGCAGAAAAGGCCAACAGTAATTTATTCTTAGCTTACCAATAGACTTTACATAATTTTTTCCGCTCCAATGTTAACCTGAACTTTTGTTTACTAACATTACTTATCTATATGGAAAAAAATTATCCAGGCGAACAATGGAGGCCTGTTGTTTTTGATTTTGAGTTTATCAATGAAACCAGGATTGAAATTTCAAATTTTGGCCGTGTAAAAACTTTTAATAAAATTTCTAATGGCAATATTATTAATGGCTCCATGATAAATGGATACAAAATAATACGCCTCAAATTTTTTAAAAAGAGAGATGAAAACACCCAGGCTGAATTAGATAAACTTCAGAAAAAAATAATACGCCTTGCGAAAAAAACACGTGAACTTAAAGATAAGCTGGGTGAGTTAAAAGTAAAAGATCCCACATACCAGGCAAGTAAAAATGAGTTGGATGAAAGCACAAAAGCACTGGCAGTGCTCAAAAAAACTGTAAGTAAAAAATTCCTGGATGATTTTAAAAAGCGCACCATACATTATCATGCGCTCATCCACCGGTTGGTAGCCGAATATTTTATAACACAACCCTCTCCGCTGCACACGATAGTAGCCCACCTCGATTATAATAAATTAAATAACAGGCGTAGCAATCTCAGGTGGATGAAGCCGGAAGAAAATTATTATCATCAGCGTTTTAGCCCGTATGTTATAGCAAGTAAAATATATGCTGATGGCCGACGCAAAGAAGATTCCAAAGCAACCAAGTTGTCTGTAACCAAGGTGATGTTGTTAAAAAAGCTACTCAATAAAGGTAAATCACTGCAGCAGTTGGCAAAGCAATTTAAAGTAACTGCAACACAAATTGCAAGAATTAAAAGGGGAGAAAACTGGGCAGAAGTACAGGCAGCTACCTGAAAATTGATAATGGGTTAAATGATTATGAATAATTGAAAATGGATTTTCACTTGTATTTTTTATAATTGAATTTGCAGCGGTTAAAATATTTTTGTCCCGGCATAGGTTCCCTGGTCTGCTTCACAGGCGTCGCACCCTTGTACATTGTATCCATTGGCAGCTTTATCTACATGATTTGTAAATCAAAAAAAGTTTATTTGCATCCGTAGCATTTTTTTGATTGAGCAATAAATATTTACGGTCTTCTATCTTGTAAATTTGAATACCACTGGCCACTTACAATTTTACCACACAGCATGATTTTACTCAATGGTTAAAAAAAGATTAGCAGTAATTGGTGGCGGTGCAGCAGGATTTTTTTGTGCTGTAAATGCGGCAAGACTTAACCCCGCTTTAGAAGTATTAATCATCGAAAAGTCAGGTAAATTATTAAGCAAAGTAAAGGTTAGCGGTGGCGGCCGTTGCAACGTTACCCATAGCTGTTTCAGCATGGCTGAAATGATAAAAAAATATCCCCGTGGCGCAGGGTTTTTAAAGAAAGCTTTCCATCATTTTTTTACTACTGATACCATTGCCTGGTTTAAGGAAAGAGGTGTTGAGTTGAAAACAGAAGCAGATGGACGAATGTTTCCCCTCAGCAATTCGTCGCAAACAATTATTGATTGCCTGATGAATGAAGTGAACAGGTATGGCGTGGAAATTATTATGAACAGAGAGGTGAGTGAAGTATCGCCAATGGGGAATGGGCAATGGTCAATTGCTTTCAAAAATGGAGCAGCAATGGAGGCAGATTTTATTTGCATTGCCAGCGGCGGCTATCCAAAGCCGGAACAATTTACGTGGCTAAACAAACTCGGCCATACCATTGAATCACCAGTGCCATCCTTATTTACTTTTAATATGCCGGGTAATAATATTACTGCTTTAATGGGCATAACAGTTGATAATGTAGCAGTAAAAATTGTGGGAAGTAAATTAACGGAAACCGGCCCGTTACTCATCACCCATTGGGGCATGAGCGGCCCCGCTATTTTAAAATTATCTGCCTGGGGCGCCAGGGAACTTGCAAAACTCAACTGGAAATTTGAACTGATTGTAAACTGGTTACCTGCCTACAACGAACAATCGCTCAAAGACAAATTTCAGCAGGTGCGTTTTGAAATTGCTGCACAAAAAATAAGCAATCGAAATCCTTTTGCCTTACCTCAACGGTTGTGGGATTATTTATTGCAACAGTCAGCAGTAAACGAAAATATCCGCTGGGCCGACCTGCCCGCCAAAGAGCAAAACAAACTGATTAAAAATTTATGTGCCCAGCAATTTTCAGTAAATGGTAAAACAACTTTTAAAGAAGAATTTGTAACATCAGGCGGGATAGCGTTGGAAGAAATAGACCATAACACCATGCAAAGCAAGCTAGCACTCAATTTATTTTTCGCCGGAGAAGTATTAAATATTGATGGGGTTACCGGAGGTTTCAATTTTCAAAGTGCCTGGACGACTGGCTGGATAGCGGCGAAAGCGATAGGGGGTAATTGATAATTGTTAATGAAATAATTGATAATGAATTAGAGCTAGCTATTTTAAACTACACACCAGTATTAGTATGAACAGCCAGTTGATGTATTTTTATTTGTCCATTATCCAATAAAAAATTATCCATTAAACCCTCCTCTCCATCCAGTCTTTCTCCTTGGTATCTCCGCCTGCAATGATGCCTGCAGTTAACAGCAATAAAATAAGCTGAAAAATAAGCCCGTAATGAGAGTTTTGTTCAAAGATTTTTAGCCAGTCGTTGTTTATTTTCTTGTACAGCATTATTGAAAGTATCAGCGTAAGAGTGCAAAAAACTATTCCTGCAAATACCAATATCCTTGCAATGATACGGGTGGCTTTAATGGATGAATGGTTGATTTTTTTGAACAGGTAATAATAGGCTGCAAAAAAAACCAGGTAGGGGATCATCACTATGATTAGTTCAAAAAAAAGATCAAAGCCGGGGATATAAAACAGTGTGATTGAAAATAAGCGGAGTATAAAAACTAGCAGCGCAACGAATAAAATAAATCCTAAAAACCCGCCTGCAATCAATAACATTAAGCGGGAGTATTTTTGAAAATTGTCCATTTCCGCAAAGGTAATTCAAACTGTCGTGTAAGTTTTGGCAGATTGCCTTTTTGTTATCATCATACTGAAATTAATTTTTACATATAAATTTTTAAGCCCACAATTCTTGTTACTTCTGCCTTCCACCCATACCGTAGGTAAAGTTTAATTGAAATACAAATGTTCAAACGTGCGACGCCAATGAAGCTCAACCAGGGCTTCCATGCCGGGCAAAAAAAAATTTCAAAAAATATTCAAGAGCAAGCACTAAACAAAGAGAGTTTTCCCAAAAGGCAGGGTCATAGTATAACTCCCCTTTAGGGATGGGGGCGAAATAGCTGCAAAAAAAATCCCACTGCTTTCGCAATGGGATCATTCAATTATCTATAAAAGATTATTCAGCCGTTGGTTCTTCTTTTGCATCAACTGCAGGTGCAGCTTTAGCTTCAACAACCGGTTCAGCTTTAGGTTCAACCTTTGCTTCTACCTTAGCTTCTGCTTTAACTTCAGCCTTTGGTTCTTCTGCTTTTATTTCATCAGCAACGCCAGCTTTGTCAGCAGCAGCACTATCCATTTTTGCTTTCAAACCGGCAAGTACACCTAAGTCACCTAAGGTAGATTTTTCTACTTTTGTTTGTAGATTTTTTACTGCCTTTTTAGTAACCTCAGCATCTGCACGCTTCTCTTTCATTTCTACCTGCTTCACTTCTTCGATGGCCTGCTCCCACACACGGGTATGGCTAAGTACGATGCGCTTATCATTGCGGTCAAATTCAATTACAACAAACTGTGCAATTTCATCAGCACCTACAGTTTTGCCATCTTCTTTTGCCAGGTGACGGCTTGGGGCAAATCCTTCAAGCCCGTAAGGCAATTGAACTACAGCACCTTTATCATCCTTCTTTGTAACAGTACCTTCATGTACACTTCCTACATGGAAAGTGCTCTCCAATGAGTTCCATGGATCTTCTTCAATTTGCTTATGGCCCAACTGAAGTTTGCGGCCATCCTTATCAATGTTCATAATAATAACATCAATTGATTCGCCCACTTTTGTGTATTCGTTCGGGTTGTTAAAGCGCTTGAGCCAGCTTAAATCGCTGATATGGATCATTCCACCAATACCGGTTGCCAATTCAACAAATACGCCGTAAGGGGTAATGTTTTTAACTGTACCTGAATGCTTGCTTTTCTCAGGGAATTTAACATCAATCTCACTCCATGGATCATTGGCCATTTGCTTAATGGAAAGGCTCATCTTACGTGTGTCTTTATCCAGTGTTACAATTTTGGCTTCGTACTCGTCATTCAGTTTAAAGAATTCTTTAGCGTTGATTGGTGTGTTGGCCCAGGTAATTTCACTTACGTGTACCAAACCTTCCACACCTGGCATAATTTCCAGAAAAGCGCCGTAATCTTCAATGTTTACTACTTTACCTTTTACTACTTCACCTTCTTTAATTGATTCGCTCAGGGTATCCCAAGGGTGAGGAGTTAATTGTTTTAAACCAAGGCTGATACGTTTTTTATCATCATCAAAATCCAATACTACTACGTTCAGTTTCTGATCCATCTTCAACACTTCTGTCGGATGGTTGATACGTCCCCATGAAATATCCGTGATGTACAACAAACCATCTAAGCCGCCAAGGTCAAGAAACGCACCGAAGTCTGTAATATTTTTGATGGTACCTTCCAATACCTGTCCTTTTTCGAGTTTCCCGATGATTTCGGCACGTTGTGCTTCAATATCACTTTCAATCAATGCCTTGTGAGATACAACCGCATTTTTAATGGTTTCGTTGATCTTCACCACTTTAAATTCCATTGTTTTACCAACAAACTGGTCGTAATCAGTAACCGGTTTAACGTCGATCTGTGAACCTGGTAAGAAAGTTTCCATACCAAATACATCCACGATCAATCCACCTTTTGTTTTATTGGTAACAGTACCTGTGATCACTTCACCGGTCTTATGTACCTCAACGATCTTTTCCCATGCACGGGTAATGCGGGCTTGTTTTCGGCTGAGATTAAGATGGCCTTCGCGGTCTTCTTTCTCAACAACCATTACTTCCACTTCATCACCAACTTTCAGATTTTGAAGATCACGGAATTCATTCAGTGAAACAAGACCATCGCTTTTGAAACCGATGTTCAGTACAACATCTGTCTTGGTGATACCAACCACCGTGCCCTTGATCAGCTCATTGTCATTGATCTGGACGAAAGTGTTTTCATAGACTTTGCTGTAGTTGGTTTTTTCGTCGTCTGTGTAAGATGTTACATTACGCTTATCGATGCTCCAATCGAAATCATCATGAGCAGTGGGAGCTTGCTGCTCAACAGGTGGTTTTTTTGTCGCTGTAGTTGCTTCTGCTGTATCGGCAGTAGCAGACTCCTGGGCATCAGCGTTTAGTTGTTTGAAGATCAGGTTTTGAAACATGATTATTAACCCGACTGGTTTTATTTCGGGGCAGCAAAGATAAGTGAAATAGTTGGAGGTTAGAGCTTGGAAGTTGAGGGTTACCCGGGCATGTAACAAATTATTTGTCAAATAGTTATCAAATAAAAGACAGAGGGCATTTTGGTCACATTTACTATTATTAGTGGGGCAGGTAGTAGTTATTTCTCACTTCATGTTTTTGGTACGAATCACCCGGGTAGAACTTTTGGG